>JAOPXK010000165.1 GCA_025965195.1 Marmoricola sp.
GGGAACGCACTGTTCGCGCGGGTCCAGGCCGATATCCGCGCCGTCCCGTCCACCCGGCGCACCTGCTTCGCCAGCGCCTTGTCCAGGCACGGGAACACCGCCCGCAGCGACGATCCGTCACCGTTCACGAAATTCGTGCCAGAACCAGATAAGTGGCGGGGTTTTTGCAGCGCTAAGTGTCACCCTTGGTGACGTTTAGCCGGTCCATCAGAGACACCGCGGGGGCGACGTTGCCCTCGATCTTTTGTGGCGTGGGGTGGCATTCCCGGCGCACTTGGAGGTACAGGTGGTCGGCGATCCGGCCCGGACCCAGCGCCTGTTCACGCACAGACCCGGCCCGCCGTTCCGAACGCAGGGCGTCGTCCTGTGCGGGGCCAGGTCAGCGGCCGGCTGCTGTGGTCTTCCAGCCCGGCTTCCCCAGTTCCCGATAGCGGCGTGACCAGCGCGTGGCAGTGGGAACCAAGCGGTTGAACCTTTCGGCAGCTTTCCTCAGCGGCAAGCCATCAATCACTGTGCGGCGGGTCAGTTGCAGACGCTCCGAATGAGCAAGACGCGTCACGGTGGGAAACGAGGACCTCCTGGTTTGTGTTCGCTCCCGAACACAAACCAGGAGGTCCTCTTATTGCATCAGATCAATCCCCCGTGTCACCAATCTGCCAGTTTGTGCTGATTGTGAGAAGCAGGAGCTTACTTCAGCCCCACCTGGTCGGCGGCGTACTCTGCCTGCGGCGCGGTGAATTGGTTGCCGGCCGAGCTGGTTAGCTGGGCGATCAGGCTCTGGCGCGAGAAGCCCATGCCTGAGGACATGTAGCTCTTCGCCGCCTTGACGGCCTCCGCGTTCCAGTCCGCGCCAGAGTTGGCGACGGCGTAATCGGCCTGCGGTGGCGTGAACTGGTTGCCGGCGCTCGAGGTGAGCTGCGCGGTAAGCGAAGCCTGCGAGAAGCCCATGCCTGAGGTCAGATAGCCTTTCGCCGCTTTGAGGGCCTGCGCGTTCCAGTCTGCACCGGCGTTATCGACAGCCCACTGGGCGTCGGCCGGCGCGAACCCGTTGCCGGCACTCGAGGTGAGCTGCGCGGTAAGCGAAGCCTGCGAGAAGCCTATGCCTGAGGTCAGGTAGCCCTTTGCTGCGGCCAGGGCCTGCAGCTGGGCTGCGGTCCCGGCCGGCGCAGCCGGCGCAGCCGGCGCAGCGGCGGGCGCCGGAGCTGCGGCGGCCGGCGCTGAGCTGGCAGCTGAGGATGCGGCAGGCGCTGGCGAACTCGACGAGTGATTGCTGTAGACGTTTGCGAAGATGATGCCGAGGATCAGCGCAAGCGCACCGAGAATCGTTCCGGTGCGCGCGCTACGTGCTTTCCGCCGCAACCCGATGATGCCCAGGGCCAGTGCGACCACGCCGAGGAAGATCCCGAACCCCGCGGCGGGCGTAAACGCGAAGATGATGCCGATGATGCCCAGGCCCCGCGCCCAGGTGCCTAGCCCAGCTTTCCGTTTCTCCTTCTTCGGCTTTGTCTCAGGAACCGCGGGCGCCTCAGGTGGCACGGGTGCGGCCGGAGTCGTTCGCTCATCTGGGGGCGTGGTGTCGGTCATCGGTGGGACTCCTGAACTTCGTCGATTGCGGCATTAATGCCGAGGAATTGTTGCTGCTTTCGCACGTGCACCGGGCGAAAGCGACGCGCACCCACCCATTTGAGGTTCGCATAACGCGCGTTCCAACTCAGAGTATCGGTTGCTGGGGTGTGAATCATGGCAATAAGCGGCCGCGTTTTCGCGGCGCTAAGTATCACACGTCGTGACCGTTAGCCGTTCCCCATACGTGACGACTGATTCGCCTACCCTGACTGCATTCAACTGCCATTCATATCTGGCCGAGGCCCAGGAATTTGGAGGACTTAATTCGGCGACCGAGGTGACTCTGAACTTCGGGCCATGACCAATAGATCGCCCCTGAGCCTGAGGAAATCAACGGTTTCCTGGATGCAGAACGACGGATTGTGCTGACGTCTCTTGAAATTCCACGCCGACCACTGTTGACCAAACGCCAGTGAGCACGACTTCAGACATTCGTGCCCTCGCCTTTGGAAAATGATACGAACCAGGTCCTAGGCCGGGTGCAGTCTCTCATAACCTATGTATCTCGTATCCCATGCCATGCAAGACGACTCAAAGCCTGGGATACGACACCGAGCGATCACAAAATGCCGCCACCAAGCGTTGAGTCCACAGTCATGATGCGTAGCAGGACAGTCTGCCCGGTCAGCGTTCCTCGACGAGACGGCGAAAACCGGCCACGTTAAGCTGCGCCTTGTACCGCCCCGATACCGCCGACACCTTTACATCCCGGCCCTCCGCGGCCAAAATAATTCGCATCACAGCCTCTGCTGGACCGACAGTGCGCTGTCTCTTAACACCTGCCACAGCGGGAGGGGCGCCGACATGAAGGACAAGGCTGATGCAACCGAGGCGGACCGGTCCCTCAAGCAAAAGCACCGCGCCATGTGGCCCAGGGCGACTACCCCGCACTCGCCAGCGAATTGATCCCGGACGTCGGAGCCATCCTCGTTGCCGCCTGCGGCGTCCAGCCGCGCCACCGTGTCCTGGACGTGGGTGCCGGCGCCGGCAACGCGGCCATTCCGGCCGCCATGATGGGCGCTGACGTGGTGGCGAGTGACCTCACCCCGGAAATGTTCGACGCCGGCCGGCGGCAGGCAGCCGACCGCGGCGTCGAGCTGGAATGGATGGAAGGGGACGCCGAGACGCTGCCGTTCTCCGATAACGTGTTCGACGTGGTGATGTCCTGCGTGGGCGTGATGTTCGCACCACATCATCAAGCGTGTGCGGACGAGCTGGTGCGCGTGTGCAAACCCGACGGCACCATCGGCCTGCTGAGCTGGACCCCGAAGGGTTCGTCGGGCAGATGTTCGCGGCCATGAAGCCCTTCGCTCCCCCGCCCCCGCCCGGCGCCCAGCCGCCGCCGCTGTGGGGCAGCGAAGACCACGTCCGCGGGCTCTTCGGCGACAGGGTGACCAATGTCCAGGCGGTAAAGCAGATGGTGGCAATCACCAGCTTCCCCCATCCGGAGGACTTCCTGAGCTACTTCAAATCCCACTACGGCCCCACCATCTCGGTGTACAAATTCCTGGCCGGCGACGAGGACAAGGTCAAAGCCCTGGACAAGGCGCTCACGGAACTGGCCGACACCTTCAGCGACGCCCACGGCGATGCGCCCTCGCAAATGGAGTGGGAGTATCTGCTGCTCACCGCCAGAAAGGTGCGGGCCTGACGGCTGACCGGCGGAACGGCCGCCGTCGTGGATTACACGGGTTAACAAAAGCAGGGCCCGTCAAAGACGGGCCCTGCTCGAAACCTTACGGCCCCGGACTCAAAAGAGTTAGCTGGAAGCTAAGTCTTAGAGAGACTGGATGTTTACGGCCTGCGGGCCCTTGGGGCCCTGCTCGGTCTCGAAGGAGACCTTCTGGTTCTCTTCGAGGGAGCGGAAGCCGGAAGAGGCGATCGCGGAGTAGTGTGCGAAGACGTCCTGTGAGGAGTCATCGGGGGAAATGAAGCCGAAGCCCTTTTCAGCGTTAA
>JAOPXK010000102.1 GCA_025965195.1 Marmoricola sp.
TGAAGGCCGAGGTGAAGGACGGCGACTGCTCGCCCTTCGCATAGACCTCGACCCGGACGGGAACGCCCGTTGCCGGGTCGGCCCACAGGTCGACATGGTCGATGCTCGACTGCGGCGCAGCGGGGGACAGTCGCAGCCCGAGCGCGTCGAGGCCCGCCACCCGTCGGGCCGGCAGCCGGGTGAGGTCGCCGGCCTTGACGTCCTGGAGCAGCCGGTTGCCGAGCGCGGGCGGAAGCAGGTCCGACGTACGCGGAAGCCGGATGTCCGGATCAGCGCCTGACCTGACGGCGTCCTGTTCGTAGTCCCACTGTGACGTGCTCCTGGCGTAGTGGATCAGGTCGGTCTCGCCGGTCGGCAGCAGCTTGTCGACCCGCCATTCGCGGCTGGTCCGCCACCACACCCGCAGCTGGTTGCGTTCGCCGAACAACGACCCGATGTCGGTGAACCGTTGGTCGACCGGAAGGGCGAGGTCGCCGTTGGTCTCGACGTCTCCGGAGTAGGAGTGCGTCTTCGCAGCCCGGACCTCCGCAAACAGGGCTGCCGCGCTGATCGTCTGGTCATGCGCGGGTCGGGCGCTGACCACGATGGGCACGCTGATCAGCAGGACCACACCGAGGGCGACGAGGCACCATCGGGTGAAAGCGGTCATACCTCACGGTACGTCGGGCTTCGAGGACGGTGCCGAGTTTCAGCCGCCGGGGCAGCTGGCCTCGCCCGGTGCGAGACCCGGATGGATCGGGCCCTCGCGACCGGCGATGGACGCGGCCCGTTCGACGGCGTTCCGGCGGACGGCAATGATCTCGGCGAGGATGGCGACCGCGATCTCGCCAGGAGCGTCTGCGCCGATGTCCAGGCCGATGGGAGCATGCAGAGCCTCCAGGCCTGTCTCGGTGACGCCGTTCGCGAGCATCCACTCGCGTCGTCTCGCCTGGGTCCTGCGTGACCCCATCGCGCCGACGTACGCCGTGCCTGCGGCCAGCGCTGCCTTGATCGCAGGTCCGTCGACGTCGCCCTCATGGGCGAGCACGACCACCGCGTCGGCGTCTGCCACGTGTGGCACGAACTCATCGAGCGAGGTGGCCACGACCGGCGTCCAGCCGACCGCCTCGGTGAGCGGCACCAGGGCCGTGCACACCGGGCCTGCTCCGACGACGAGCACCTTCATCGATCTCTCCTGGTCACTCGTTGTTCACTAGTTCACCGAACGGCCGGTGTCGCCCCAGAACGGCTCCCGCAGCACCCGTTTGAGCAGCTTGCCGCTCGGGTTGCGGGGGAGCTCGGTGGCGAACGAGACCGTCTTCGGACGCTTGAAGCCGGCGATCCGGTCCTTGGTCCAGCCGACCAGGTCGGGCTCGGTCACCGACGACCCCTCACGACGTACGACGACGGCGTGCACCTGCTCGCCCCACTGCTCGTGGGGTACGCCGATCACGGCAACGTCCGCGACGTCCGGATGTTGTGACAGCACGCTCTCGAGCTCGATCGGGTACACGTTCTCCCCGCCGCTGACGATCATGTCCTTGATCCGGTCGGTCAGGAAGACGAAGCCCTCGGTGTCGAGATAGCCGGCGTCCCCGGTGTGCAGCCAGCCGTCCTGGTCGAACGCCTTGGCGGTCTCCTCGGGCTTGTTCCAGTAGCCGGGCGAGTTCTGGATCGAGCGGATCCAGATCTCCCCGACGCCTTCAGGCGCGGCATCGGTGCCGGTCACGGGATCGACCACCCGGATCTCGACCCACGGATAGGGCTTGCCGGCCGAGCGCATCAGATGCTCGCGCGGGCCGCCGGGGTCGTGGTCGACGGAGCTGAGCTCGGTGATCGCACCCGTCGTCTCGGTCAGTCCGTAGACCTGGAACAGCGGGCACCTGAACGTGCTCAGCGAGTCGTCGAGCACGCGTGCGGTGATCGGGGAGGCGCCGTACGCGATCGAGCGCAGCGAGGAGAAGTCCCGGTCGGCCGCACCCGG
The DNA here is from genome assembly GCA_025965195.1 of Marmoricola sp. Classification (GTDB taxonomy): domain Bacteria; phylum Actinomycetota; class Actinomycetes; order Propionibacteriales; family Nocardioidaceae; genus Marmoricola. The sequence continues at coordinate 1,964 of JAOPXK010000102.1, forward strand.
CACCGCGCACATCATCTGCAGGATCGCCGGGACGAGGAACGCATTGGTGACGCGGTCGTTCTCGATCGTGTCGAGGAGACCCACCGGATCGGGCATCGGGACGACGACATTGGTGGCGCCGTAGGCGAGCGCGATGCCGGCCCATCCGGAGCCGCCGATGTGGAACAACGGCATCGCGACCAGCGAGACCGTGTCGCCGTCGACGTTCCAGGCGTCCGCGATGTCGAACATCGCCGAGCAGTTGTCGTTGGTGAGCATCACGCCCTTGGGGAGCCCGGTCGTTCCTGACGTGTAGAGCTGCATCACCACGTCATCGGGCCGGGACGTGCGGCCAGGGTCGGCGTCGGAAGCCTCGGCCAGCCAGGCCTCGTAGTCCTCGCCGACGCGTACGACTCTCTTGATCGACGGCGCCGCTGCGGTCAGCGCATCGACTGCCGCTTCGAACATCGGCCCGACGACCAGGACGGCGGCCTCGGCGTCCGCGCAGATCTGGGCGAGCTCGGCAGGCGTCAGCCGGAAGTTCAGTGGTGCGATCGCGGCCCCGACCTTGGCAGCGCCCTGCATCACCTCGAAGAACTCGATGTTGTTCAGGTCGAGATAGGCGATCCGGCCGTGCTCGCCGACTCCGAGCGCGGTGAGCGCGTTGGCGACCCGGCTCGACCGGGCATGCAGCTCCGCGTAGGTCACCGACCGGCTCGGACTGGTCAGCGCGATCTGGTCGCGGCGGGTGACGGCGTGACCGGCAATCAGCTCGATCAGCGGGGGTGCTTTGCTCATCCGACGTCCACTCCTGCTTCGCGCATCTCGGTCAGGGCCGCCTCGGTCGAGTCGGGTGCCACGCCGGCACACATGCTAATCAGGACCCGCGTCGCGAAGCCGTTGCTGACGGCGTCGAGGGCGGTCGCGCGCACGCAGTAGTCGGTCGCGATCCCACAGACGTCGACCTGGTCGACCTCGTGCGCGACGAGCCAGTCGGCGAGACCTTGCCCGTCCGACGTACGTCCCTCGAAGCCGGAGTACGCCGCAGCGTGCTCGCCCTTGAGGAACAGCGCATCAAACGGCTGCGGGTCGAGGTTCGGGTGGAAGGCCTCGCCGTCGGTGCCCACCCGGCAGTGCACCGGCCACGAAGTCACGTAGTCCGGCTCGTGCGACCAGTGCGGTCCCGGGTCGATGTGATGGTCCTTGGTGGCCACCACGACGTCGTACGCCGGAGCCTTCGGGTCCTTGCGGGTCCAGTGGTGCAGCAGCTCGCCGATGTCGCTGGCCACCCGGGCTCCGCCGGCCACCGCGAGCGAACCACCCTCGCAGAAGTCGTTCTGGACGTCGACGATGATCAGAGCCCTCATGCCTCCCGAGGCTACTCAGGCAACCGACTCTCTGTCAGGGTGTGCGTCATGCCCACCCGTGAACAGATCACCACCGTCGTCGAGGCGTACGTCGACGCGGTCGGCCGCCAGGACATCGACGCCGTCCTCTCGCTCTTCGCAGTGGATGCCCGCCAGGAGGATCCGGTCGGCAGCCCGGTGAACACCGGCGACGCGATCAGGGAGTTCTTCGAGCGTTCCTTCAGCGGCTCGTTCGAGACCGCGCTCGAGGAGGTGCTCGTCAACGGGGACCACACCGCGTTCCGGTTCACGATCACGATCCCGACCAAGGGTGACCCGATGGTCGTCAAGGTGGTCGATCTCGCGCTGATCAACGAAGACCTCAAGATCCAGCACCTGCAGGCCGTGCCCGACTTCGGCTAGCCGCCCCTAGAACAGCGAGAGCTGCTCGTGCGTCGGTTCGGCAGGCACCGGAGCGGGCACCTCGACCGGGACGTAGGCCGGAGCGGAGGCGAATCTCGGCGGCTCGTCGGGCAGCTGGACGTGCGAGAGGACCTCGACCGCCTGGCCGACCGACCAGACCAGGTTCTGCGCCCGGAAGACCGACTCGACCGCGTCGGGCCGCAGCGGGAGCACCCCGGTGCCTCCGGTGAGGCTCAGCCCGAGCGGGACTCCGTCGTCCAGGGCCATCACCTGACAGTTCAGCTCCCAGGCCGCGCGGGCGTCGGGATGTGACAGCCGGGTGGCGATGCTCTTGCCGACCCTGGCCGTGACGCCGTCGAGGTCGTCGAATGCGGCCCTCGCGGTGCCGTACTCAGCGAGCAGCCTGGCCGCCGTCGTCGGGCCGATGCCACGCACTCCCGGCAGGTTGTCGGACGGATCTCCCCGCAGGGCAGCGAAGTCGCGGTACTGCGGCGCCGTGACCCCGAGCAGGGTGACCAGTCGTTCGGAGGTCATCACCGGCGATGCATCCACGCCACCGTTGATGATGCGCAGCACCCGGGTGTGGTCATCCATCAGTGCGAACGCGTCCCGGTCGGAGGTGACGAGCACGGTCCGCGCTCCGGAGTCTCGGGCGAACCGCGCGGTCGAGGCCAGTACGTCGTCGGCCTCCAGCCCGTCGGGCACGACGACCGCGACCCCGAGCTCGATCATCACGTTGATGGCCGACTCGAGCTGCTCGACCAGCTCGGGCTGCTTCTGGGTCCGGTGCGCCTTGTAGCCCGGCCAGCGTTCCCGGCGTACGGACCGCTCGGCGTCGTCGAACCCGATCACGATCGCGCTGGGCCGGATCCGGTCGACCGCGGCAACGAGCTGGGTCAACAACCCCCGGACCGCCCAGCGCGGGTGCCCGGTCTGCGACATCGCATGAAAACTGCGATGGACGAGGGAGTTGCCGTCCAGGGCGAGTACGACGGGCACATCCACGGGGCCACTCTGCCACCAGCGCTTGGGGGGAAGTTTTCACAGGGTATGAACCCAAACCTCCTTTTCGCATACGTCGCGACATGTGCGAAGAGGAGGTTTGACCTCATAGCCTGTGAAAACGTCGATCACAGAGTCAGTCCCCGCCGACGTGCTCGGTCGGGATGACTGGCTCGCCCTTCTGGAGCATCCGGGCCCTCATCGGCAGTTCGTCGCGGGACGCGAGGTGCCTGGCCCTTGCCTCGGCGAGGGACGCGCGACCGACTACCTCGCCCGCCCTCACCAGCTCGACCATCAGCCGGCGGTCGTCTCCGTCGTCCTCGGGCGGCTCGCCGATCCCGACCACCTCGGCCTGCGCGACACCGTTGGCGTCGAGCCGCCGCAGGGCGTACTTCTTGCCCCCGAACGAGACCTTGTCCTGGCTCTTCTTGGCCACGTTGACCAGCCGGCCGGCGGAGTCCTCGTGGGCAACCAGCTTGTAGACGAAGCCACAGGTGGGTTCGCCGCTGCCCGTGACGAGCTGAGTGCCGACGCCGTACCCGTCGACAGGTGCCGCCGCGAGCGAGGCAATCCCGTGCTCGTCGAGATCGCTCGTCACCAGGATCCGGGTGTTGGTGGCGCCGAGGCCGTCGAGCTGCCGGCGGACCTGGTGGGCGAGCTGGCCGAGGTCGCCCGAGTCGATCCGCACTGCGCCCAGCTCGGGGCCGGCGATCTCCACCGCGAGGCGGACCGCTTCGGCAATGTCGTAGGTGTCGACGAGCAGTGTGGTCCCCCGCCCGAGCGACTCGACCTGGGCGCGGAAGGCGTCCGCCTCGGTGTCGTGGAGCAGGGTGAAGGAGTGCGCGCTGGTGCCGGCGCTCGGCACCCCGTAGGTCCTGCTCGCCTCCAGGTTGGAGGTGGTCGCGAAGCCGGCGATGTACGCCGCCCGCGCACAGGCGACTGCCGCCCGCTCATGCGTCCGCCGGGAGCCCATCTCGATGCACGGCCGGTCGCCGGCGGCCCAGGTCATCCGCGAAGCCGCCGACGCGATTGCCGCATCGTGGTTGAGGATCGAGAGCAACAGGGTCTCCAACAGCACCGCCTCGGCAAAGCTCGACTCGACGATCAGCAAGGGGGAGTAGGGGAAGTAGACCTCACCCTCGGCATACCCCCAGATGTCGCCGGTGAAGCGGTACGTCGAGAGGAAGTCCAGCGTCGCCTCGTCGACGATGTGGTGTTCGCGCAGGAAACCGATCTCGTCTGAACCGAAGCTGAACCGCTCGATCTCGTCGAGGACCCGGCCGATGCCAGCAACGACCCCGTACCTGCGACCGTCGGGAAGCCGGCGGGGGAAGAGCTCGAAGACCGAGCGACGGTTTGCCGTACCCGATGCGAGCGAGGCCTGGAGCATGGTGAGCTCGTAGTGGTCCGTCAGTAGTGCCGAAGACCGGGCAGACGACTGGGTGCGCACGGCATCACGATAGTGATGTGGGCACAATGGGGTCGTGTCCACCAGCCCTGTCGAGCTCGATGAGCCCGAAGTCGACGAGATCACCCAGCTGGCCAGACCGTGGGTGACGATCGTGTGGAACGACCCGGTCAACCTGATGTCCTATGTGGCCTTCGTGTTCCAGCAGTACTTCGGCTACGGGAAGAAGAAGGCCGAGAAGCTGATGCTGGAAGTCCACGAGGACGGTCGGTCCGTGGTGTCGACCGGCAGTCGCGAGGAGATGGAGCGTGACGTGCAGGCGATGCACGAGTACGGCCTCTGGGCGACGCTCCAGAAGGCGGATCAGACATGAGCCAGGGTTTCCGTCGCCATCGGAAGTCCGGAGTGGCGCTCGCAACGTTCACCGCCTTTGAGGCGGACCTGCTCAGATCCCTTGCTGGTCAGTTGATCGAGCTGTTGCGGAGTGAGGAAGCGGTCCCGCAGGCCGGGGTGGACCCACTCGAGGAGCTGTTCAACTTCGCCGGTCCGACAACCGAGCCCGAGGACCCCGTGCTCGCGCGGCTCTTCCCGACCGCCTACCCCGAGGACGACGAAGCCGCGTCCGACTTCCGACGCTTCACCGAGACAACGCTGCGCAACGGCAAGGCAGCCGCCGCGGCCGCGATCATCGACGCGCTCGAGGAGTCCGGCCTGCCGGCCGAGCCCGAGGACGGCTTGTTCATCGACGTCGAGCTCGATGCACCGACCGCGATGACCTGGTTGCGGTCCTTCACCGACATGCGCCTGGCGATCGCGACCCGGCTCAACATCGAAGAGGGCGACGAGGACTACTGGCAGTCATTGCCCGAGGACGATCCCCGCGGTCAGGTGCACGACATCTACGACTGGATCGGCTATCTGCAGGAGACCCTGGTCCACGCCGTCGCGCGCTAGCGCACAAGGCCGGACCCATCTTCGTCCGTGCTGAGATTCGCCTACGAAGACGTGATCCACGACCAGGAGTACGTACTCGACCTGCTGCATTCGCTGGCGGATGCAGAAAGGTGGACCCAAGTGTTCGCGGCCGAGGCAGACGCGGCTGATCGGAGGACTTCGGTCCGCCTTTGCGCCGGTGATCTCGTCAGGCTTCGAGGCGGGCCTCGGCGCGGGTGGGCTGGAAGAGCTCGACGAGGTTGCCTGAAGGGTCCTGGGCGAGGATCTGACGGCCGCCGACGCCCTCGACGATCTCGTTGCGGAAGGTGACCCCTTCGGAGCGGAGCGATGCGACCATCGCGTCGAGGTCCTCGACCTCGAGCATCAGCCGGTTCCAGCCTCCGGGCTCGGGGGACGTGCCGTCAGGCATCTGCTGTCCACCGCCACCGGCGGGGTTGGGTGCAGACAGGGCCAGTCGAAGGTCGCCCCGGCTCGTCATCGCAAACGACGGTGCCGGACGCATCAGCTCGGTGAAACCGAGCTGTCCACAGTAGAAACTGAGGGCGGCATCCACGTCGTGGACGATGTACCTCACGCCGACACTGGCCATGTCGGCATGCTACGCGCCACCGCAGGTCGTGGGCAGTTGCTCCTTGTGGTCTGGAACCGCTCGTGTGAGTGTGATCGGATTCACACTCGGTTGAGAGTTCTCGGAGGACATCAATGATTCGTCTACAACGCCCGATGCGCACCGCCGCCGTCGTTACCGCTGCAGTTGTGGCCGCCCTGAGCCTGACCCTGGGGCTGACCCTGGGCGGCTCCGCCGTCGCGGCACACTTCCAGGCCGTGCCCGCACCACCGGCGAGCCCCACCAAGGCCAACCAGATCCAGAACATCGATCAGGTCAAGACAGCCATCAAGGGCTACTACGGCGACACGGTCACCACGACCCTCGACCCCTACCAGGGCACTACGGCGCTGCACACGTTCTCCCCGAGCGGCGCCTACGCCAACGAGATGACCGGCATCGAGGCCAAGGCCGAGCAGTACCTCAAGAAGACGAAGGCGAAGCACGCGCACTCGCACGCCACGAAGGCGATCCTGCTCGACATCGATGACACCACGCTGAACACCTACAACTACGAGATCTACAGCAACTTCGTCTACAACCCGGCGAGCAACGCGGCCTTCGTCAACGCGGCCGCCTTCCCCGCGGTGCCCGGGATGCCGTCGCTGGTCAACTACGCCAAGGCGAAGGGCTACGACATCTTCTTCCTGACCGGTCGGCCGGCGACCCAGCTCGCGGGCACCACCACCAACCTCACCAACGTGGGCTACCCGGCGGTGGCGTCGGACCACCTCTACCTCAAGGACCTGACGGCGCCGTGGCTCTCCTCGTGCGCGACGACCACTCCGGTGTGCACGACGATCCAGTACAAGTCGCTGACCCGGAAGCACATCGAGTCGATGGGCTACGACATCGTCGCGAACTTCGGTGACCAGTTCAGTGACCTCAGCGGCGGCTTCGCGGACAAGACGTTCAAGCTGCCCAACCCGATGTACTACCTGCCCTGACCCTCTCGGCCCACCAGCCCTCTCGGCTGGTGGGCCCGGCACGGTGCTGGACCCGCGCTCACCTACGCTTGAGGGTGTGTTGAGCATCGATCAGGCGACGTACGACGAGATCGTCGCGCACGCCAGGCGGGACCATCCGGACGAGGCCTGTGGCATCGTCGCGGGGCCTGAAGGGAGTGACCGCCCGGAGCGGTTCATCCCGATGATCAACGCCGCCGGCTCGCCCACGTTCTACGAGTTCGACTCCACCGAGCTCCTGAACCTCTACAAGCAGCTGTGGTCCAACGACGAGGAACCCGTCGTGATCTACCACTCGCACACCGCGACCGAGGCCTACCCGAGCCGCACCGACATCGGCCTGGCGAACGAGCCAGGCGCGCACTATGTGCTCGTTTCCACACGCGAGCACGGGAATAGTGAGGGCCCCGTGGAGTTCAGGTCATACAGAATCATCGACGGAGAGGTGACCGAGGAACCGGTCACCATCACCCCGAACCAGAGTTGAGGAATCCCATGGCTATCGAGGTCCGCATCCCGACCATCTTGCGCACGTACACCGGCGGCGAGAAGGCAGTTGACGCCGAAGGTACGACGTTGACCGAGGTGATCGACAACCTCGAGGCCAACCACCCCGGGCTCCGGGAGCGCCTGCTCGACGGCGCCGACCTGCGCCGGTTCGTGAACGTCTATGTCAACGACGAGGACGTCCGGTTCACCGGCAGCCTCGAGACGCCCGTCAAGGACGGCGACCAGATCGTCGTGCTCCCCGCAGTCGCCGGCGGATCCGACCGGTCGAGCTGAGTCGGGACACCCATGCGCTTCGACAGCCTCCTCGACTCGGTCGGCGGCACTCCGCTGGTCGGGTTGCCACGGCTGTCGCCCTCCCCTGACGTCCGGATCTGGGCCAAGCTCGAGGACCAGAACCCGACCGGCTCGATCAAGGACCGCCCGGCCCTGAAGATGATCGAGGTCGCGGAGAAGGACGGCACCCTCCGCCCGGGTTGCACGATCCTCGAGCCGACCAGTGGCAACACCGGCATCTCGCTGGCGATGGCCGCGAAGCTCAAGGGCTACCGGCTGGTGTGCGTGATGCCGGAGAACACCTCCGAAGAGCGGCGCCAGCTGCTGCGGATGTGGGGCGCGGAAATCGTGTCCTCGCCCGCCGCCGGTGGGTCGAACGAAGCGGTCCGGGTTGCCAAGAAGATTGCTGCCGAGCACCCCGACTGGGTGATGCTCTACCAGTACGGCAACGCCGCCAACGCGCTCGCACACTACGAAGGCACCGGCCCCGAGATCCTCGCGGACCTGCCGGAGGTCACCCACTTCGTCGCCGGACTCGGCACGACCGGCACGCTGATGGGCGTCAGCAGGATCTTCCGCGAGGCGAAGGCCGAGGTCAAGATCGTCGCGGCCGAGCCCCGCTACGGCGAGCTCGTCTACGGCCTGCGCAACCTCGACGAGGGCTTCGTCCCCGAGCTGTACGACGCAACGCTGATCGACTCGCGTTTCTCGGTCGGCCCTCGTGACGCCGTACGCCGGGTCAGGGAGCTCCTCGAGGCCGAAGGCATCTTCGCGGGCATCTCGACCGGCGCGATCCTGCATGCCGCGCTCGGCCAGGCCGCGAAGTGCGTGCAGACCGGCCAGCGCGCCGACATCGTGTTCGTGGTCGCCGACGGTGGCTGGAAGTACCTCTCCACGGGCGCCTACGAAGGCACCATCGACCAGGCCGAGGAAAAGCTCGAAGGACAGCTCTGGGCGTGAACGCTCTCCAGATCACGCTCTCGATCATCTGCGGGCTGACGATCATTCTCCTTGCCGCACTGATCATTCGCGATCGCCAGCCGGGCAACGGCTCGCTGGCGGCACTTGCGGTCATCGAGGTCGGACTTGTCGCCGAGCTCGTCGTCGGCCTGGTGCGGGTCTTCGAGGACCATCAGGGCGTCTCGGTGTGGACCTATGTCGCCTACCTGGTCGGCGCGCTGCTGATCATCCCGGTGGGCCTGGTCTGGTCGGCATCCGAGCGCACCCGCAGCGGTACGGCGGTCCTGCTGGTCGCCGTGCTGCTGATCCCGGTGCTGTTCGTCCGGCTCAATGACATCTGGAGCACCCATGTCTGAGCCGCTGACGTCACGCACCGGCACGGGAGTGGGCTTCGGGCGGCTGATCGTGTTCCTCTACGGCGTCCTCGCCTTCGCAGGACTCGGCCGGTCGAGCTTCGAGCTGACCACGAAGTTCTCCGAAGCGCCGGTGCCGTACTCGCTCTCGGCTCTCGCTGCCCTGATCTACTGCGTCGCGACCTTCGCACTCGGGACCGACCGCCGGCGCCTTGCCATGGTCACTGTCTCGATCGAGCTGGTCTTCGTGCTTGTCGTCGGGGTGACGACGACGTTCTGGTCGGATGCCTTCCCCGAGAAGACCATCTGGTCCGACTTCGGCATCGGCTACGGGTTCTTCCCGCTGGTGCTTCCGATGGTCGGTCTCTGGTGGATCTGGCGGCAGGGCAGCAGGCGCGCCGAGCAGCCGACCGGTTAGGTCACCGGACGCCACGAGGGGCGCAGCCTCTCGGCCACGCCCCTCGCTCGGTCACCCCCGGTCCCGATGAGCTCGACGACCGATCAGCCGCCCGGCTGCAGCGCTCCGTTCACCTTCAGCGAGTAGCGCGCCTCCTGGGTGGCGGCCTCGCTCGGGTCGTCATAGGTGACGATCGCTGCGACCGTGGTGGCCTTGTTCCCGAGAGCCTTCCTGACCTCGTTGCCGATCAGGCTGCCGGCGAACTTGTTGTTGAGCTTCAGCCTGGCGTACCAGGCCTTGCCGGTGCTGCCGTAGCCGACCAGCTGAACGGTCCAGCCGCTCACCTTGGGCGGGTTGACCTGCGACATCGTCTGCCATCCGTCGAGGCTGCCGGTCGGGACCGGCGTGCCGCCCACGGAGACGTTGCGCACCCAGAAGCCACCTTCGTTCACCGCAGCGTCGGTCTGGTAGCGGAAGGCGATCAGCACGTTCTTGCCGGCGTACGCCGACAGGTCCGCGGTCTCGGTCTTCCACGTGCCGCCGTCGCCGGTGAGACCGGGCAGGTTGGCCTTGATCCTGGCGTCGGCAGCGGGGTCGGAGACCGACGTGGTGTCGGCAGTCGGCAGGCTCTTCCAGGTCTGGCCGTTGTCGTCGGAGACCTGGACGAACCCGAAGTCCCAGGCTTCCTCGGTGTCCCAGAGGGCATCGAAGGAGAGCGTCGCGCCGCTGCCGCTCGGGACGGTCGCAGAGTGCACGATCGACCGGTCGAGGTTCTCCCCGCAGCCGGAGTAGAGCGCGGTCGCTCCGGTGCCTGAGGGGAGGTCGCCGCAGGTGGTGGCGGCCGTCGTCGCATCCGGCGGCGTGCCGGCAACGGTCCACTCGACGGGCGTCGGCTCGAGCGTCGCCGCGCCCTTGAACTGGATCGTCCCGATCTCGCCCGGCGTCAGGTAGTGCGTCGCGTTCCTGCGGAGCCGGACGTAGTCCGATCCGTTCGGCGGAGCACCAGGGCTGTCGTAGGCCTGGGTGTTGGCCCAGTTGATCTTCGAGCTCAGCGAGCCGGCCGTGAAGAGGCCGGGGTCGCCGCCCTTGAGCTTGCCGTTGTTGTTGTCGAGGACTTGGTCGAGCGCCTGCTCGGCCGCCCAGCGATGGATGGTCTCCAGCCCGGCGTTGGAGCCGGCGCCGAACTGGTTGAGGACCTTGTTGAGCCCCTGCAGGCCGTTCGCCGGCTGCAGGTGCAGTGCGGTCATGAACGACTTGCCGTAGTGACTCGCGAGGTACTCCATGAAGGAGTACGCCGCCCCGTAGTCACAGAGGATCTCCGGGCCGCCCTGATCACCCCATGAGGTCAGGGAGTTCTCCGGCCCGCCGAAGTTCGGCGGCTGGAAACCGTCGAAGCAGGCGATGTGGCTGTCGGCTCCCGCGACATCGGGGGAGTGGTCGTTGTTGACGTAGCCGACCAGGGTCTGCGCCCAGTCGGAGATTCCTTCGTTGACCCACGAGACCTCATCGGAGTCCACGTAGTACTCCAGCAGGTGCTGGTACTCGTGGGCGAAGGTGCCTTCGTAGAGGTGCGGCTGCGGACCGCCGTACGCCCGGGTCGAGCCCTGCGACTGCGCGCAGGCGATGTACGCCGGATCGGCGGTGTCGTTCGGGGGTGTGGCGCCCGTGCGGTGCAGCCAGTCGTAGGCGTCGATCGTCATCACGTTGCGGTCGACGTACTCGTTGAAGACCGAGTAGAAGAAGCCGGCGATGTAGGTCTGGCCGTCCGGCGTGCCGGGCGCGTAGAAGTTCGCGTCCTTCACGTTGTCGACGAGCACCACGATGTCGTCTGCCTGGGCCTTGGGAACCTTGTAGTAGTCGGCCGGCTGGCCGAGCTGACCGGCGAGGCCGGCACCGCCCGTGCCGTCACGAGCCGGCGGGGTCGAGAAGGTCTTCGACTCCTTGGGGTAGATGTTCGTGTCGAACTCGTGGACGAAGCTGGTCACCTGGTCGTCGGTGACGTTCGTCAGACCGAGGTCGTTGCGGCAGTCTCCGGCCGGGAACGCCCGGTCATCCGCGACCCAGACCTGGATGTGGTCGCCGACGCCGCGCAGCGTGTAGGTCTTGGCGTAGATCGAGCCGTCGGTGTCGTCGTTGGCCAGCCAGATCTTGTCGTCACCGACCACCGGTGCGGCAGCGGCACTGGCCTTCGCAGTCAGCTGCCGCTTCAGCTGGGTGACCGAACTCCGGTCCAGTGGCATCTTCTTGCCCTGGTTGTAGTCCGGACCCACGTTGCGCACGTCGCCGTAACTGCCCTTGGCCGGGGCTGGGTTGGCTGGGTCGTTGTTGTCGGCACTGGCCGCTGGATGTATGGCCACGCTGGCGATCAGGGCAGCGGATGCCGCGATCGCCCAGGTGGCTGCATGCTTCGTACGAGGCATGGAGAAACTCCACTTCGTCACCCGAGAAAGGACGAGTCGGCCCTACCTGTCGTCGTACCACGTGGAGCCGCACCGCCCACTGACCTGCTGATCCAAACATCGCGACACTGTTTAGGCAATGGTCAGGCGGTGAACCAGGGCACGAGCGCTCCTCCAACGGCAAGTGACCCAGGACGCAAGTGATGTGAGTCGCTAGATGTCCACTTCCGGAGCCTGCGACAACTAGCCTCTCCTTGTGGCAGACGCTCCGATCGGGATTTTCGACTCAGGCTTCGGTGGACTCACCGTGGCCCGCGCAGTGATCGACCAGCTTCCGCACGAGTCCGTGCTGTACCTCGGAGACACCGCGCGCCAGCCCTACGGACCCAAGCCGATCGGTGAGGTGCGCGAGTACGCCCTCGAGTGCCTCGACCACCTTGTCGAGAAGGGCGTCAAGGCGTTGGTCATTGCCTGCAACTCGGCCTCGGCGGCGATGCTGCGCGACGCGCGTGAGCGCTACGACGTACCCGTGGTCGAGGTGATCCTTCCGGCGACGCGACGTGCCGTTGCCGCCAGCAAGACCGGACGGATCGGCGTGATCTGCACCCACGCCACCGCCGAGTCCATGGCGTACGACGACGCGTTCGCTGCCGCGCCGCAGGTGGTCCTGACGACGCAGGCCTGCCCGAGGTTCGTGGAGTTCGTGGAGCAGGGCGTCACCGGTGGGCCCGAGCTCATCAGCGTCGCCCACGAGTACCTCGACCCACTGACTGCTGCCGACATCGACACGCTGATCCTCGGCTGCACCCACTATCCGCTGCTGACCGGCGTCATCTCCTACGTGATGGGCGACGACGTCACGCTGGTCAGCAGTGCCGAGGAGTGCGCGAAGGACGTGTACCGGATGCTCGTCGAGCACCGGCTCGACCGGACCGACGGCACTCCGACCCACCGTTTCCTGACGACAGGCCGGCCCGAGGATTTCGCCACGATCGGCCAGCGTTTCCTCGGCCCTGAGATGGTGAGCGTCTCGCAGTACGCCGGAGGCTGGGAGGTGGCCGGATGAGGATGACCGTCATCGGTGCCTCGGGCTCCTATCCCGGTCCGGAGTCGCCGGCGAGCTGCTACCTCCTCGAGGCCGAGCATGAGGGCCGCACCTGGCGCATCCTGATGGATCTCGGCAACGGCGCGCTCGGAGTGCTCCAGAGGTACGTCGATCCGCTGGCCATCGACGGCGTACTCATCTCGCACCTGCATGCCGACCACTGTCTCGACCTGTGTGGCTACTACGTGCTCCGCAAGTACCACCCGATGGGCCATCAGGCGCGGATCCCGGTCTGGGGTCCCGGTGACACGCCTGCCCGGATGGCGCGTGCCTACGACCTCGAAGAGGACCCCGGCATGACCGAGGAGTTCGACTTCAAGTCGTTCGCCGACAGCCCAGGCCGGCCGTTCACGCTGGGGCCGTTCTCGATCACCGCACGCGAGGTGCTGCACCCGGTCACGGCGTACGGCATCCGGGTGGAGGTCGACGGACGCTCGCTCGCCTACTCCGGTGACACCGGGGCTTGCGACGCGCTCGACCTGGCGGCCCGCGATGCGGACGTGTTCCTGTGCGAGGCGTCGTTCATCGAGGACGCGCCGAACCCGCCCGACCTGCACCTGACCGGTCGTGAGGCCGGCCAGACCGCAACCCGCGCGGGTGCCCGACGGCTGCTGCTCACCCACATCCCGCCGTGGCATGACGCCAAGGTGCCCCTCGCCGAGGCTCGCGAGGTGTACGCCGGGCCGCTCGAGCTGGCCACGCCGGGCAAGACCTACGAGATCTAGCCGACGGGCCGGCGACCCAACACCTCTCACGTGGTGCGGTCTGGCAGGCTGGGCGCCATGGCAGGACGGCATTCGGGTACCTCGACCGACCACGGCCACAGCCACAGCCACAGCCATTCCCACGACGCACCTGATCTCGCTGTCGGCAGGCTGCCCAAGGCTCTGCTGCTGGCGTTCCTTGCGATCTGTGGCATCGCCACGATCATCGGCGCGGTGGTCCTCTTCCCGAGCAGCAACCCGGCCGACCGGCCGAAGGCCTCCTTCGCCGCGCCCGGAGTGACCTTCCCGACGGCGGAGGTCGTCAAGGTGCTGCCGAAGTGCCCGGGTAGCCAGACGTCGGACCCCGACTCCACCGGTGCGGCCAGCCAGTGTGCCGAGCTCGACGTCAAGCTGCTCTCCGGGGCGTCGAAGGGCTCGGCCGCCAAGATCCAGATCGCGCCTCAGACAGCGTCGTCGGGTCTCAAGGCCGGTGACCGCGTCGAACTGATCCGGATCCCCGCCAAGGGAAGCTTCCCGGCGACGTTCAGCTTCTTCGGGGTCGAGCGGGGCCAGCCGATCCTGTTCCTCACGATCGCCTTCGTGATCATCGTCGCTGCGGTCGCGCGCCTTCGCGGGCTGCTCGCCCTGGTCGGTCTCGGCTTCGCCGGGCTCGTGGTGGGCAAGTTCATGCTGCCGGCGCTTCTCCAGGGCAGCAACGGGGTCGGAGTCGCACTGGTGAGCGCGGCCGCGATCATGTTCGTGGTGCTCTACCTTGCGCATGGGCTCTCGTTGCGCACCAGCGCTGCGCTCGGCGGCACCCTGCTGGGGATCTCCGCGACCGCCCTGATCGGGTTGTACGCCGTCCATGGTGCCCGGCTCTCCGGGGTAGCCGACGACTCCAGCGGGATCCTGAGCAACCAGGTGCAGCTCGACTTCCAGGGCCTGCTGATGTGCGCGATCATCATCGCCTCGCTCGGCGTACTCAACGACGTGACGATCACCCAGGCCTCGGCCGTCTGGGAGCTGCGCGCCGCGGCACCGGAGAAGCCGCCCCCCAAGCCGCGCGGCAGCGCGATGCGGATCGGCAGGGACCACAGGGCCTCCACGATCTACACGATCGTCTTCGCCTACACCGGTGCAGCGTTGTCGGTGCT
>JAOPXK010000003.1 GCA_025965195.1 Marmoricola sp.
CCAGCCACCCGGGTCCTTGAAGACCACGATGTCGCCGCGCTTCGGTCCCGCCGAGCCCCAGTACGTCACCTTCTGCACCAGGATCCGGTCGTTCTGGATGAACTGCGGCTCCATCGACGCCGACGGAATGTAGAACGCCTGGACGAAGAACGTCTTGATCACGACCGCGAGTACCAGCGCGATCACGAGCAGCAGCCCGGTCTCCTGCCACAACGGCAGTTGCTTCTTGTCCTCGCTGGACTTGGTGCGCACGGACGTCGCCCGAGCGCTCGCTTCGTTCCCCTCGTCGGTCACGGGTGGAGCCTAGCCACTGGGTCGAAGCGCCCGGTCCACCGCTGCCGGAGACACGCTCACTTCGCGTCGGGAACGGCGGCAAAAGTCTTCGGCCGATGGACGATCTCCATCCGCTTCCACGGCCAGACGAGCGCCCAGACCCGTCCGACGACCAGGCTCGTCGCGACGAAGCCCTTGCCCGGATCGGCCATGTGCGCCCGCGAGTCCCCGGAGTTGTCCCGGTTGTCGCCCATCACCCAGAGGTGGTCCCTGGGAACAGTGACGTCGAAGTGTTGCGTGGACGGCAGCGTCGACTTGGGGAGGTACGACGACTCGTCGAGCGCCTTGCCGTTGACGGTGATCCGGCCCTGGGCATCGCAGCAGACCACCTCGTCGCCGCCGACACCGATCACGCGCTTCACCAGGTGCCCGCCCGTCGGGTAGAGCCCGATGGCCTCGAGCGTCTTGGTGACCGGGTTGTTCGCCGTACGGATCTCGCCGGGCTGCAGCCAGCCACCCGGGTCCTTGAAGACCACGATGTCGCCGCGCTTCGGTCCCGCCGAGCCCCAGTACGTCACCTTCTGCACCAGGATCCGGTCGTTCTGGATGAAGCCCGGCTCCATCGACGCCGACGGGATGTAGAACGCCTGGACGAAGAACGTCTTGATGACGATCGCCAGGACCAGCGCGACCACCAGCAGCAGCAGACTCTCCTGCCACACGGGCAGCTGCTTCCTCCTGGCGCGCTTCCCGGGACCACTCACCACTGGAGCCTAATGGCCCCTGCCACGCAGAAGCTCAGATGTTGTCGCGGCGTTCCTTGATCTTGGCTGCCTTGCCGCGCAGGTTGCGCAGGTAGTACAGCTTCGCGCGACGGACGTCACCGCGGGTGACGATCTCGATCGACTCGAAGATCGGGGAGTGCAGCGGGAAGGTGCGCTCGACGCCGACGCCGAAGGAGACCTTGCGAACGGTGAAGGTCCGGCCGATGCCCGAACCCTGCACGCGAATCACCACGCCCTGGAAGACCTGCACACGGGAGCGGTTGCCCTCGACGACCTTCACGTGGACCTTGATGTTGTCGCCCGCGCGGAAGGCGGGGACATCCGATCGAAGGGACGCGGAGGTCAGGCTGTCAATGACGTTGGTCATGGTTTCTCCTCGCGAATGCCACAGGTCACCCACGGAATCAGTTGCGATTGCAGTGGTGGGCCAGCGATGCTGCCGTGTGATCCTCCCCCTGTGGCAGGTGGACCGCAGGTCTCCGTCTGACCGGACGACCGATGGCTCGCTGAGCCAAGGGTCAATGTTGCCACAAGCGACCTCGTACGACGAAATCCGGCGGGACGTCATACCGAATGGCCGCTGGGCAAGCCAACTCGTATGACGTCCGGACGGGTCAGCGGCGCTTGGTCATCTGCACGACGCCCGGTCCTGGCTGCTCGCGGGAGAGGCGGTAGCCGGCTTTCTTGTAGATCCGCTGGTTGCGCAGGCTGCCCGCGCCGGTGAACAGTGCAAAGCCCGTCGCATCGGCGGGCGCGGCGGATTCCATCCTTGAGAGCAGCATCCGGCCGAGGCCCTGGCCGTGCAGGTCGGGGGCGACCATCAGCCGGCCGATGTCCCAGGTGCTCCCCTGCAGACGGCCGCGTACGGCGCCCACGAGCCGGCCCGCGCTGCGGGCGACCAACGTGGTGCCCTCGCCGATCCAGGCGCGGACGTCGTCCAGCGACTCGGTGAGCGCATCGATCTCGACGTCCGGGTTGGCCTGTTGCTCGTGGGTCCAGCACGCCCGCTGCAGAGTCAGCAGCTCCCCCGCGTCGCCGGGCGCGACCAGCCGGATCTCCAGGCCATCGAGCACGACGCTCGGGTGGGCCAGGTCGGGCCGCCGTTGCGCCGTACGCCGAACCGACTGCTCGTGTCGCCACCGGGTGATGGCCCCGTGGTTGCCGGACAGCAGCACCTCGGGCACGTCGAGCCCGCGCCACGAAGCCGGCTTGGTGAAGACGGGGTACTCCAGCAGGCCGTTGGATCCGTGCGACTCCTCGGCCAGCGACTCGGCGTTGCCCATGAACCCGGGGATCAGCCGGATCACGGCCTCGATGATCGCGAGCGCGGCCACCTCTCCACCGTTGAGCACGTAGTCGCCGATCGACAGCTCGCGGACCTCGAACCTCCCGGCCGCATCGTCGATCACCCGCTGGTCGATGCCCTCATAGCGCCCGCACGCGAAGACCAGGTGCGCCTTGCCGGCCAGCTCGGCGGCGATCTCCTGGGTGAACGGCACCCCACTCGGGGTCGGCACGACCAGGACAGCCCCACCGGAGGCGACGGCGTCGAGGGCCTCGCCCCACGGCTCGGGCTTCATCACCATTCCGGCGCCACCGCCGTACGGCGTGTCATCGACGGTGTTGTGCCGGTCGTGGGTCCAGTCCCGCAGGTCATGGACGTGTACGTCGAGCAGCCCGGACTGCCGCGCCTTGCCGGGGAGCGAGAGCTCCAGCGGCGCGAGGTAGTCGGGGAAGATCGAGACGACGTCGATGCGCATCAGCTGTCCGCGGGCTCGTCCGGCAGCTCGTCGAGCAGGCCGGGTCGGTCGTCGACGACCAGCCGGCCGGCCGGCACGTCGACGAGCGGCACCAGCGCCGACACGAACGGGATCAGCACCTCGCGGGTCGACGTATGGATGACCAGCAGGTCCTGGGCAGCTCCGTGCACGACCTCGCTCACCTCACCGATCAGCGAGCCGTCGGCCTTCTCGGCACGCAGCCCGATGAGCTGGTGGTCGTAGAACTCCTCGGGGTCATCGGGGACCTCGGTCGGGTCAATGGGTACCACCAGCTGGGTGCCGCGGGAGGCCTCCGCCGCGTTGCGGTCCGGGATCTCCACGAAACGCATCAGCAGCCGGTCCTGGTGCCAGCGAATCGTCTCGATCGTCAGCTTCGCGGACGGGGCCGGCCCGGGCCGGGTCGACCTGGTGGCGAGCACGCTGCCGACCTTGAACCGGCGTGCGGGATCATCGGTGCGCGGTTCGACGGACACCTCGCCCTTGATCCCGTGCGCCTTGCCGATCCGTCCGACGACCAGGAAGTCGTCGTCAGCACTCGTTGTCACTCAGTCCTCCGAATACACGAGTGGGCACCGCTCCCCAACGGAAGCGATGCCCACTCGAAGATGTCCTCAGCGACGACGGTCGACGTCGACGAAGTCGACCCGCGCGCCAGCACGACCCGCGAGGGCGTTGATGACGGTGCGGAACGCGGTCGCCGTGCGGCCGTTGCGACCGATGACCTTGCCCAGGTCGGCCGGGTTCACCCGAACCTCGAGGATCGAGCCACGGCGCAGCTGCTTGTCGCGCACGGACACGTCATCGGGGTTGTCCACGACGCCGCGGACCAGGTGCTCCAGCGCCTCGGCGAGCATCAGACGTCAGCCTTCGCTTCCTCGGCCGGAGCCTCGGCAACAGCGTCGTCGGCCGGAGCCTCGGCAGCAGGGGCCTCTTCCGCAGGTGCCTCGGCAGCGGGAGCGTCCTCGGCAGGCTTCTCGGCCTTGGCCTTCGCGGCCTTCGGCTCGATGGCCGGCTTGTCCTCGACCTTGGCCTCAGCCTTGTCGTCGGCCTTCTTCGCGGCCTTCTTGGTCACTGCGGCGCCCTTGGGCTCGTTCGCAGCATCCTTGAGTGCCTCGTTGAAGATGTCGATCTTGTCGCGCTTCGGCTCCTTGACCTTCAGCGTCCCCTCGGTGCCCGGGAGGCCCTTGAAGGTCTGCCAGTCACCGGTGATCTTGAAGATCGCCTCGACGGCTTCGGTCGGCTGCGCGCCGACGCCGAGCCAGTACTGCGCCCGCTCGCCCTTGACCTCGATGAACGAGGGCTCTTCCTTGGGGTGGTACTTGCCGATCTCCTCGATGACGCGACCATCCCGCTTCTTGCGGGCGTCGACGACAACGACGCGGTAGTACGGCTGGCGAATCTTGCCCATACGCTTCAGGCGAATCTTGACGGCCACGTTTGTGGTGTCTCCTCAGAAATTTGTGTGTTGGTGATGGGCTCGGACCAGGTGGGGACCAGGTCGGGCCAATCGGTGGACCTTGTGCGCCTCGGTTGAGAGGGACCAACGCGCACAGGACTCGGCGGAGATTCTGCCACGTATACCGGGCATGATCGAATCGAGTCGACGCGTGACAACCAAATCGGTGTGCCGCGCATCTGAGATGGCATGACCATGACAGACACCGCGACGACCTTCGAGCTCCCTGAGCGCGTCACCGCCCGCCCGCGGCTGAGCCAGCGCCACCCGTCGTTGTATCCGTGGGCGGTCCGGGTGCACCGGGCTCGGCGCACCTGGCGGTGGCTGCGTTCAGACACCCAGTGGGCGGTACGCCGTACCGCTCCCGAGACGCCGTTCCGGGTGAAACGGCACAAGTCGATCCTGCTTCGCCAGCTGGGTGCGACCGAGATGTGGATGCAGCACAACAAGGTCACCAACCTGCGGCTGGCGGGCGGCCTCGTGGACGGGGTCGTGATCCGGCCGGGCGAGACCTTCTCGTTCAACAAGACGGTCGGAAACTGCACGACGCGACGCGGCTTCGTCGAAGGCATGAAGCTCTCGAACGGTGAGGCGGAGGCAGGCGTCGGCGGCGGCATCTGTCAGCTCGCGAACCTGCTGGTCTGGATGTTCATGCACTCACCGCTGACCATCACCGAACGCTCCGAGCACAGCTTCGACCCGTTCCCGGACAACGGCCGGGTGCTGCCCTGGGGCGTGGGCTGCTCGATCGTCTACAACTACGTCGACCTCGTGGTCCGCAACGACACTGCGGCGACCTTCGTGCTCAGCGTCGGCGTCGGCGGCCGCTTCCTCAAGGGTGAGCTCCGGGCTGACCGCGAGCTGCCGTTCTCCTACTCGGTCCACGCGCGGCACGAGGAGTTCCTGCAGCGTGCCGGCGAGGTGTTCCGTCGCAACGAGATCTGGCGCGACGTCATCGACCGGCGCACCGGTGACACCGTCGCCTCGGAACTGCTCAAGAAGAACTGCGCGCTCGTGAAGTACGTCCCCCAGGATGTCCCGATCGTCATCGTCGACTGACGGCGATAGCGTCGGGCCATGTCTGCGCTGAGGTTCTCCGGTCCGGTCCTGCCCGACGGGGAGACCCGTGACCTGTACGTCGTTGACGGCAACATCACCTACGAGCCGCAGGCAGGCGCCGAGCTCGCCGCATCCGGCTGGATCGTGCCGGGCCTGGTCGACGCGCACTGCCACATCGGTCTCGGTCCCGAGGGCGGCGTCAGCGACGAGGAGACCGAGCAGCAGGCGCTCGCCGATCGCGCTGCCGGGACACTGCTCCTGCGCGACTGCGGATCCCCGGTCGACACCCGCTGGGTGCAGGAGCGCGAGGACCTGCCCCGGCTGATCCGGGCCGGGCGCCACCTGGCCCGACCGAAGCGCTACATCCGCAACTACGGCCACGAGATCGAGCCCGACGAGCTGCCTGCCTATGTGGCCGAGCAGGCCCAGCTCGGAGACGGCTGGGTCAAGCTCGTCGGCGACTGGATCGACCGGGACGCGGGCGACCTGATGCCTTCGTGGCCACGCGAAGCACTCGACGAGGCGATGAAGGTGGCACACTCCCACGGCGCCCGGGTGACGGCGCACGTCTTCGGCGAGGCCGCCCTGCCCGACCTGATCGGGGCCGGGATCGACTGCATCGAGCACGGCACCGGCCTGTCGACGGACCTGGTCGACGAGATGGTTGCGAACGGTGTGGCGCTGGTGCCGACCGTCGTACAGCTGGACAACTTCCCCAACTTCGCCGCCGCCAGTGGAGACCGTTTCCCCAAGTACACAAGGCACATGCTCGATCTGCACGCCACCCGGCGGCAGACGATCATGGCGGCGTACGACGCGGGCGTGCAGCTCTACGCCGGCACCGACGCCGGCGGCTCGCTCCCGCACGGGAACATCTCCGGTGAGATCCGCGAGCTGGCCGACTACGGCATCAGTGCCTTCGACGCCCTCGGCGCCGGGTCCTGGCGCGCGCGCGACTGGCTCGGCCTGGACGGCAGCCTGAGCGAAGGGACGACGGCCGACTTCGTGGTCTTCGACCGCAACCCGCTCGAGGACCTCACCGTGCTCGCCGAACCCAGCCGAATCGTGCTGCGCGGCCGCATCGTCGGTTGACGTCGAGCCCGTAGGCTCGGCGCGTGCCCGAGCCAGCCATCACCGACCGACGATTCACGGTCCTGATGATCCTGGTGATCGGCGGCGTCTGGGTGCTCGGCATCGTCTTCTACCTGATCCTGCGGCCCAACGCTCCGCACCATCCGGGGACACCGGCCGGACCGAACTCCGGGCCGACCGACCTGATCACCGTCTATCCGACGCCGGACTTCACGCTGCCACCGATCCCGCCGGTCACCAAGGAACCCGTCCACGGCACCTGGCGGTTCGTCGCGACCCAGGCAAACCTCTACACGGGGATGACCCAGTCCGAGGCGATCTCCGACGTGAACCGGCTTGCCGTCGACTCCGACGTGATCGGGATGAACGAGGTCAGCCGGGAGCGGGCCGGCCAGCTGCGCACCTGGGCGGCGGAGCACCCGGGCTGGTCCTTCTACAGCCCGACCGGCTCCGACCCCTACCAGGGCCTGAACGCCGTGCTGGTGAACACGAAGGTGTTCACGGTCGTCGATGAGGGCGTGCTCTACGGCAGCCGGTCCAGCATGCGCGGCTACAAGATCAGCTCACGCTGGGTGACCTGGCTGTTGCTGAGGCACAAGGCCAGCAAGACCAATGTCAGCTGGGTGCAGACCCACATGGATGCCGCCGTCGAGAGCCACGGCCATCCGCGGGCGAAGGCGGGCCAGCGCATCCGCAACAACCTTGCCTACATGCAGGTCCTGAAGGCCACGGTCGCCAAGCTCGCAACCGTCGGGCAGGTGCTCGTCGCGGGTGACTGGAACGTCGACGCGGCGGCCGATCGGCAGGTCGAGTACGGCGCCTTCCCGTACGCCGTACTCGAAGGCGATGGCTCCAACAGCGCCCTGCCGGGACTGCGCTCGATCTACACAGCACTCGGCATCAAGGGTCCGCCGACCAGGTCGGGCCGCTGGATCGACTACATCGCCAGCTGGGTCAGACCGGCAGCCGAGAACATCATGACGTTCGTCGACTACCGGATCCTCACCGGCGGCAACAGCGACCACAACCCGGTCGAGGCGGTCGTACAGATCAAGAAGTAGCGCGTTGCCAGCTTCGCGGGTTCGGTGAGCTGGAGTTTTCCCAGGGTATGAACCCGGAGCGGTACGTCGCACACGTCGCGACCTGTGCGACGTACCGGGATGCCATGCGATGACGCAATGCCCAGAGGTTTTGGGTTCATACCCTGAGAAAACTCCGGACCCGACGACCAGCCCTACTTGAGGTACTTGTCGAGCCCGGCCGGGAGCTGGAAGTCGTCGGGGTTGAAGTCGGCGGGCACGTCGCCCGGCAGCCCGAACGGGTTCGCGGCGGGCGACTCGGGAGCCTCGGTGTCCTGCTGGGCACGCTTGGCCGGGTTGCCCGACACCCGCTTGCCCTTGGCGTTCTTCTTCGCCGGCGCCTGACGGGCCTTGGACCGCTTGCCCAGGGCCATGCCGGGTGACCCGGGCAGGGCCATCCCGCCACCGCGAGCCATCTGCATCATCATCTTGCGAGCCTCGAAGAACCGGTCGACCAGCTGGTTCACGTCGGAGACGTTCCGGCCGGAACCCTTCGCGATCCGGGAGCGGCGCGAACCGTCGATCATCTTCGGGTTCGCGCGCTCGGCGGGCGTCATCGAGGTGATGATCGCCTGGATCCGGTCGATCTCGCGCTCGTCGAAGTTGTCCAGCTGCTCGCGGAACTGACCCATGCCGGGCAGCATCGCGAGCATCTTGGTCATCGAGCCCATCTTGCGAACGGCCTGCATCTGCTCCAGGAAGTCGTCGAGCGTGAACTCGCCACCCTGACCCGAGAGCTTCGCGGCGGCCTTGGCCGCCGACTCGGCGTCGAAGGACTTCTCGGCCTGCTCGATCAGGGTGAGCAGGTCACCCATGTCGAGGATCCGGGACGCCATCCGGTCGGGGTGGAAGATGTCGAAGTCGGTGAGCTTCTCGCCGTTGGACGCGAACATCACCGGCTTGCCGGTCATCGAGGCGATCGACAGCGCGGCACCACCTCGAGCATCACCGTCGAGCTTGGTGAGCACGACGCCGTCGTACCCGACCCCGTCGAGGAAGGCCTGCGCGGTGTTGACCGCGTCCTGGCCGATCATCGCGTCGACGACGAAGAGGACCTCGTCGGGCGAGACCGCGTCACGGATGTCCGAGGCCTGCTTCATCAGCTCTTCATCGATGCCGAGCCGGCCGGCTGTGTCGACGATGACCACGTCGTGCAGCGTCCGCTTCGCCTCTTCGACACCGGCACGCGCAACGGCGACCGGGTCGCCGACGCCGTTGCCGGGCTCGGGCGCATAGACCGTGACACCGGCGCGCTCGCCGTTCACCTGGAGCTGTTGTACGGCGTTGGGCCGCTGGAGGTCGGCCGCGATCAGCATCGGGCTCTTGCCCTGCTCCTTGAGCCAGAGGGCGAGCTTGGCCGCGAGCGTCGTCTTGCCGGCACCCTGGAGGCCGGCAAGCATGATCACCGTCGGCGGGGTCTTCGCGAACCGCAGCCGCCTGGTCTCGCCACCGAGGATCGTGACGAGCTCCTCGTTGACGATCTTGATGATCTGCTGGGCCGGGTTCAGCGCACCGCTGACCTCTTCACCGCGGGCGCGTTCCTTGACGGCCTCGACGAAGCCCTTGACGACGGGCAGCGCGACGTCGGCCTCGAGCAGCGCGATGCGGATCTCACGCGCGGTGGCGTCGATGTCGGCTTCGGAGAGCTTGCCCTTGCCGCGCAGGTTCTTGAAGGTGTCGGCAAGGCGATCGGAGAGGGTGGCGAACAAAGCAGTCAATCCTCGCGTATTCGAATCGTCAGGCGGTCGGGGCCGGTGCTCAAGGGTAGCCCGGCCGCCACGACTTGACGGCGCCCCATCCGTCGCGGACTGTTGCAGGCATGGGCGTCCTGATCACCATCGCCGTGATCGTCGCAATGACGGTCGCGCTGATCGTCGTCCTCATCCATTTCCAGCGTGGCCTCAACGAGCCCGGCGGCCGTGAAGGGCTCGGCGGGATGGGCAACGCGCTGGGCGGGCTCGACGCGTTCTTCAACCCCGGACAGGCACGTGCGACCGACGAGCTCAAGTCCCAGGAGAACCGCGGCACCGTCGCTCCCTCTCCTGCTGGCGACGACGACCCGATCCAGCTGCTGAAGAACCCGGACGGCAGCCCGAAGACGATCCGGATCCGGCGTACGCCTTCTCCTTAGGAGACCGTCGCCACCAGCGCCTCGCGTACGGCGTGCGCGGCCGACGCCGATCGCCTGTCCGAGAGCACGCCGGCCGATGCCTCCTGGACGTAGAACACATCCACCGCCTGCGGCCCGAGCGTCGACACGTGCGCCGACCGGACCGACAGCCCGAGGGCAGCCAACGCCGAGCACACGGTGAAGATCAGACCCGGCCGGTCCTCCGAGCGAACCTCGAGGACGGTCGCGTGCGCCGACGCCTCGGGGCGCACTGCGACGCTGGGCTCGAGCCGGGCGGGAGATGGCCGCCCGAGCCGTTCGCCCGCGTCGATCCGGCCGCCGATGATCGCCTCGAGCCGCTGCCGCATCACCGCGGCGTCGAGAACCTCCTCATCGACCTCCCAGACAGAGATGCCGAACCCGTCAGCGGTCCAGGCCCGTGCCGCCCGGACCGAGACCCGCTGGAGCGCGAGCATTGCTGCTGCGTCGGCCAGCAGGCCGACCCGGTCGCCGGAGATCACGGTCACCCGGGATCCGTCGTCGAGAGGTGTGAGCAGGACAGCCACCTGCGCGGGGTCCTCAACGACGCGGGCCGGGATGTCGACGGGTTCGTGCGTCGGCTCGGAGTCGGGCGTCGGGCCGTCGCCCAGCGCGGCGTAGGAACGACGTACCAGCGACTTGATCAGCGAGGAGCGCCACGCTGTCCAGGCCTTCTCCGACGTCGCGCGGGCGTCCGCCTCGGTCAGGGCCGCGAGCAGCTCGAGCTCCTCGCGATCGTGCAGCTGGGCGGTGACGAGCGCGACGGTCGCCGGGTCCTCGGGATCGCGGGTGGTCGCCGTCTCGGGCAGGAGAAGGTGCCGGCGGACCAGCACGCCGAGCAGGTCGGCCTCGCGTTCGTCGAAGCCCATCCGCTCGGCGATCCCGCGGGCAATCGGCTCTCCGGCGACACAGTGCTCGGTGAGCTGGCCCTTGCCGATGTCGTGGAGAAGCGCCGCCACCATCAGCACGTCGGGCCGCGCCACCCGTCGGATCAGGGCGGACGCCTCGATGCAGGTCTCGACCATGTGCCGGTCGACCGTGTAGCGGTGCACCACCGACGCGTGCGGCAGCAACCGGACCCGCTCCCACTCGGGCAGGAAGGTCTCGACCGCCCCGGTCTCGTCGAGCGTCTCCCAGACCCCGAGCAGTCCCGGCCCGGCGGCGAGCAGCCGGACGAACAGGTCCCGCGCTTCGGCTGGCCAGGGCTCGGGCAGGGGCGGGCAGTCCCGGACCAGCCGCGCCGCAGTCGTCGGTGCGAGCACCAGGTCGCGCTCGGCGGCTTCGGCAGCAGCGCGAAGCAACAGGAAGGGATCCCTCTCGGGCTTGGCTCCGGCGTCGAGGACGACCTCCTCGTGCGAGATCGCGATGCCTTCGGCGATCCGCTCGAGCCGTGGGCGCCGGCCCCCGATCACGCTCTCCGGGCGCTGCAGCAGCGCCTCGGTGCGACGCCAGGTGAGCCGGGAGATGTGCGTGATCCGGCGTCCCAGCGACCGGGTGTGCATCTGGGTGGCGACCGCGTCCGGAAGGTCGAGCAGCTCTGCCATCTCGGGCCAGAACTCGGGGGCGACCCGGTCGGTCGCGCGGCCGGCAACGGTCTGCAAGGCGTCCCGGACGTCGAGCAACGACAGCCGGCACCGCTCCAGGTCGGCATGGGGTACGTCGACCAGCCAGGTCGCCACCAGCGCCTTGAGCACCGTCGCGTCCCGGATCCCGCCGGTCGACTCCTTCAGGTCCGGCACCGACGCGTGCGCGAGCTCACCGAGCAGCTCACCGCGTCCGGCGACCATCGCGTGCAGCTCGGGAAGTCGTTCCTTCGCACCCTTGCGCCAGGCAGCCAGGACCGACGTACGCAGCCGGAGGGTGAGGTTCGGATCGCCCGCAAGATGGCGCAGGTCGAGCAACCCGAGCGCGACCCGCAGATCGGTCCCGGCCTGCTCGAGGACCTCGGGCGTCGAACGCACGGAGTGGTCGATGTTGGCGCCGGAGTCCCAGAGCGGGTACCAGATCTGCGCTGCCCAGTCCCCCATCTCGACGTCGGGATCATGCACGAGGACCAGGTCGAGGTCGCTGAACGGTGCCAGCTCCTGGCGTCCGTAGCCGCCAACTGCCATGAGTGCGACACCGACCTCCGGCGCGCCGACGGACTCATACGCCGCGATGCACAGGGCATCGGCAGTTTCGGCGCGTTTGGCCCGATCGGCAGCTCCCACGGGTCAGACCGCGGCTTCGTCGCGGTCGCCGGTGCGCACCCGGATCACGCTCTCGACCGGCGTGACCCAGACCTTGCCGTCTCCGATGCGACCGGTGGCCGCAGCCGTGACGACCGCGTTGCTGACCGCCTCGACGTCACCGTCATCGACGACGATCTCGAGCCGGACCTTGGGCACCAGCGCGATGTCGTACTCCGCACCCCGGTAGACCTCGGTGTGGCCCTTCTGGCGGCCATAGACGCTGACCTCGCTCACGGTCATGCCGGTCACGCCGACGGTCTCCAGTGCGGCGCGGACGTCTTCCCACTTGTGCGGCTTGATCACCGCGGTCACGAGCTTCATGCGCAATCCTCTTTCTCTATTGGGTTTCGCGGTGGCTGGTCAGCACACTGCTGCGCGTCCCGGCTGTCGAGTGCAGGTCGTACGCCGTCTCGGCGTGGATGATCAGGTCGATCCCGCTCACCTCGTGCTCCTCGTCGATCCGGAAGCCCATCACCTTGTGCACCATCATGGCCAAGACTCCTGAGACCACAAACGCATAGACGAGTACGACGCCCGCGCCGAGCGCCTGTCGACCGAGCTGGTCCACCCCTCCACCGTAGAAGAGACCATCCACTCCGGCTGGCGCGGCGGTCGTCGCGAGGAGGCCGATGCCGAAGGTTCCGACCAGGCCGCCGACCATGTGCACCCCGACGACGTCGAGCGAGTCGTCGTACCCCCAGCGGTACTTGAGGCCTACCGCCAGCGCACACACCACCCCGGCAACGGCGCCCATCAGGAGCGCTCCGAGCGGCGAGACCGACGAGCAGGAAGGCGTGATCGCGACCAGACCGGCGACCATTCCCGAGGCCGCGCCCAGCGAGGTCGCGTGACCATCGCGGATGCGTTCGAGCAGCAGCCAGCCGAGCGTCCCGGCCGCACCGGCACACAGCGTGGTCACGAAGACGACGGCCGCGGTGTGGTTGGCACCGAGCGCGGAGCCTGCGTTGAAGCCGAACCAGCCGAACCAGAGCAGCCCGGCTCCGAGCATCACCAGGGTGAGGTTGTGCGGCCGCATCGGCTCCTTGCCGAATCCGACCCGGGTCCCGACCACGAGCGCGAGCGCCAGCGCCGAGGCGCCGGAGCAGATCTCGACCGCCGTACCGCCGGCGAAGTCGATCAGGTGGACCTTGTTGGCCAGCCAGCCACCGACGTGGCCCGGGTGGTCGGCGTCGAAGACCCAGTGCGCGATCGGCGCATAGACGACGATCGTCCAGACCGAGACGAAGACCAGCCAGGAGCCGAAGCGGGCCCGGTCGGCCACGGCACCCGAGACCAGCGCACCGGTGATGACGCAGAAGAGCCCCTGGAAGATCGCGAACAGGATGATCGGGACGCTCAGCCAGGTGTCGGCGTGAGGCGAGAGGAGATCCTGGAGGCCGAAGTGCTGGAAGGGGTCTCCGAGAAGGCCGCCCCCGACATCGTCACCGAAGGCGATCGAGTAGCCGACGAGTACCCAGACGACGGTGATTGCCGCGAGCGACCCGAACGTCATCATCATCATGTTCAGCACGCTCTTGGAGCGGACCATGCCGCCGTAGAACAGCGCGAGGCCCGGAACCATCAGCAGGACGAGGGCCGCCGCGGCGAGCAGCCAGGCGGTGTCCCCAGTATTGAGATGAGTAGTGATGTGAGTGTCGATCCGGGTGACCTGTAGTGCGGTGAGTGAGGTCATGCAGAGCACGATCCCAGCCACCACGTACGACGCTGGCTGCGTCCCACCAGTCAAACGGAGGGGCCTGGTGGGGCGCAGCCAGCGAAGTCGTTGTTCCCGTCGGTCAGATTGCGGCCTCGTCGCGGTCACCGGTGCGAACCCGGATCACGCTGTCGACCGGTGAGATCCAGACCTTGCCGTCACCGATCCGACCCGTCTGAGCGGCCTTCACGACGATCCCGGCGACCGTCTCGACGTCACCGTCGTCGACGACGATCTCGATCCGGATCTTGGGGACCAGCGCGATGTCGTACTCCGCGCCGCGGTAGACCTCGGTGTGGCCCTTCTGCCGGCCGTAGCCGCTGACCTCACTGACGGTCATGCCAGTCACGCCGAAGGTCTCGAGGGCCTCACGAACCTCTTCCCACTTGTGCGGCTTGATCACCGCGGTCACGAGCTTCATACGTGTGCCCCTTCCTTGGCGGCTGCTGAACTTCGAGACAGAGCGCTCGTCTGGAGCACGCCGCCACCGGAGCGGTCAGACAGGTCGTACGCCGTCTCACCGTGCTCGGCGAAGTCGATGCCGTCGATCTCCTCGTCCTCGCTGACGCGCCAGCCGATCGTGTACTTGATCGCCAGGCCGATGAGTGTCGTGAAGACGCCACACCAGACAACGGTGAAGAGCACACCGAGGAACTGGTGGAACAGCAGCTCGAAGTTGCCGCCGTAGAACAGCCCGTTCATCGCGTGACCCTTGGCGTCGGTGAAGAGCCCGTCAAGACCCTGCGGCGACTTGCGGGTCCCGAGGAACCCGATCAGGAGGGCACCGATGATGCCGCCCGTGAGGTGGACACCCACCACGTCGAGCGAGTCGTCGAGGCCGAACTTGTACTTCATGCCGATGGCGACGGCACACACCGCTCCTGCGATGGCACCCACCG
The DNA here is from genome assembly GCA_025965195.1 of Marmoricola sp. Taxonomy (GTDB): domain Bacteria; phylum Actinomycetota; class Actinomycetes; order Propionibacteriales; family Nocardioidaceae; genus Marmoricola. Next base: position 14,519 of record JAOPXK010000003.1, read on the forward strand.
CGAGCGCACCCACCGTGTTGACCGCACCACACGACGGCGTGATCGCGACCAGACCGGCGACCACACCCGACGCGGCACCCAGGGTGGTGGCCTTGCCGTGCAGGATCCGCTCGACGAGCAGCCACGCCAGCATGGCGGCCATCGTGGCGATGGTGGTGTTCATGAAGGTGACCCCGGTCTCGCCGTAGAACTGCGCCGAGAACTTGGCCGGGCTGCTGAGTGCGTCGGAGGTGAACACGATCGAGCCGACGTTGAAGCCATACCAGCCGAACCAGAGCAGGCCGGCGCCGATCATCGTGAGCGTCAGGTTGTGCGGCTTCATCGGGTCCTTCATGAAGCCGACGCGCTTGCCGATGATCAGGGCAAGGATGCCGCCGGCGACACCGGCGTTGATGTGCACGACGGTTCCACCGGCGTAGTCCAGGTTCGGGAAGTGGTGGTAGAACCAGCCGCCGGCCCAGACGTTGTGGGCGATCGGGAAGTACACCAGCGTCACCCAGAGCGGCAGGAAGACGATCCAGGACGAGATCTTCACGCGGTCCGCGATGGCACCGGAGATGAGCGCCGCGGTGATGACCGCGAAGGTCAGCTGGAAGAGCACGTAGATGAAGTTGCCGGAGGAGACCCCCTTGAGCCCGAACTCGTGGAACGGACCGGCGATGAGCTTCCCGTTCCCGTTGCCGACGCCGTCCGCGCCCCAGCCTTCGGACCAGCCCCACAGGACGAACACGATGCCGACGACTGCCAGTGCGACGTACGACATCATCATCATGTTGAGCACGGACTTGGAGCGGGTCATGCCGCCGTAGAACAGCGCAAGCGCTGGGGTAGTCATCATCAGGACTAGGGCTGTCGCCACGATCATCCAGGCGTAATAGCCGTCCATGGGGCCTCCATAGGTGAGTTTCAGTGAAAGGCAGCCCGCGGCTGACGTCGGTGTCAGCCCCGAGCCGCCCGTTGGGGAGGACTCTGCACAGCGGACATTTCGCTGCAAGACGCCGCGAGTTTCGTCCAGGTGACACCTGACGAGCCCGTGTTACGAACACGTGAACTGGCACCAACTGGTCAAAAACCACTCAACGGCCGTTCCAGGGTCCTATCCTCAGGCCGTGGAAACCTTCGCCCTGGACGTCGACCCCGATCTCGCCAGGGACGACATCCTCAACGCGCCTGCGGGATTGGCCGCGCTCGTGGCGGCGGGAAGTCAGAGCCAGACCGCTCTTGCCACGACGGTCGTCGCCCCCGCGCCAGCCCGTAAACGTGGTCGTCCCCGAGATCCGGAGGCCGACGGCAGGATCCTCGCCGCGGCCGCGGAGCTGATCCTCGTGCACGGCTTCGACAACATGACCGTCGACGACGTCGCGTCGCGCGCGAAGGTCGGCAAGGCGACGGTCTACCGCCGCTGGGCCAGGAAGGATGACCTCGCCCTCGCGGCGATGCAACAGCTGTACAGCACCCAGATGCCTGTCCCCGACTGCGGAAACCTTCGTGAGGACCTGCGGCAGAGCTACCTGGGCGCGCTTGCGTTCGCGAACTCTCCCGAGGGGGCCGCGTACTTCCGGATGTCGATCGGAGAGTCGATGCGCGACCAGCGCATCACCGCCCTGTACCGCGACGCCGTCGAGGGCGCCGAGTCAGCCTCCAGGGAGATCTTCGAGCGAGCCATCGCACGAGGCGAGATCCGGTCCGGACCGGCGATCGGCTACGCGATCGAGTGGCTCGCGGGCATCCTGACGATTCGCACCGTCATCGACCGCCGGCCCCTCGCGGTCGAGGAGATCGACGCGATGGTCGACTTCACCCTCCACGGTCTCGGAGCGCGCTGACCCGTCAGTCGCCGAGGAGGGCCTCGACGAACTCCTCGGGGTCGAAGGGCGCCAGATCGTCCGGGCCCTCGCCCAGACCGACGAGCTTGACCGGCACCCCGAGCTCACGCTGTACGGCGACCACGATGCCGCCCTTGGCCGAGCCGTCGAGCTTGGTCAGCACGATGCCGGTGACGTCGACGACCTCGCGGAACACGCGCGCCTGGACCATGCCGTTCTGGCCAGTCGTGGCGTCGAGTACCAGCAGCACCTCGCGCACGGGCGTCTGCTTCTCGATCACCCGCTTGACCTTGCCGAGCTCGTCCATCAGGCCGGCCTTGTTCTGCAGCCGTCCCGCGGTGTCGACGAGCACGACGTCCACCCCGCGCTCGATGCCCTGGCGTACGGACTCGAACGCCACGCTCGCAGGGTCGCTCCCCTCGGGACCGGTGACGACCTCGACGCCGACCCGCTCGCCCCAGGTGGAGAGCTGCTCGCTCGCTGCGGCACGGAAGGTGTCGGCCGCTCCCATCAGCACGGTCTTGTCCTCAGCCACGAGCACGCGGGCGATCTTGCCGACCGACGTGGTCTTGCCTGCGCCGTTGACGCCGACGACGAGCACGACCGCCGGAGCGCCGTCCTGTCGGGTCGTGCTGAGCGTCCGGTCCATCGTCGGGTCGACCAGTGCCAGGAGCTCCTCGCGGAGCACCTGACGCGCCGAGCCGGCGTTCGCGCCCTCGACGCGCAGCCGGGTGCGGAGCTTCTCGACCAGCTCCTGCGTCGGGATGACGCCGACGTCGGCGGTGATCAGGGTGTCCTCGATGTCCTCCCAGGTGGCGTCGTCGAGACGGTCACGCGAGAGCAGTGCCAGCAGGCCCTTGCCGAGTCCGCCCTGTGAGCGGGCCAGTCGCTGCCGCAGGCGAACGAGCCTGCTGGCGGCCGACTCCGGGCGCTCGAGAGTCGTTTCGGGCAGGACCGGCGGTAGCGGCAGGTCGATCTCCGGCGGCGCGGTACGACGACCTCGGGACACGACCAGCCCGACGGTGCCGCCAATGACGAGGACCGCGACGACGGCAATGGTGATCAGCAGCGTGAGCAAGGTCATGGCGTCATCCAATCAGAGACCGGAGCACATCCAGACCGGCGTGCCGGTCGAGCCGGACGGGTCAGCGACGGTGGGCTGGGTCGCTCTCGTCGATGTCGTCGCTCTCGAGGATCGGCAGCGCGTCGACACCGCGTTTCATCGCCTCACCGAGCCAGGGAGCACCGGGCACCTCTTCGCCGCGGTGCGGGTAGGCCACGTAGACCACCACGATTGCGGCGGCCACGAGAATCACGAACATGAGGATCAGGGTCCACAGCACAGGGAAACCTCCGGGATGGCCGGGAAGGCCAGGTACTCCAGTCTTCCCACGAGGCTAGCTCGGAAACCTCAGCAGGGGTTCGACAGCCGCCCTGATCGCGTCGGGGATCGGAGTCACCGAGCGGGCCGGGTCGGTGTTGTCGACGTAGACGTGGACGAAGCGGCCCTCGGCGGCGGCCTCCGCCCCCTCACCTTCCGGGTCACCCTGGAAGAGGCCGATCCGATAGACGATCGACGAGGTCCCGACCTTGTCGGCGACCAGGCCCATCTCGATCGGCGCCGGGAACCCGATCTCGCGGAAGTACCGGCACGACGTCTCGGCGACGATGCCGATCTGAGGCAGTGAACGGATGTCGAGCCCGGTCGCCTCGTAGAGGTGGGCGTTGACCGCGGTGTCGAACAGCTCGTAGTAGGTCGCGTTGTTCAGGTGGCCGTAGGCGTCGTCGTCTCGCCAGCGGGTGCTCGCCGTACGCCACGCGACGTAGTCGGCCCTGGTGGTCCGCTCGGAGGCGGCGCGGCTCATGCCGACTCTGCTTCCCGCAACCTCTGGCTGATCACCGCTGAGACGCCGTCGCCTCGCATGGTCACGCCGTACAGCGCGTCGCCGACCTCCATCGTCCGCTTCTGGTGGGTGATCACCAGGAGCTGTGAGTTCTCGCGCAGCTCCTCGTAGATCTCCAGGAGCCGGCCGAGGTTCGTGTCGTCGAGCGCCGCCTCAACCTCGTCGAGGATGTAGAACGGCGACGGCCGGGCCTTGAAGAGTGCAACCAGGAAGGCGACCGCGACCAGTGACCGCTCGCCACCGGAAAGCAGCGAGAGGCGCTTGACCTTCTTGCCGGCAGGCCGTGCCTCGACCTCGATGCCGCTGTTGAGCATGTCGTTCGGATCGGTGAGGACGAGTCTGCCCTCACCACCGGGGAACAGCCGGGTGAACGTCGAGTCGAAGGCCTTGGTGACATCGGCGTACGCCTCGGTGAAGACCTGCAGCACCCGCTCGTCGACCTCGCGGACGATGTCGAGCAGGTCCTTGCGCGTGCGTCGAAGGTCCTCGAGCTGTTCGGTGAGGAACTTGTGCCGCTCCTCGAGCGCGGAGAACTCCTCGAGCGCGAGCGGGTTGATCCGGCCGAGCTGTGCCAGCGAGCGTTCGGCGCTGCGCAGCCGCTTGGTCTGCTCCTCGCGGTCGTAGGCGGCTGGTTCGGGAGCCTCTTCCCCGTCGGGAACCTCGCCACTGAACGGGATCAGGTTGTCCGGGCCGTACTCGGTGACGAGGGCGCCCGGGTCCAGGCCGAGCTCCTCGAGTGCGCGTTCCTCGAGCTGCTCGATCCGCATCCGCTGCTGGGTGCGGGCCATCTCGTCGCGGTGCACGGAGTTCACCAGCTCATCGAGGCTCTTGGAGAGCCCGCGCAGCTTCTCCCGGGTGTTGAGCAGCTCCTGCTCGCGGCCGTAGCGACCCTGCTCGACCCTGGTGCGGGCGACGGCCGCCAGGGCGATCGACTCCTCGAGGCGAGCGAGCACGACGGCAGCACCGCGGCTGACTGCCTCACCGATCTGGCCCTCATGGAGGATCCGTTCGCGACGGGCGATCGCCTTCGCGCGCGCCTGGCGTTCGGCATTGGCGGCGTTGCGCAGCGAGTCGGCTCGGCCGTGCAGGGCGCGGGCGCGTTCCTCGGCCGTACGAAGTGCCAGCCGACTCTCCATCTCGTGGGCCCGGGCCGTGCGCGCCGCCTCGGCGAGACGCTCGCGCTCGGTCGTGTCGGGCTCCTCCTCGGGTGCGTCCTCGGCCGCGGTCAGCCGAGCCTCGAGGTCGGCGAGACCGGCCAGGTCCTTGTCGCGGGCTTCCTGCGCACCGGCGATCGCCTGGTCGAGCCGAGCGGCCTCGGCCTTCGCGGAGCGGGCCTGGGAGCCGTACTGCCCGAGTTCCTCCGCGACCGCCGCGAGAGTCGCATCGGACTCGTGCAGCTTGGCGAGCGCAACGTCGGAGCGACGTACGGCGTCCTCGCGCTCGGACTCAAGGGTGGTGAGGGTGAAGGTCAGCCGCTCGAGCGTGTGGGTCGCCGCGGTGAGCATCTCTGCCGCCTCGTCGACCGCGGCCTGCACCTCGATCAGGCTGGGTGCGCTCGACGAACCGCCGGCCGCGAAGTGCGCACCCAGGATGTCGCCGTCGAGCGTGACGGCCGTGACATCGGGAGCTCCGGCGACGAGCGCCTTCGCGGCCTTGAGGTCATCGACCACAGCGATCTTGAAGAGCAACCGGGACAGCGCCGGGCGCAGGTCGTCGGGGCATTCCACGACGTCCATCGCATAGATCGCGCCGGCGGAGAGCCCGGGCCAGGTCTGGTTGTCCATGGCCGCGCCCCCGAGCAGGATCCCGGCGCGGCCGAGGTCCTCGCCCTTGAGGTGCCCGATCGCGCCGATGGCCGCGTCGACATCGCGTACGGCGACCGCATCGGCCGCCCCACCCAGTGCCGCAGCGACGGCAGCTTCATAGCCGGACTGCACGCTCAGCAGCGCGGCCACCGAGCCGAGCATGCCGGCCACGGAGTCGGTGGCCGCGAGCAGCGCACCGGCACCGTCCTTGCGGTTGAGGCCGAGCTCAAGGGCTTCCTTGCGTGCGACCAGCCCGGACTTCTCGCGCTCGGCGGTCTGCACCTCCTGGCGGGTCTTGGCGAGCCTGTCCTCGATGTCGTTGAGCAGCGCGGTCGCACCCTCGTACTCGGCATCGAGACCTTCTTCGCCGGCGTCGAGCCCGGCGATCCTGGACTCGAGCGAGGTGAAGCTGTGCTGAGCCTTCTCGGCGCGCGCAGTGGCTTCCTCGCGAGCACTGGTGAGGCGACCGACCTCTTCGTCGGCGGCTGCGGCACGACTGCGGAGTCCGTTGACCTGTCCGTGCAGCCGGGCCATACCCTCACGCCGGTCCGCGGCAGCTCGCTGAAGGCCCGCGACGCGCTGCTCCTCAGCGCCGAACTCCTGCTCGGAGGTCTGGCGAGCCGTGACGGCGCCGGCGAGTGCGCCCCGACTGGCCTCGACCTCGGCGGCGATCTCGGCTTCCTGCACACCGATGCGTTCGGCTTCCGCCTCCAGCTGCTCGGGGTCGCGGCCGCCACCGGACGGCTCCGCTGTGCTTTCGCGCGCGTTGCGGACGCGCTCGGCGGCCAGGTTCGCCGTACCCCTGATGCGGTCGCGCAGGCCGGACAGGCCGAACCAGGTCTCCTGCGCCCGGGCCAGCGCCGGCAGGTCCTCGCGGAGTGCCAGCTCGAGTGCGGCCTCGACCTCACGGGTGGCGGTCAGGTCGGCCTCGACCTCGGCGCGACGTTCGATCAGGACGGACTCGTCGGCGAGCTCCTGCTCGAGCGAGAGCCGGGCGGTCGCGAGGTCGTCGGCCATGAGCCGGGCGCGCGCATCACGGAGGTCCGCCTGGACACTCTGCGCGCGACGGGCGACTTCGGCCTGGCGCCCGAGCGGTTTGAGCTGGCGGCGGATCTCGCTGAGCAGATCCGACAGCCGAGTCAGGTTGCCGTCGGTCGAGTCGAGCTTGCGGAGCGCCTTCTCCTTGCGCTTGCGGTGCTTGAGGACGCCCGCCGCCTCTTCGACGAACCCGCGGCGGTCCTCAGGTGTGGCGTGCAGGATCTGGTCGAGCTGGCCCTGGCCGACGATGACGTGCATCTCCCGGCCGATGCCGGAGTCGCTGAGCAGCTCCTGTACGTCGAGCAGCCGGCACGGGGTCCCATTGATGGCGTACTCGGAGCCGCCGCTGCGGAACATCGTCCGGCTGATCGTGACCTCGGCGTACTCGATCGGGAGCGCGCCGTCGGCATTGTCGATGGTCAGCAGCACCTCGGCGCGACCGAGCGGGGGGCGGCCGGACGTGCCGGCGAAGATGACGTCTTCCATCTTTCCGCCGCGCAACGACTTCGCGCCCTGCTCGCCCATCACCCAGGCGAGCGCATCGACCACGTTGGACTTGCCGGACCCGTTGGGCCCGACGATGCAGGTGATGCCTGGCTCGAGCTGAAGGGTCGTCGAGGAGGCGAAGGACTTGAACCCCTTGAGGGTCAGGCTCTTCAGATACAACGGGGCTCCTCACTCCGGGTCCGACGCGAATCCTTGCATGCGCCGGCAGTGTCACTGACTGGGGGAAGAGCAGCAGTCTCAGCCTACGTTGACCGACGGGTGCCGGCGGGAGGTGCCTACGCGTGTCGGACAGGCCACTCAGGCGCCGGACAGCGCCTTGAGGCCCGCGATCAGAACCTTCACGCTGAAGTCGAAGCGCTCGTCCCCGCCTCCGGAGGTCATCACGTCGGCCATCGACGAGATCAGCGGGAAGTGGTCGACCGGCAGCTTGGTCATGAAGTCGCGGACCGCCGCGACGATGGTCTCCTCGTCAGCCGGGCCGTCGGTTTCCGCGCCCCGCTGCCGCCAGATGTCCTCCTCGACAGCGACGGAGCCGACGTAGAGGTTCGTCAGGTCGATGAACCATGCGGCGTACCGGTCGGGAATGTTGCCCGCCCTGAGCAGCGCGAGGAGGCCCTCGGCTGCGACCAGCGCACCTGGCTGCATCGGGATCATCCCCATGGACGCCCGCGCAACTCCGGGATGGGCACGGTAGAGGTCGAGCAGGTCGTGCAGGGCCACGTCGAGCTGCTCGTCCCAGTGCTCCGGATCGGGCTGCGGGATCTTCCACTGACCGGCGACGCGGTCGAGCACCAGTCCGTCCAGCTCGCCCCGGTTCGCGACATGGGCGTAGAGCGATGCCGGGCCGGTGTCGAGCTCCTTGGCAATCGAACGCATGGTGACCGCGTCGTAGCCTTTCTCACGCATCTGCTCGATGGCGACGTCGACGATCCGGTCGACACTGAGGCGCTCGCGGGCTGGCGCCTTCCTGGCCGTACGCCGATCCGCCCCGACCCCGGCCATCGCATCGGTCCACGCCTTGCTGAGCCCTTCGGTCACGCCCTCGGGGAGGGTGACCCTGACCTCGGCCTTGCCGAGCTTCCACGACTTCGACTCACCAGCCATGACCCAATCGTAACCCATGAACGAACGATGTTCTTGACATACGAACATCGTTCGATATAGAACAGTGTTCGCAGGCTTACGAACACTGTTCCTGTCTCGACAAGCTCGACAACCGGGGCTCGACAACCGAACCACGTAGGAGATTCAGCCATGACCACCACCCTTTCCGCAGAGGCAGTTCCTCTGCACAGCGCGGAGCACGGCTACCGCTACCGCTGGCTGGTCCTCGCCGTCGTGCTGATCGCCGACGTGATGGACCTCCTCGACTCGACCGTCGCCAACATCGCCGGTCCCTCGATCCGAAGAAGCATCGGCGGCAGCGAGTCCACCCTGCAGTGGGTGCTCGCGGCGTACACGCTGACGTTCGCGGTCGGCCTGATCACCTCCGCCCGTGCCGGCGATCTCTTCGGGCGCCGCCGGCTCTTCCTGATCGGGATGATCGGCTTCACGGTTGCCTCGCTGCTGTGTGGCCTCGCGCCGTCGGCCGGCCTGCTGATCGCCGCCCGGGTCGCCCAGGGCCTCTTCGGCGCGGTGATGATCCCCCAGGGCCTCGCGATGGTGAAGGCCTCGTTCAGCGAGGCTGACATCCAGAAGGCGTTCATCCCGTTCGGCCCCGTGATGGGCCTCGCCGCCGTGCTCGGACCGATCCTGGCCGGCTTCCTGCTCAAGGCCGACCTGTTCGGCTCAGGCTGGCGCTCGATCTTCTGGATCAACCTGCCAGTCGGTGTCGTCGCGTCGTACCTCTCGCTGAAGTACCTGCCGCGCAATCTCGAGCGGGACAAGGCAGCCCGGCTCGACCCGGTAGGCACCGTGCTGCTGACCGCCGCGTCGGCGCTGCTGATCTACCCCCTCGTGCAGGGTCACGTGGAGGGCTGGCCCGGCTGGATGTTCGGCATGCTCGCCGCGTCGGCCGTGCTCTTCGGAGCCTTCGTGGTCTCCGAGCGCCGCTCGGCGCACCCGGTCATCGAGGCCTCGCTCTTCGCCAACAGGTCGTTCGTCGGTGGCATCGTGTTCCTCGGCACGTTCTTCACCGCGATGTCCGGCTTCATGCTGACCATCAACCTGTTCATGCAGTACGGCCTGCACTTCACCCCGATGCACACCGGCATCGCGATGTCACCGTGGGCACTCGGCATGGCCATCGGCGCCGGCGCCTCAGGCGCGGTGCTTGGTGAGAAGTTCGGCCGGCGCGTGCTTCACGGAGGGCTGCTCGTCCTCGGCGCCGGCGTCGCCACCACCTGGTGGAGCATCGGTCACTCGGGCATGGCGATCGGCGGCTGGGGCCTCGCGCCCGGCTTCATCATCATGGGCCTCGGCACCGGCGTGATCTTTGCCCCGCTGTTCGACATCATCCTGGCCTCACTGGCCGACAGCGAGCTGGGTTCCGGGTCCGGCCTGCTCAACGCCGTGCAGCAGTTCTGCGGAGCGCTCGGGGTCGCCGTGCTCGGCACGATCTTCTTCCAGGTGCTCCCGGACAAGGGCTTCGTGGACTCGATCCGCGAGTTGGTCCTGATCGGCCTCGGCTGCTACGCCGTCAGCTTCCTGGTGGTGTTCCTGCTGCCGATGCGGGCGGGTGCAGAACTGACGCACTGACAGGCACCACGAGCGGACATGGATCGACCCGGCAGGGGAATCGTCTGCCGGGTCGGTTGGTGCTCGTTGGGGGGATCAGACGGGTTCGAGGACGTCTTGACTGACCTCAGACGCGAGTACTGCGAGTGCGTCATTTTCTACCTGGAGCCGTACGACGACCGCTTCGAGGTCGGCGACCCGCTGGCGAAGTAGGCGGTTGTCGGTGGAGAGCCGGTCCGCAACACGAGGGTCGGTGGTACTGATGTAACCGAGTAGAGCCTTGGCCATAGGTGTCCTCCGGGGGCAATCTGGGTTATTGGCCGGACGGGCCGTCTACAAGAGTCTCACGGTGGGTGCGGCTGGATCAAGACCTGCGGGCACGAGGTAGTGGCTGGCAGCCCGGGCAGAAGTACGACGAGCGGTTCATGAACGAGACACGCCGAATCGGCGTAGCGCAGCGGGAGCAGGGCTGGCCCTCCTGGCCGTAGGCCTCCAGAGACCGGTCGAAATAGCCGCTCTCGCCGTTGACGTTGACGTAGAGCGCGTCGAACGACGTACCTCCCTGACCGAGCGCGGCCAGCATCACCTGCCGGGCACCGGCGAGCACCCGCTCGACGTCGGAGGCACGCAACCGCTCCCCCGGTTTCTCACCGTTGACCTGGGCAAGCCACAGCGCCTCGTCGGCATAGATGTTGCCGACGCCCGAGATCAGCGACTGGTTGAGCAGCTGCCGCTTGATGCCCGAGGCGCTGCGACGGACCCGGCGCACGAACTCAGCGTCGTCGAATGCCTCGTCGAGCGGATCACGGGCGATGTGGGCGATCTCGCCAGGGAGGTCGGCACCGCCATCGGAGATGGCCAGTCCGCCGAACATCCGCTGGTCGACGAAACGGAGCTCGGGTCCCGACTGCGCTCGACCACCCGAGAACGTGAACCGCACTCGCAGGTGGCGTTCGTCGGGTACGTCGGCCGGCTGGATGAGCATCTGGCCACTCATCCCGAGGTGGCCGAGGACTGCGTCGCCGTTGTCGAGCGGCAACCAGAGGTACTTCCCGCGGCGGCGGGCAGCGGTGAACCGGCGACCGGTCAACCGGGCCGCGAAGTCGGCAGGACCAGCCTCGTGGCGGCGTACCGGACGAGGATGCAGGACCTCCACGGACTCGATCGTGCGCTCGAGGACGTGTGCTTCGAGCCCACGCCGAACGACTTCGACCTCGGGGAGCTCAGGCAACGCGATCAGGTAACAGCGTCGGATTCGTTCTGCGTCGCGTTGGCTTCGGCGACGAGCTTGCCGGCCAGCTCGGCTGCGGCGGCGTACTCACCGGCGAGGGTTTCGTACGCCGACTCGGCAGCCTGCTGCTCGGCTTCCTTCTTGGAGCGACCGACACCATTGCCGTGCAGGCGGTCGCCGACCCGCACCTGCGCGGTGAAGGTCTTCTGGTGGTCGGGTCCCTCGTCCTCGATGACGTACTCGGGGACACCGAGCTCGTGCTCGGCGGTGAGCTCCTGGAGCGAGGTCTTCCAGTCCAGGCCGGCACCCAGCGCCGCAGCGGCGGTGAGCAGCGGGTCGAAGAGCAGGTGGACGACGCCAGCGGAGTTGTCGAACCCGCCGGAGAGGTAGACGGCGCCGATCACGGCCTCGACCGTGTCGGAGAGGATCGAGGCCTTCTGGCGTCCGCCGGTGGCCTCCTCCCCCTTGCCGAGGAAGATGTGCGCGCCCAGCCCGATCGTGCGGGCCACATCAGCCAGGGCACGCGCGTTCACGACGGCGGCCCGCAACTTGGCGAGCCGGCCCTCGGAGAGATCGGGATGGGTTTTGTAGAGCGTCTCGGTGACGACCACGCCGAGCACCGAGTCGCCGAGGAACTCCAGGCGCTCGTTGGTCGGCAGCCCGCCGTTCTCGTAGGCGAACGACCGGTGCGTCAGGGCAAGGTGCAGCAGCTCGGCGTCCAGGACCGGATTGCCGAGCGCATCACGCAACTCGTCGTACGACGAAGTCAACGGATGTTGCGTCGCGTCAGAGGACCTGGCGACGGTCGGCCTTGGCGCCGTACTGACCGCACTCGCCGCACGCACGGTGAGGGAGGTGGTTGGCACCGCAGGCCGGGTTGGTGCACTTCACCAGGGTCGGCGCTACGGCCTTCCATGCCGAACGACGGTGGCGCGTGTTGCTGCGCGACATCTTCCGCTTCGGGACAGCCACGGTTACTCCTTATCAGGGGCCGGATCGCTCCGGCCGTTAACGTCTGTGTTCAGGCTTCGTCTTCTGTTGCTGCGAGCCCGGTGAGCGCCGACCAGCGAGGGTCGATCGGATCATCGTGCCGGTGATCCGGGTCGTCTGCCAGCCGTGCGCCACATTCGACACACAAGCCGGGACAGTCGTCGGAACACAACGGCTGGAACGGTAGTGCAAGCACCACCGCATTCCGCAGCAGTGGCTCCAGGTCGATCAGATCGTCCTGCAACCGGCTGACATCTTCTTCCTCTTCGTCTGCCTCGGACTCGTCGTAGACGAACAGCTCCTGGAGGTCGACGTGGACAGTGTCCTCGATCGGCTCCAGGCACCGTGCGCACTCACCCTCGAGATCGGCGTCGGCCGATCCGGTGACGAGCACACCTTCCATGACAGCCTCGAGCCGCAGGTCGAAGTCGACCGGCGAACCCTCGGGCACTCCCAGGATTTCGATGCCAAGTTCGGCAGGTGCCTCAGCAGAGAACGACACCCTGTGCAGGGACCCCGGGCGGCGGCCGAGCTCGCGTGTATCGAGCACGAGCGGCGCTCTCGGGTCTAACTTGCTCAGGGCGTCACTTCCAGATGAGGCACATACAGAACCGAGGGAAGTTTAGCGGTCGATCGGCTCCCCGGCCAAAACGGCCGCCGCCGGTCAGCCCGCAGCGATCATTCCAGGTGGTCCGGCAGGGACATTCCGGCGACGTCGCTGTCGTCCCCCAGATTGTGGTGGTGGCCGCCGGTGAGGCGGGCCCGGCCACGCTTCACGGTGTCCAGGGTCCGCTCCAGTGTCAGCTCGAAGTTCGCGAGTGTCGCCTCGACGTACTCGTCGGCCTCGGCGCGCAGTTCGGCGGCGTGCTTCTCCGCCTCACCCGTCGTCTCGTCGGCCCGCTGCTGCGCGAGCTGGTAGACGTCGGTGTCGGAGACCATCTGGTCGCGCTCCTGTCGAGCACGGTGCAGGAGGTCCTCGGCCTGCTCGTGACCGGTGGCAACCACGGCGTCACGGTCGCCGACCAGCGCGGTCGCCTCGGTGAGCATCGTGTCGATCGCCGTCTGGAGCTGGCGAATCCTGCCGAGAAACTCCGCCCGGTTGACCACCGCTGACGCGGACATCGGCATCGAACGGGCCGTCTTGATCGCTTCGCGCAACTCGGCGATGAGGGCGTCGACTTCCTCCTTCATTGGCCTTCTCCTTCTTCTTCAGCCTCCGCGGCCCGCTCGGCAAGACGCTGGGTCAGCCGGGACAGCACGTGGTCGGGCACCAGACTCGATACGTCACCGCCGAATGTGGCCACCTCCTTGACCAGCGAAGAGGCCAGGAAGGAGTACTCCGGGCTGGTCGGGATGAAGACCGTCTCGATGTTCATCAGCGACGAGTTCATCTGCGCCATCTGGAGTTCGTAGTCGAAGTCGCTGACGGCACGCAGGCCCTTCACGATCGCGCGAATCCCATGCTGCTCGCAGAAGGTGGTCAACAGGCCTTCGAAGCCTGCGACGGTGACATTGGGGAACTGCGACGTGGACTTCTCCAGCATCTCCATCCGCTCCTCGGCGGTGAAGAGCCGGGCCCGCGACTTCGACTTGTTCACTCCGACGGCCACGACGACCTCGTCGAAAAGCAGTGAGGCGCGGGCGACGATGTCGATGTGCCCGTTGGTGACCGGGTCGAACGATCCCGGGCAGACCGCCTTGCGCACTGCTGCCTCCTAGTCGCACGCCGATCGTTGCTGCCAGTCTTCACTCATTCAGACCGCGCGTGAACGTACCAGAGCACGGTCTCGCCGTACTCCTTCCTGAGATACCGGACGAGTCCGGTGGGCCAAGCGGGTTCTACGCTACGCGCTGAACGCTCCACGACGACAATTCCACCCATAGCGATCCAGTCGTTCCGCACCAGTATGCGCAGTGCGTCATCGACCTCCGCGGGGGGTGTCGGGTACGGCGGGTCGAGGAAGACCACGTCGTACGGCGCCCGCGGCGCGGCACTGAGGAACCTCGCGACCGGGACGGCCTCGACGGTGACGTTGCGGAAGTCGAGGGTGGCCGCATTGCCCTCGATCAGCTTCGCCGTACGCCGATCCGACTCGACTGCCGTGACCACCCCGGCTCCTCGTGACATCGCCTCGAGCCCAATCGCTCCGGTGCCGGCATAGAGGTCGAGCACCCGAAGCCCGTTCAGCGAGCCTGCCCTGGCCTCGAGCGCGGAGAACAGTGCCTCGCGCACGCGGTCAGACGTCGGCCTGGTCGCAGCCCCGGTCGGTGTCTTGAGATGGCGCCCGCCGGCGCTCCCGCCGATGATCCGCGTCATGTCTTCTCCAGGTATTCGGCCTGCTCGGACTCCTCGAGGCGGCGCACGGCAGACCTGAGATCCGCAGACCCGGAGAGCTCCGGATCGGTCTCGACCAACGTCGTTGCCTCCTCGCGGGCAGCGACGATCGCCTCCTCGTCGACCAGCACCGAGAGCAGCTTGAACCCGCTGGTGCGACCGCTCTGCTGGTGGCCGAGCACATTGCCCTCGCGTCGCTGCTCGAGGTCGATGCGGGACAGCTCGAAGCCGTCCCGAGTGCCGGCGACCGCTGCCAGCCGCTCCATGCTCGGGCTCTCGGGGTCGGTCTCGGTGACCAGCAGACACAGCCCCGGGTGCCCGCCACGACCGATCCGGCCGCGGAGCTGATGCAGCTGCGAGACGCCGAAGCGCTCGGCGTCCAGGACCACCATCACCGAGGCGTTGGGCACATCGACCCCGACCTCGATCACGGTCGTGCTGACCAGGACGTCGATGTCGCCGGCGGCGAACGCCCGCATCACCCGGTCCTTGTCGTCCGGTGTCATCCGGCCGTGCAGCATCTCGACCCGGACGTCCTTGAGTGGCCCCGTCGCCAGCTCCTCGGTGACCTCGAGGACGGCACGCAACACGGGTCCCTCGTCCTTCGGTGGCTCGTCGCCGATGCGCGCACACACCACATAGGCCTGCCTGCCGTCCGCGACCTCTTCACGGATCCGGGTCCAGGCCCGCTCGAGCCAGGCCGGTTGCGCCCGCACCGGCACCACATTGGTCTGTACGTCGGCCCGGCCGGCCGGGAGCTCGGTCAACGTGGAGGTGTCGAGGTCTCCGAAGACCGTCATCGCGACCGTCCGCGGGATCGGGGTCGCCGTCATCACCAGCACGTGCGGCGGCTTGCCTGCCTTGCTGTTCAACGCGGCCCGCTGCTCGACACCGAAACGATGCTGCTCGTCGACGACGACCAGACCGAGATCGAAGAACTGGACGTGTTCCTCGAGCAGGGCATGCGTACCGATCACGATGCCGGCCTCACCCGACGCCGCGTCGAGGAGTGCCCGCTTGCGTGCGGCCGTGTTCATCGAGCCGGTCAGCAGCGCCACCTGGGTCGCGCCCTCCGCTCCCCCGAGCTGGCCGCCCTGGGCGAGGTCACCGAGCATGTTCGTGATCGAGCGATGGTGCTGTTGGGCAAGCACCTCGGTCGGCGCGAGCAGGGCCGCCTGGCCACCGGAGTCGACGACCTGGAGCATCGCCCGCAGCGCGACGACGGTCTTGCCCGAGCCGACCTCACCCTGCAGGAGGCGGTGCATCGGATGCGGTCGGGCGAGCTCACCGAGGATCTCGTCACTGACCTTGTCCTGGCCCTTCGTCAGCTCGAACGGCAGCCGCTCGTCGAAGCGCGCGAGGATGTCACCGCCTCCGGTGCGGGGGCTGGCCGGGGTGGCGGCGAGGGCCTTGCGCCGGCGGGCCAGCACGGTCTGGGCGACGAACGCCTCGTCGAACTTCAGCCGCTGCTCGGCCTTGACCTTCTGGGCCCAGGCGTCCGGCCGGTGGATCCAGCGGAACGCCGTCCGCACGTCCATCAGGTCGTGCTTCTCGCGGACGTCGCCCGGGAGCACATCGGGGATGTCGACCAGGTCGAGCGCGACCCGGATGGTGTCCTCGATGTCCCAGGTCTGGATCGTGCCGGAGGCGGGATAGAGCGGGATCAGGTTGGGTACGGCGGCAAACGCATCGGCGGCACTCATCTCCTCGCCGTACAACCGGGTCTGGGGGTTGGTCAGCTGCCAGTCGTCACGGAACCTGCCGAGCTTGCCGGAGAACATCCCGTGGCGGCCGACCCCGAGCACGCCCGCCCGCCACTCGGCCGTGTGTTGCTGCTTGTCGAAAAAAGTCATCGCGAGGTGGGTTCCGTCGGTCTCGACGACCACCTCGAGCCGGTACGCCGTACGCCGGGTGCGCTTGTCCTGCCAGGTCTTCAGCTGGGAGTGGACGACCTTGCCGAAGCAGGTGAGGAAGTCCCCCTCGCGCAGCTCATCGAGCTCCGCGACCGTGGCCTTGTCGATGTAGCGCCGCGGGTAGTGCGTCATCAGGTCGCCGACCGTGCGCAGCTCGAGCGCCTTCTCCAGCTTGCCGGCGAGCTTTCCGGCCACCGAGGCGATCTTGTCGTCGAAGCCGATGCCGATGTGTGGCCCGCTCACTCGACCGCCAGCAGTAGTGGGTAACGCTCCTGCCCACCGTCGTAGACGATCACGTCGACGCCCGGGTGGTTGCGGTCGACGTACGCCTCGCACTGGGCAGGCAGCTCGCCTGCATCGGCTCCTCCGACCACCGTGACGAGCTCACCACCACCGTCGAGCAGCTTCTGGAGTACGCCGATGGCGACCTCGAGCCGGTCATCGCCGATCAGCATGAAGTCACCGTCGACGACGCCGAGGACGTCGCCGATCTCGCACAGGCCGGCCGTCGTCATCGCCTGCTTGGCAGCGACCGTGATCGCACCGTGGCGGGCGCCGCGCGCTGTCGAGGTCATGTGGACCACATCGGACTCGAAGGTGCGACCCGGCTCGTGGACGGCCATCGCCGCGATGCCCTGGACCTGCGCCTTGGTCGGGATCACCACGACATGCGCGTGGCCGGACTCCTCGGCGGCGCTCGCCGCTGCCTCCGCGACTCCGATCGAGTCGGGGTCGTTCGGCAGCACGATGACCTCCTCGGCGCCCGACTGCTCGATCGCTTCGAGGATCTCGCCAGTGCTCGGCCGCAGACCCGGCCCGGTCCTGATCACGCTCGCTCCGGCATCGGTGAAGATTCGGGCCAGGCCCGGTCCGGCCACGACCGCGACGACCGAACGGCCCCGTCGCTCGGCCCGCTTCTCCCGTGCCCGGCTGACCTGTTCGGCGAAGTGCGTGACCCGGATCCTGCGCGGGGTGCCGGCAACGATCCCGGCCTCGACCGCCGAGCCCACGTCGTCGGTGTGGACGTGCACGTTCCACAGGTCTTCGCCACCGACGACGACCAACGAGTCGCCGAGCGCCTGCAGGGTGGTGCGCAGCTCGGGAATGGCGGAGTCGTCGGCGTCGAGCAGATACATCACTTCGTAGGCCGGACCCTCGGGCGTCAGGTCGTTCGTCGGCATCGGGACCGGGATCGCCCGACTGCCGATCAGGTTGGGCAGGCTGACCGGCCGCTGTCCGGTCAGCGCGGTCTCGGCCGCATCGAAGACCACACACAGCCCGCGTCCACCGGCATCGACGACACCGGCGTCACGAAGAAGGGCCAGCTGGTCCGGCGTACGAGCCAGGGCAACGCGCGCCTCCCTGGCCGCCGCTCCGATGATCTGGGCGACCCGTGCCTCCGGATCCTTGGCCTGCTCGATGGCTGCTTCGGCGGCGACCCTGGCGACGGTCAGGATGGTGCCTTCGACGGGCTCCCCCACCGCGGCGTACGCCGCATCGCTCGCCGCCTGCATGCCTTCGGCGAACACGACCGCCGATCGGTCCTCGGGTCCCGCCTGGCCCATCCGCCGGAACAGCGCACCGATCAGCTGGCTGAGGATGACGCCCGAGTTGCCGCGCGCGCCCAGCAGCGCGCCTCGGGCATAGGCCTGGAAGGCGACCCGGAGGTCGCCGCCGGTCTCGCCCATCCGCTCGGCGAGGGCATCGCGAGCCGCCTCGACGGTGAGATACATGTTCGTGCCGGTGTCGCCGTCGGGCACTGGATAGACGTTGAGGGCGTCGATCTCCTCGCGCGCCTCGGACAGCCCGTCGACGGCCAGATCGGCAAACCGCAGCAGCGCGCCGAGGTCGAACGTGGCGATGTCAGTCGCCTGTTCTCCGCTGTCTGGCTCCACTTCGGCCCCTTGCCTGACGACCTCGCTGCTGGAGGTGCTCACGGTAGTTGGTCAAGCCCCGATGTGGCGCCCAGCACGGTGCCCGGCCGCTCGATTCGCGCCGGACGCCCTTCCTCAGTTATTCTTGCGCGGTTGTCCGGACTACGTGTGTGAGCGTGCTCGGACCCACATCTTTGAATCATCCGTAGTTAATCCAAGGAGTACACGGTGGCTGCCGTCTGCGACATCTGCGCCAAGAAGCCCGGTTTCGGCAACAACCGTCCCTGGTCGCGCAAGATCACCAAGCGTCGTTTCAACCCGAACATCCAGCGCGTACGCGCCACGGTGAACGGCGCCCCCAAGCGTCTCAACGTGTGCACCGGCTGCATCAAGGCCGGCAAGGTCTCGCGCTGACCCGCCTGAAACATCGCATCACCTGAACTTCCAGAACCGCCCCGAGGCTCAGCCTCGGGGCGGTTCTGTCTTGCGTTGAGCGCCCTGGCTGTCGGCAGGGCTGTCGGCCGACGTCACTGCACCGGTTTGCCCAGCGCCTCGCCGATGGCGACCAGGCCGGCGACGGTGCCCTGCGTCGGCCTGATCTCGTAGGCCGCCAACTGGGTGCACAGCCCCTCGAACGCCGCCTCGGTCGCACCTTCTTCGTTCAGCGCCCACAACTTGTCGAACTGGTAGCCCGGAAGCGCCTGTTCGGTCGCCAGCAGTACGGCGCGCAGCTGGTCGGCGATCGTGTCCATGGGCGAGATTCTAGGTGGGCACCCAGTCCTCAGATGCCGGCGTCGGCGTACCAGTCGGTGGGCTCGCTACCTGGAGCAAACTGATCTCGTGACACATGCGATCGAGGTAGCGCTTGGCCTCATAACCGAGGACCTGGTGGCGGGAGGCGTGCCGCTGCCGCGGATCGAGCCGTCAACCTGGCAGGACTGGGAACCGTCGGAGTCCGTCATGCTGTTCGGGGCTGACGGGAGTGGCACGGGTGTGTGGCTTGACCTGGGGCTGTCCCAGGCCCATGGATTGGCCCACTTGGCCGACCAGGTTCAGGACTGGGCAGTCGAGGAACTTGCTCGGCTCGGTCGCCCTACCAACTGGCCGGTCTGCGCCGCTCATCCCACCAACCATCCCCTGCGGACCCTTGTCGAGGACGGTCGCGCAGTCTGGGCTTGCCCTGCCGGGGGCACCGCCCCGTTGCCAATCGGTGAGGTCTCGAGCGGTGAGAAAAGGCCGTCCGACCGCTAACTCGTCGGCAATCCAAGCATCGGTTCATCGGTCGGACAATGCGGTGCGTAGCTCGCCCGTCGCCCCTTGGCGAATCTTCGACCAAGGCGTCGCCTGACCCAGGGTCCGTGCGCACCATCCAGTGCGACCGCGTAGGTACCCGGTGCTGGCAACTGGTCCTGAGCCCAATGAGCCACGTCGAGTAGGACGGCATCCTCGACGTCGTAGGTCGATGTCCCCCGATCGTTCGTCGGCGGCCGGGCAGAATGTCGCGGTGGCCAATAGTGAGGTGACGATCGACGGTGATGTGGTGCGGAAGCGCTACCTGAGGACCGATTGGGACCAGCCGGAGCGGGAATGGACGACGCTGGTGCTGCTCCACGAGCGCGCACCTGGGCTGGCTCCGCGACCGATCGTCCGGGAGAGCGAGCCGCCGGCGGTGGTGGTGTCGCGGGTGGCAGGTGATCCGTTCGACGCGGTGCTCACCCCGATGCAGACAAGCGCGATGCTCACGGCGTACCGGTTGCTCTTCGCGGTGCCGGTACCGCCTGACTTGCCGCTGCGCTTCCGCCACCCCGCCGAGTTCTTCGCCAAGAACGTCGGGTGGCTGGCCGAGATGAACCGCAACAGCCTCCCCGACGTCGTACGCCGCGCGCTCGAGGCCGCCGAGCAGTGGCATGCCGATGCTCTGACGGGCATCGACGAGGTCCGCGACCCCGTGGTCGTCCAGGGCGACTGCAACATCGAGAACATGCTCTGGGACGGGGAGCGCGTGCGGCTGGTCGACTTCGAGTACTCCGGGGTGGGCGACCTTGCCTTCGAGGTGGCCGATCTGGTCGAACATGCCTCCTCCCGGTTGCGTGGCCTGCTCGATCCCGAGACGGTGATCGCCGGCTTCGACCTCACGGCAGCGCAACGGGCGCGGGTGGAGGCGTACCGGATCGTGCTCGCCGCGTTCTGGCTGCTCACGCTGCTCCCCGGCAGCCCCGGCCACGGCATCAACCCCGAAGGCAGCACAGAGAAGCAGGCACAGCATCTGCTCTCCCTGCTCGGGGCCCGCAGCCGACAAGAAAGTCCGAACTGGCCGCGTCCGTAGGAATCCCGATCACTCGGTGCGCAGTCTGCTTCTCGTCCAATTGAGCTTCGTACGTCCGCGCCTCTGCGCTCTTCAAAAGATCCGGACGGAACATGCACCAAAACTCGCTGGGACACGGCCACCGTCGAAGTGGTGGCCGTGTCCGCGCGAGGAGAACCTGCAGGAGGTCAGCGGACCAGCGGAACTAGTCGGCACCGACGACGCTGAAAGACTGGCTGACGAAGATGTGGTGCGGCCAGTTGACACCGATGTAGTGCACCTCGTACTCGCCATTGCTCAGCTGGACAACGCGGTCCACGACGCCACCCGGGTAGGCGGCCAGCGCGGCTTCGGTTG
>JAOPXK010000033.1 GCA_025965195.1 Marmoricola sp.
AGCACCAGCTCGACGTCGTCGGCGACGTAGTTGGGCACCAGCGTCGGCAGCCCGATGCCGAGGTTGACGTAGGACCCGTCGGTCAGCTCCGAGGCCGCCCGCGCGGCCATCTCCTCGCGGGTCCAGCCACTGCTCGCCATCAGGCACGCTCCCTGACGGTCCGCTTCTCGATCCGTTTGTCGGCCGCCTGCTCAGGGGTCAGCGCAACGACGCGCTGTACGTAGACCCCCGGAGTGTGCACGTCGTTGGGGTTGAGCTCGCCCGGCTCGACCAGCTCCTCGACCTCGGCAATCGTCAGCCGGCCACACATCGCCGCGAGCGGGTTGAAGTTGCGCGCGGAGTCGCGATAGATCAGGTTGCCGTGCCGGTCGCCCTTCCACGCCCGGACCAGACCGAAGTCGGCGATGATCGCCTCCTCCAGGACGAACTCACGGCGCCCGTCAGCTGTCTCGAAGTCGCGGGTCTCCTTCGGCGGCGAGGCGAGGATCACGTTGCCGGCATCGTCGTACTTCCACGGCAGGCCTCCCTCGGCCACCTGGGTGCCACCACCGGTCGCGGTGAAGAACGCGGCGATCCCCGATCCGCCCGCGCGCATCCGCTCGGCGAGGGTGCCCTGCGGGGTCAGCTCGACCTCGAGCTCACCATGGAGGTACTGCCGGGCGAACTCCTTGTTCTCCCCGACATAGGAGGAGATCATCCGGCGCAGCCGCTTGGCCATCAGCAGCCGCCCCAGCCCCCAGTCATCGACTCCGCAGTTGTTCGACACCGCCTGCAGATCGGTTGCCCCGCTCGCCAGCACGGCGTCGATCAACACCGCGGGGACCCCGCACAGCCCGAACCCACCGACCGCCAGCGTCGAACCGTCGACGATGTCCGCGACGGCCTCGGCCGCCGAACCAACAACCTTGTCCACTGCCACGTCCTCCCGACGACACCGTTTCGTGATCCTAACCACGAGTCCGCTGCCGGACTCCATCTCCACCTCTAGGCTTCGGACATGGTCGAACAGCTTGGGTCTCCCGACTTCCCCGGCGTGCAGCTGCACATCGTCACCGGCAAGGGCGGCACCGGGAAGTCCACGGTCGCGGCGAGCCTGGCGCTGGCGCTCGCGTCGCGCGGCAAGACGGTGCTGCTGTGCGAGACCGAGGGACGCCAGGGCATCTCCCAGATGTTCGACGTGCCACCGCTGCCCTACGAGGAGCGGCTGATCGCCAAGGGCTCGACCGGCATCGGTGACGTGTACGCGCTTGCGATCGACGCCGAGTCCGCGCTGCTGGAGTACCTCGACATGTACTACCGCCTCGGGCGCGCCGGCCGGGCGCTCGACCGGTTCGGGGTCATCGAGTTCGCCACCACGATCGCGCCCGGCGTTCGCGACGTACTCCTCACCGGCAAGGTCTACGAGGCTGCCAACCGCAACAAGCGGAACAAGAACGCGAGAACGTACGACGCGATCGTCCTCGACGCCCCGCCCACCGGCCGGATCTCGCAGTTCCTCAACGTCAACAGCGAGCTCGCCGGGCTGGCGAAGGTCGGCCCGATCAAGTCGCAGGCCGACACCGTGACCACGCTGCTCCGCTCCAGGCGTACGGCGATCCACCTGGTCACGGTCCTCGAGGAGATGCCGGTGCAGGAGACGGCCGACGGCGTCCACGAGCTCCGGGCAGGAGGCCTGCCGGTCGGTGGCGTGATCGTGAACATGGTCCGCCCCCAGGACCTCGACCAGCAGGACCGTGACGAGCTGCTCGCCGACAAGGTCGACCGCTTGGCGATCGCGAAGCAGCTCAACAACATCGGAGTCCCCGCCGACAAGGACCTGGTCGCGAGGCTGGTCGATGAAGGTGTGCACCATGCCGAGCGTCGTCGACTCGAGGACGGCCAGCGTGAGCTGATCGAGGCGATCGACATCCCGACGTACGAGCTCCAGCAGCTGGCCGGCGGAGTCGACCTCGCCGGACTCTACGAGCTCGCCGAAGACCTCGTCGAACAAGGACTTGCCTGATGCCAACCCCAAGGCCCCGCTCCAGCAGCCGCACCGGCGCCCGCGTCGGTCCGCTCGCCGCGACAGCCACGACCGCACCCACACTCGATGTCGACGCGATCCTTGACGACCTGGCGATCAGGATCATCGTCTGCTGCGGCTCGGGCGGCGTCGGCAAGACCACCACCTCGGCATCCATCGCGTTGCGGGCAGCGGAGCGCGGGCGCAAGGTCGTCGTCCTCACCATCGACCCGGCCCGCCGGCTTGCCCAGTCGATGGGCATCGAGGTGCTCGACAACGTGCCGCGACCGGTGCCGGGGGTCTCGACCGCGCCCGACCCGACGAGTGATCGAGCGCAGGCGGGATCCGGCAGCCTCGACGCGATGATGCTCGACATGAAGCGCACCTTCGACGAGGTGGTCGAGAGCCAGGCCAGCCCGGAGAAGGCCAGGCAGATCCTGAACAACCCGTTCTACATCGCGCTGTCGAGCTCGTTCGCGGGCACCCAGGAGTACATGGCGATGGAGAAGCTCGGCCAGCTCGACAAGGACGCGCGCAAGTCCGGCCGCTGGGACCTGATCGTGGTGGACACCCCGCCGTCGCGCAGCGCGCAGGACTTCCTCGATGCAACCGAGCGCCTCTCGAGCTTTCTCGACGGCAAGTTCATCCGGCTGTTGCTGGCTCCGGCGCGCGGTCCGGCCCGGATCATGACCGCAGGCTTCGGTCTGGTCACCAAGGCGGTCACCACGATCGTCGGCGGCGAGGTGCTGACCGACCTGCAGGCGTTCGTGGCCGCGTTCGACACCCTCTTCGGCGGCTTCCGCCAGCGGGCCCAGCGGACCTTCGAGCTGCTCCAGGCGAGGGGTACGGCGTTCCTGGTGATCGCGGCGCCGGAGCCTGACGCGCTTCGCGAGGCGGCGTACTTCGTCGAGCGGCTGCGCGAGGAGAAGATGCCGCTGGCGGGGCTCGTCATCAACCGGGCCAGCACGGACCCGGGCGGGGAGCTCTCGGCCGCCGGAGCGATGGCCGGCTACGAACGCCTCAAGGCCAAGGGTGACGAGACCAGCCAGCTCGCTGCGGGCCTGCTGCGGCTGCACGCCGACCGCAAGCTGATCGTCGAGCGCGAGGCGCGGCTGCGGGGGCGCTTCGCGAAGGCGCACCCGGATGTGCCGACCGCCGTACTCCCGGCGCTGTCGACCGACGTGCACGACCTTGATGGACTACGCCTGATCGGCGGCCTGCTGTCGGACCAGCCTGCCTGACCGCAGACCAGACCGACGCGTCACGCAGTTGCGGTGAAGACCGCCTGTGCGTGCTCGTCCATCGCGGTCTCGAGCAGTGTGCGCCACGAGGTCACGTTCGGCCGCTTCCGAAGCACGGCGCGCCGCTCACGCTCGGTGAGCCCGCCCCAGACACCCCATTCGATCTCGTTGTCCAGTGCTTCAGCCAGGCATTCGGTCCGCACCGGGCACGCCGCACAGACCACCTTCGCCTTGTGCTGCTCCGCACCACGCACGAACAACTCGTCAGGAGACGACTTCTTGCACATCGCCACCGACGCCCAGTTCTCGTTCCAGGCCATGATTACCCCTTTTTGCACGCCTAGTTGGCCGATTCGCACGGGACCCGTGTGAATCACCAACCCCACGAGTAAGTTATGGATATATCGAGACTCGAAACAGACACGTAGTGAGCAAATCGGCATAGTCCAAATGGACTAGACCCGACGAGCCATCTGGCGGTAGCCACCTACCCGCCCCCTATCCTTGTGCTATGTCGACTCGGCGCACCGACCAGCTGACCTTCGGCACCGTGATCTCCCACCTTGGCGTGATCGTCGCGGTGTCTGCCGTCATGGGCCTGCTCGTCGCGGGTCTCGCGGTGCCCTTCGCAGCCGCTCTGGGCGTCGGCGCGCACTCCGCCGCGAAGTCGATGAAGAACCTCCCCGAGGAGCTCCAGGCCGACCCGCTGGCGCAACGCACCCGGGTTCTGGGCCGCGGCGGACAGGTGATCGCGACGTTCTACGACCAGAACCGCGTGAACGTGAAGCTGAGCGACGTCGCCCCCGTGATGCGTACGGCGATCGTGGCGATCGAGGACAACCGGTTCTACGAGCACGGCGCGATCGACGTGAAGGGCACCATCCGGGCGTTCCTGACCAACCAGGCCAACGACGGGGTCACCCAGGGTGGTTCGTCGATCACCCAGCAGATGGCCAAGATGACGCTGCTCGCCCAGGCCAAGACCAAGGCCGAGCGCAAGGCGGCGACAGCCGACACCTACCAGCGAAAGATCCTCGAGCTCCGGCACGCGATCGCCTTCGAGCAGCACTACTCCAAGGACTGGATCCTCGAGCGTTACCTGAACATCGCCTACTTCGGCGACGGCGCCTACGGCATCCAGTCGGCCGCCCGGCACTACTTCAACAAGGACGCGAAGGACCTCAACCTCAACGAGTCGGCCCTGCTGGCCGGGCTGGTCAAGAACCCCACGGGCTATGACCCAACGACCTACCCCGACCGGGCGCGCGCCCGCCGTGACGTCGTACTCGACCGGATGGCTCAGCTCAACAAGATCACGCCCGCCCAGGCGAGCCAGACCGAGCACGGCGGACTCGCCCTCAAGGTGAGCCCGACCACCAACGGCTGCCTCGGCTCGAAGGCCGCGTTCTTCTGCGACTACGTGCACCAGTACCTGCTCGCCGACCCGTCACTGGGCAAGACCGTCGCGGATCGCGAGGAGCTGCTGAACAACGGCGGCCTGACGATCAAGACCACCATCGACATGGCCTACCAGAAGGCCGCAGACAAGGCCGTGGCCGCGCACGTGAGCCCGACGGACCAGGCCATCGGCGCGCTCGCGGAGGTGCAGCCGGGCACCGGAAACGTGATGGCGCTCGCCCAGTCGCGGCCGATGGGCCGGGACAAGAAGAAGGGCCAGACCTTCCTCAACTACGTCGTCAACCAGAAGTACGGCGACTCAGCCGGCTTCCAGGGCGGGTCGACCTTCAAGCTGTTCACGATGGCTGCCGCGCTCGAGATGGGCATTCCGGCATCGACCACCTTCTACTCACCGGCCACGATCCACCTCGACGACGACCAGTTCCAGGACTGCAACGGTCCCTACCAGGGCTCCGGTGGCTGGGACCCCCACAACTCGACCTCCAACGGCACCTTCAACATGTACCAGGGTGCCCAGCTCTCGGTGAACACCTACTTCGCCCAGCTCGAGGCCGAGACCGGCATCTGCAACCCCTACAAGATGGCCCAGTCGATGGGCGTCGAGCTGACCCAACCCGGGCCCAACAAGAACGGCTTCGGCGCCGAGCGCGTCCCGTCGTTCACTCTCGGCGTCCCGAGCGTCAGCCCGCTCGAGATGGCGGGCGCCTATGCGACCGTCGCCGCCCGCGGGCTGCACTGCAACAACCGGCCGGTCACCCAGATCCTGAACAGCGACGGCCAGATCTTCAAGAACTACCCGAAGACCTGCGACCAGGTGATGGCGCAGAACAGTGCCGACACGATCAACGACATCCTGCGCGGCGTGATGGTCGGAGGCGGCTTCGGCGCGGCCCTTGCGCTCGACAAGCCGTCAGCCGGCAAGACCGGCACCACCCAGGACAACTACTCGGTGTGGTTCGACGGCTACACCCCCGCCCTCGCCACCGCGTCGATGATCGCGGGCGCGAACCCCCAGGGGACCCCGATCAGCCTCAACGGCCAGGTGCTCGCCGGTCAGTACGTCCCGAGTGCCCACGGCTCCACGACCGCCGGCCCGATGTGGGCGGAGGCGATGCGTCCGATCCAGGACCTGCTGCCCAACGAGGACTTCGTCGCCCCCAGCGGCCTGGTCGCCAAGGTCGACCCGTCGGTCCAGCTGAACATGCCCGACGTGACCGGGATGAGCGTTGCGGACGCCAGTGACGCCCTCAAGGCCCTCGGCCTGATCCCCAGCGTCGGTACGGCGATCAGCTCGAGCACACAGTCCGGCGTGGTCGCGGCTACGAGCCCGTCACCCGGAAGTACGACGTACAAGGGGTCGATCGTCTACATCTACCCGTCGCGCGGCTCCAGGCAGATCAGTGCACCCGTCGTCCGCCACAATCCGCCGCGAAACAACGGGCATCGTCACGGGCACGGCGGGGGCCACGGCCGCTGACGGTCGACCACGCAGCCACGACCTCGTGGTCCGCGTGCGGGCCGTGCGTCAGCCCAGCTGACGCCGTACCTCCGCGGCGACGAAGCTGCCGTCGGCCTTGCCCTTGACCTTGCCCTGCAGCGCGCCCATCACCTTGCCCATCGCCCGGATGCCTTCTTCGGCTGCGCCGACCGAGGAGATCGTCTCGGCGACGAGCGCGGCAACCTCTTCGTTGCTGAGCTGCTGCGGCAGGTAGTCCGCGAGCACCTCTGACTCGGCCCGTTCCTTGGCCGCCATCTCCGGGCGGTCGCCGGCGTCGAACGCCTCGGCCGCCTCGCGGCGCTTCTTGCCCTCGCTGATCAGCACCCCGAGAACGTCGTCGTCGGAGAGCTCACGCGAGGACTTGCCGGCCACCTCGGCGGTGGTCACCGCGGTCAACACCATCCGCAAGGTGGACGAACGCACCTTGTCCTGGGCCTTGATGGCCGCAGTCAGGTCCGTACGCAGTCGTTCCTTCAGCTCGCTCATGCCCGCCATTGTGGCAGCCTTGCGGAATGCAGCCGAAGTCGATTTACCGCACCCTCGGGGCCGGCGCGCTCGCCGGCGCTGCCGGACTGGGCTATTCGGCCGGCGTCGAGGTGCGCAACTTCGTCGTACGCCGGATCGAGCTGGCCATCCTTCCTGCAGGGCAGCGACCGCTGAAGGTCCTGCAGATCGCCGACCTGCACCTCACGCCCTACCAGCACCGCAAGCAGCGCTGGGTCTCCTCGCTCGCTGCCCTCGAACCGGACCTGGTGATCAACACCGGCGACAACCTGGCCCACCGCGACTCCGTCCCGGTGCTGCTCGATGCTCTGGGTCCGCTGCTCGACGTGCCGGGGGTTTTCGTCTTCGGGTCCAACGACTACTTCGCCCCGACGATGCGCAACCCGCTCATGTATCTCCTCCCCGACAGCGGCAAGCGCAACACGAACACCCCTCAGCTGCCGTGGAAGGACCTCCAGGCCGGCTTCAGCGACAGCGGCTGGCTCGACCTGACGAACACATCGGGGCGGCTGACTGTCGGTGACACGACGCTGGCCTTCGCCGGTGTCGACGACCCGCATCTGAAGTTCGACGATCTCGCGGCCGTCGCCGGCCCGGCACCTGCGGACGCCGATCTGCGCGTCGGAGTCACGCACGCGCCGTACCTCCGGGTGCTCGACCAGTACGCCCGCGACGGCTACGACATCACCTTCGCCGGGCACACCCACGGCGGTCAGCTCTGCCTGCCGATCAAGGGCGCGCTGGTCACCAACTGCGACCTCGAACCCGGCCGCGCCAAGGGTCTGCACCGGCATCCGCGCGACTCCCGCCCGGGCGATCCCGGCAGCAACTGGCTGCACGTCTCGGCCGGCGCCGGCACCTCGCCGTACGCCCCGGTCCGCTTCTGCTGCCGCCCCGAAGCCACCCTCCTCACCCTCACCCCCACCCGTTGAATCGGGTCTCCATCACCGTTGAGTTGGGTCTCCGTCACCGTTGAATCGGGCCTCGGGTACGCCGATCGGCACCCGATTCGGAGCCCGCGACGACCTCGGATAGACTTCCCACGCTTTCGGGCTGTGGCGCAGTTTGGTAGCGCGCGTCGTTCGGGACGACGAGGCCGCAGGTTCAAATCCTGTCAGCCCGACAGAGTGATGTCGCAGGGCATCGAAACCGATCGGACCCCAGGGTTCGGTCGGTTTTTTCTCGTCTTTTTCGAAGTCTGAAATCGGTTGCCGCAGCGTCGTACGGCGCACAGGTTGGTCGGGCGTCCCGATTCGAGGGCCGCACACCAGCGATCCGGTCCGGCGATCCGAACCGGACGTCCCGGGTCACGGACCCGCGAAACAGGAGCTGCGCGAAGTGTCCAGAGCAAGCGTCGACGTGATCCGTCCGACGCGGCCGCCATCGGATGCCCGACGACAGCGGGTGGCAACCTGGCTGTTTGACCGGATACGGCTGCTGCCGGGCCCACTACGCCCTGGGTGGCGAGATCGGCATGGTCGGCAAGCCCATTCGGAGTCCTGTTCCAGACGGTCAACGCGATCGCCGTTGCGATCCTGTTCGCCGCCGGCGCGCTTCCGGTCGTCGCCGTACGGCTGTGGGATCGACCTCTGGTCCGGGATCGGCACCGTCCGCACGTTTCGGGCCGGTCAGCCGTCAGGCGAGGCCGCGGACCACCCGGGCAGGAAGCCGGGTCCCCCGGATCGTCGAGACCATGTCGAGGACCTGGCGGGTCTCGACGACCTCGTGCACCCGGTAGACC
>JAOPXK010000044.1 GCA_025965195.1 Marmoricola sp.
CGCTGATGTCCTTGCCGCCGAGCCTGTACTCCAGCACCTCGGCCTGGAACCGCTTCCCCTCGCACTCCTCGCAGATCGTGGCGACGCCGGCCATCATCGCCAGGTCGGTGTAGATGACACCGGCGCCGTTGCAGGTGGGGCAGGCGCCCTCGGAGTTGGCGCTGAACAGCGCCGGTTTCACGCCGTTGGCCTTCGCGAACGCCTTGCGGATCGGGTCGAGCAGTCCGGTGTACGTCGCCGGGTTGCTCCGCCGCGAGCCACGGATCGCTGACTGGTCGACCGTCACCACGCCTTCCCGACCCGACACCGAGCCCTGGATCAGCGAGCTCTTGCCCGAGCCCGCCACCCCGGTGATGACGACCAGCACGCCGAGCGGGACGTCGACATCGACGTCGCGCAGGTTGTGGGTGCTGGCGCCTCGGACCTCCAGCACCCCCGACGGTGTCCGCACCGACGGCTTCAGGGAGGCCCGGTCGTCCAGGTGCCGCCCGGTGATCGTGCCGCTGGTCCGCAACCCCGTGACACTCCCCTCGAACACCACCTCACCACCGGCGGTGCCCGCGCCGGGGCCGAGATCGACGGCGTGGTCGGCGATCGCGATCGTCTCCGGCTTGTGCTCGACGACGAGCACCGTGTTGCCCTTGTCCCGCAGCTGCAGCAGCAGGCGGTTCATCCGCTCGATGTCGTGGGGGTGCAACCCGATGGTCGGCTCGTCGAAGACGTAGGTCACGTCGGTGAGGCTGGAGCCGAGGTGCCGGATCATCTTGGTGCGCTGTGCCTCACCGCCCGACAGCGTGCCGGAACGGCGGTCCAGCGAGAGGTAGCCGAGACCGATCTCCACGAACGAGTCGAGGGTGTGCCGCAGCGTCGCCAGCAGCGGGGCGACCGACGGCTCGTCCAGGCTCCGAACCCAGTCGGCGAGGTCGGTGATCTGCATCGCGCAGGCGTCGGCGATGTTCGTGCCGTTGATCTTCGACGACCGGGCTCCGGCGCTGAGCCGGGTGCCGCCGCACTCCGGGCAGGTCGCGAAGGTGACAGCGCGCTCCACGAAGGCGCGGATGTGCGGCTGCATCGCGTCGACGTCCTTGGACAGCATCGACTTCTGGATCTTCGGGATCAGGCCCTCGTAGGTCAGGTTGATACCCTCGACCTTGATCTTGGTCGGCGCCTTGTGGAGGAGGTCGTGCAGTTCCTTCTTGGTGAACTTCCTGATCGCCTTGTCCGGGTCGAAGAAGCCGCAGCCGCTGAAGATCCGGCCGAACCAGCCGTCCATGCTGTAGCCGGGGATCGTGAGCGCACCCTCGTTGAGCGACAGGCTGTCGTCGTAGAGGGCCGTGAGGTCGATGTCGTTGACGGCACCGCGGCCCTCGCAGCGTGGGCACATGCCGCCGGTGATGCTGAAGCTCCGCCGCTCCTTGGTGGTGGTGCCGCCGCGTTCGAAGGTGACCGCCCCCGCACCCGAGATGGAGGCGACGTTGAACGAGAACGCCTGAGGCGACCCGAGGTGCGGCTTCCCGAGACGGCTGAAGAGGATGCGGAGCATCGCGTTGGCATCGGTGGCGGTGCCGACAGTGGAGCGGGGATCGGAGCCCAGCCGTTCCTGGTCGACGATGATTGCGGTCGTCAGCCCATCGAGTACGTCGACCTCGGGCCGCGCCAGCGTCGGCATGAAGCCCTGCACGAACGAGCTGTAGGTCTCGTTGATCATCCGCTGCGACTCTGCGGCGATCGTGCCGAACACCAGCGAGCTCTTGCCGGAGCCGGAGACGCCGGTGAAGACCGTCAGCCGGCGCTTCGGGAGCTCGACGCTGATGTCCTTCAGGTTGTTCACGCGTGCGCCGTGCACACGGATCAGGTCATGGCTGTCTGCGGCATGGCTCATCCGTTCTTCCACGCGAACCCGTCCGGGTCGATGAACGGTCCGGCGTCGCTTCCGATGGCGATGCGGTGCGATCCGCTGCCGTCCGGGGAGACACCGGCGTCCTTGGCGAGGGCATCGCGCTTGTAGAGCGCCAGCTTGATGCCACCCGACGGGCCGGCGAACTCGACGTACTTGCCGCCATAGCTCTTCGCCACCGTCAGGCCGTGGTCGACGTAGAACTGCTTGGTCGCCTTGACGTTCTCGACACCGAGCAACAGCACGATGTCATCGATCTGCCGGGTGGCCGGACCGGAGTCCTTCTTCGACGACGTGGCGACCTTCCAGATCGCCCCGTCCGGGGCCTGCACGACACCGCCGTAGCCCCAGAACCCCTTCTTGGTCGGCTTCAGCGAGGTGGCACCGGCAGCCAGGGCGGCCCCGATGAAGGCGTCGACGATGTTCGGCTGGGACACCACGAGCGACAGCGTGTAGCCACGGAATCCGCTCGTCGGTGCCTCCGCGGCGCGCACGCTCACGTGGGTGCCGACCCCGAGGGCCTCATAGAAGGCTTCTGCGGCCGCAGGGTCGGGCACTTCGAGGGTGAGGGAGGTGATGGCGGTCATCTCAGCGCACCTCGTTGATCCGGAGCAGGTTGCCGGCAGGGTCTCGCACAGCGCAGTCGCGGATGCCGTACGGCTGCTCGATCGGCTCCTGCACGATGTCCGCGCCACTCCCCTCCAGTGCTGCGAAGGTCGCGTCGAGGTCGGCGGTGGCCAGGGTGAGGATCGCGTACGTCCCCTTGGCCATCATCTCGGTGATCGTGCGGCGCTCGTCGTCGGTGACCCCGGGGTCGGCCGCCGGCGGATGCAGGACGAGGGACGTCCCGGGCTGGTCCGGGTGGCCGACCGTGATCCAGTGCATCCCGTTGTAGCCGACTTCGTTGCGGACCTCGAAGCCGAGGATGTCACGATAGAAGGCCAGGGCGGCGACGCGGTCGTCGTGCGGCAGGAAGGCCGAGTAGATGCTGATGTCCATGTCGCTCAGGTTAGTTGCGGCTCCGCGGCGCGTGCTTCTCGATTTCTGATCGATCTGGCCCTGATCGGTCTGGTCACCTGCTTCGAGACACACGGCGGCATCTCCGCGGTCTCGTTCGCGGCCTGGCGCCGGTAGGTGCTGGGCGGGACACCGACCAGCTCGGTGAAGCGGGTGCTGAAGGTGCCCAGCGACGAGCAGCCGACCGTGAAGCAGACCTCGGTGACGCTGAGGTCGCCGCGACGCAACAGCGCCATCGCGCGCTCGATACGCCGCGTCATCAGATAGGCGTACGGCGACTCGCCATAGGCGCGCCGGAACTCGCGACTGAGGTGCCCGGCCGACAGGTGCACGCCGCGGGCAAGCGCCTCCACATCCAGCGGCTGCACGTAGTCCCGGTCGATCCGGTCGCGGACGCGGCGCAACAGCGCGAGGTCGCGCAGGCGCTGCGGCGCGGCAGGGCTGCTGGTCATCTTCGAGATCGTGCCATGTCGCACCGAACTTGCCTAGCGCCTCTCTGAGCTCTCGACCAGCCGGCGCAATATCTGTTCCAGGGTTGCCAGGTCGGCCTCCGTCAAGGCGAGAAGCTCGGCCGGTGGCGTTGACTGGATCTCATCGGCCGTTCGCGCCACCGCGCGCCCGGCCGTGCTGACCTGAACGAGCTTCGAGCGTCGATCAGCCGGATTGACCTCCCGACGTACCAGCCCGCGCTTCTCGAGGTCATCGACGATGACGGTGATGTACGGCGCGTCGGTCCCCAGCCCAGTGCCGAGCTCACCCATCGGCAACGGCCCGGGCAACAACAGCCGCAACGCCTTCGCGCGGAGGTAGCTCATCCCGATTGCGTCGGACACCGCGGCGCGGCGGTCGTGCAGGTCGAGCACCAGAGCGCGCATCGACTGCCAGGCCCTGGTGGCCGGATCGGGCTGATTGCTCATGGCTTCATCATCCCCGCTACGGGCGGCTGTGGCACGGCTTCCTCATCGAGCAGGTCGGCAACCTTGAGGGCCGAGCCGGCGGCCCACCGACCCGTCGTGACCAAGGCAAGCAGGAACACTGCGGCGCCACAGCCGACAACGGTCCACCAACCGGGATGGCTCGCCTGCGCGAACTCGGTCCGGATGGTCGCGCCGGCGCCGCTGCTGACCACCGCACCGACGATGGCGACGCCGAGCGATGCGCCGACCTGACGGCTGGTGCTCGCAACGGCGGCTGCCACGCCGGCCTGGCTCCGGGGCATCCCGGACACCGCGGCGTTGGTGATCGGGGCGTTCACCATGCCGAAGCCGAGGCCGAACACCAGATAACAGCAAAGCAGCCAGCCATAGCCGAGATCGTCGGTGAGACCGGTCAGCGGGAGCGCACCGAGGAACATCGCGGCGCCGGCGATCAGCAGCGGCGTTCGCGGACCATGGTTGCCCACCATCCGTCCGGAGATGGGTGCGAACACCGCAGTCATGGCCGCCATCGGCAGCAGGAACAGCCCGGCTTGCAACGCGCTCAACCCCCGAACGTCCTGCAGATACAGGGTGTTCAGGAACAGGAAGGCGCTGAAGGCACCGAAGGCACACACTGCCATCACGGTCGCGCCGGAGAACGGGACGCTGCGGAAGAAGGTGAGCTCGATCAGCGGATCCTGGCGGCGGGACTCATGGCGCAACAGCGTCACCAACGCGGTCAGGCACAGGGCTGCCAGCACCCAGATCTCCGGCGAGTCGCCGACTCGTGGTGCCTCGATGATGGCGTACGTCAACGACAGCAGCACGCCGATGACCAGGACCTGCCCGAGCGGATCGATCCGCCTGGCCCGCTCGGCCTTGGACTCCGGGATGAAGATTGCGGCAAGGACGAACGCCGCGATCCCGATCGGCACGTTGACCCAGAAGATCGAGCGCCACCCGATCGAGTCGACCAGCACTCCCCCGAGCACCGGTCCGACACCGAGACTGACGCCGACCACGCCGGCGAAGGCCCCGATCGCCCGTGCGCGTTCGCGCGGATCGGTGAACACGTTGGTGATGATCGACATTGCGACCGGGTTGAGCATGGAGCCACCCACTGCCTGCAGCATCCGGAAGGCGATCAGCCAGCCCAGCCCGGGTGCGACGCTGCAGAGCAACGAGCCGAAGGTGAACAGCGCCAGGCCCACCTGGAAGGTACGGCGCCGGCCGAGCCGGTCCGCGGTCGAGCCGGACAGGATCAACAGGCTGGCCAGCACCACCGTGTAGCCGTCGATGGTCCATTGCAGCCCGGACACCGAGGCGTGCAGGTCGGTGCGAATCGATGGCAGTGCAACGTTGACGATGGTGACGTCCATGCCGACGATCAGCAGGCTCAAGCAACAGATCGCAAGAATCAGGAGGCGTCGGTTGTGGCTGAGCTCAGGCACCAGTAGCCCACTTACTTAAAGTCATACAACTATTCTATCAGCACAAGCAAACGGCGTCCGGTCGAGCACACGTCACGTCAGTGACGCGCACCCAGACAGCGCTCCGATGAGGCTCCGGGAGCGTGGTTCGCCTAACCTGCACCGGTGAACGCGCAAGAACAGAACCGCATCGACCCCGACGAGCTCGCTGCCTGCCTGCGGGTGATCGAGCAGGCCGAGTCGCTGCCGCCCGAGCATCCCGATGCCATCGCCGTACGCCGTGCCACTGCGGCGATCTTCAAGACCGTCAAGAAGGAGCGTCGCAACTCCCGGCGCGACGCGATCAACGCCGCCGACCAGGCCGTGGTCGCCGCCACCGCGACCGGCTCGCCGCAGCGTATCGATGACGAGACCGAAGGCATCCCGCTGGTCTCGGCGTCGAGGGGCGCACTCGCGGGCAAGCTGATCCGGCCGCGCCCGTGTTACATCTGCAAGCAGGACTACACCGATGTCGACGCGTTCTACCACCAGCTGTGTCCGAGCTGCGCCGCGATCAACCACGGCAAGCGCGACGCCCGCACCGACCTCACCGGCCGGCGTGCGCTGCTCACGGGCGGGCGCGCGAAGATCGGGATGTACATCGCGCTGCGGCTGCTGCGCGACGGCGCGCACACCACGATCACCACCCGCTTTCCCAATGACGCGGTACGTCGTTTCTCCGCGATGCCCGACAGCGCCGACTGGCTGCACCAGCTGCGGATCGTCGGCATCGACCTGCGTGATCCGGCCCAGGTCGTGGCTCTGGCCGACTCGGTGGCGGCAGCGGGACCACTCGACATCCTGATCAACAACGCCTGCCAGACCGTACGTCGCTCCCCCGGCGCCTATGCCCCGCTCGCGGCGGCCGAGACCGAGCCGCTCCCGGACGGGCCCCTGCCCGAGCTGCTCACCTTCGACCGGATCTCAGACGCGCACCCGATGATGCTCGCCGGTTCGCTGAGCCAGCACCCGCTCCCCCACCTGCCCGAGTCGTTGAGCGGATCGGAGATCTCGAGGCTTGCGCTGGTGGCAGGTTCAGCGCTGCCCGAACATGGTGAGGCCGGGATCGACGCCGGCGGGCTGGTGCCCGACCTGCACACGATCAACAGCTGGACCCAGCGGGTCGACGAGGTGGATCCCCTCGAGCTCCTCGAGGTGCAGCTGTGCAACATGACGGCGCCATTCATCCTGGTCAGCCGGCTGCGACCGGCGATGGCGGCCAGCCCGGCCCGCCGGAAGTACGTCGT
Organism: Marmoricola sp.; assembly: GCA_025965195.1. Classification (GTDB taxonomy): domain Bacteria; phylum Actinomycetota; class Actinomycetes; order Propionibacteriales; family Nocardioidaceae; genus Marmoricola. Next base: position 6,548 of record JAOPXK010000044.1, read on the forward strand.
GAACGTGTCCGCGATGGAGGGTGTCTTCAGCCGTGGCTACAAGGGTCCGGGCCACCCGCACACCAACATGGCCAAGGCCGCACTCAACATGCTCACCCGCACCAGCGCCGCGGAGATGCTCACCGACGGGATCCTGATGACCGCGGTCGACACCGGCTGGATCACCGACGAACGACCGCACTACACGAAGGTCCGGCTCGCCGAGGAAGGCTTCCACGCGCCGCTCGACCTGGTCGACGGCGCGGCCCGGGTCTATGACCCGATCATCCAGGGCGAGGACGGTGTGGACCTCTACGGCTGCTTCCTGAAGGACTTCGAGCGCGCGAACTGGTGAATCTCCACAAGCTCGATCACCGTCGGGGGGCTCGATCACCCTCAGGGCTCGAGGTAGACCTTGATCGAGCGGCGCTCGTCCATCGCCTTGTAGCCCTCGGCGACGTCCGCCAGTGGCAGCCGTGAGTCGAAGACGATGCCGGGGTTGATGGTCCCCGAGGTGACCAGGTCCAGCAGCTCGGGCAGGTACTTCCGGACCGGGGCGATGCCGCCGGCCAGGCCGACGTTCGCGGAGAACATGTGCCGCACCGGCAGCTCGACGCCGTGGGGTACGCCGACGAAGCCGACCATCGACCCGGCGCGGGCAACCCGGAACGCGGTCCTCATCGCCTCTCCCGTGCCGACGCATTCGAGGACGGCGTCAGCACCGACACCGTTGGTCAGCTCCTTGACCTTCTCGATGCCCTCACGGCCGCGCTCGGCGATGATGTCGGTCGCGCCGAACTGGCGGGCGATCTCCTGCCGGGGCTCGTGGCGCGACATCGCGATGACGCGCTCGGCACCGAGCTGCTTGGCCGCGAGCACCCCGCACAGCCCGACGGCTCCGTCACCGACCACGACCGCCGTACTTCCCGGCCGGACGTTGGCAGCAACGGCGGCGTGCCAGCCGGTGGCCATCACGTCGGACAGCGTCAGCAGCGACGCGAACAGCGACGGGTCGGGCATGCCGTCGGTCTTGACCATCGAGCCCTCGGCCTGGGTGACCTTGGCGTACTCACCCTGTCCCCCGGTTGTCAGGCCACCGTTGACACACGCCGACTGCATCCCGTTCGCACAGGCCGGGCAGGTGTTGTCGCTGTGGCAGAACGGGACGATCACGAAGTCGCCGGGTTTGAACGACCGGACTTCGGAGCCGGCCTCCTCGACGACGCCGATCATCTCGTGGCCGATCGTCTCCCCCGGCGTGATCGGGTTCTCGCCGCGATAGGGCCAGAGGTCCGAGCCGCAGATGCACCCAGCGACCACCTTGATGACGGCGTCGGTGGGCTTGTCGATGGTGGGCGTGGGCCGGTCCTCGAGGCGGATGTCGCCGGGACCGTGGATGGTGGTCACTCGCATGTTCGTCATCCTCGCGCAGCGCGACGGGCGGGGCAAAGACCGGGGCAAAATCGGGCAGTCAGGCCGAGATCCAGGTCACGGCGCGGCGCCGATTGGAGTTATCTCACATGTGAGATAACGTCCACAGCATGAATGAGGACTACCTGCTCCGGATCGGTCACCTGATCCGCGACGCACGCAAGCACCGGGGCTGGACCCAGCAGCAGCTCGCCGACGTCCTCAACACCAGCCAGAGCGCAGTGAACCGCATCGAGCGCGGCCACCAGAACCTGTCTTTGGAGATGGTCGCCCGCATCGGCGAGGCGCTCGACTCCCAGATCGTCAGCCTCGGCGCGGGACCCACCCACCTCCGCGTCAACGGCCCGACCCGGCTCTCGGGCAGCATCACCGTGAAGACCTCGAAGAACGCCGGCGTTGCGCTGCTGTGCGCGTCCCTTCTCAACCGCGGTCGTACGACGCTGCGGCAGGTGGCCCGCATCGAGGAGGTGAACCGGCTGCTCGAGGTGCTCGACAGCATCGGCGTGAAGAGCCGCTGGCTCAACGAGGACAACGACCTCGAGATCACGCCCTCGCCGAACCTCGACCTCTCCCTGATCGACGTCGAGGCTGCTCGCCGGACCCGCTCGATCATCATGTTCCTCGGCCCCCTGATGCACCGGGCCACTTCGTTCGAGCTCCCGTACGCCGGCGGTTGCGACCTCGGCACTCGCACCGTCGAGCCGCACATGGCCGCGCTCCGGCCGCTCGGCCTGGAGGTCAAGGCGACCGAGGGCAGCTACAAGTGCATCGTCCACGAGGGCGTCACGCCGACCCGGCCGATCGTGCTGACCGAGCGCGGCGACACCGTCACCGAGAACGCCCTGATGGCTGCCGCCCTCAACACCGGCACCACCGTGATCCGCAACGCCAGCAGCAACTACATGGTCCAGGACCTGTGCTTCTTCCTGGAGAAGCTCGGCGTCAGGATCGACGGCATCGGGACCACGACGCTGAAGGTGACGGGCTGCAGCGAGATCGCGGTCGACGTCGACTATGCACCGAGCGAGGACCCGATCGAGGCGATGTCGCTGCTGGCCGCCGCCATCGTGACCGACTCCGAGATCACCATCCGGCGGGCGCCGATCGAGTTCCTCGAGATCGAGCTTGCGGTACTCACCGAGATGGGCCTGCGCTACGAGCTCTCAGAGGAGTACGTCGCCACCAACGGGCACACCAGGCTGGTCGACATCACCACCTTGCAGTCCCAGCTGCACTCCCCCATCGACAAGATCCACCCGATGCCGTTCCCCGGCCTCAACATCGACAACCTGCCGTTCTTCGCGGTCATCGCCGCGGTCGCCGAAGGCCAGACCCTGCTGCACGACTGGGTCTATGAGAACCGGGCGATCTACCTCACCGACCTCAACAAGCTCGGCGGCAAGGTGACCCTGCTCGACCCGCACCGGGTGATGATCGAGGGTCCGACCCACTGGTCAGGAGCGGAGATCGTCTGTCCGCCGGCGCTGCGCCCGGCCGTGGTGATCCTGCTGGCGATGCTGGCGTCGAAGGGCACCTCGGTGCTGCGATCGGTCTATGTGATCAACCGGGGCTACGAAGACCTCGCCGAGCGACTCAACGAGCTCGGCGCGCAGATCGAGACCTTCCACGACATCTAGCAGGACAGCTGGAAGCACGTCGAGGCGTCGAGCGCAGCCCGAGACCGCTCAGCCGGTGAAGAGCGACTCGATGAACGCCCGGCTACTGGGCGGCATCGGCGGTGGAGCCGTCATGTCCGCGGTGATCCGTGGCATCGGGTTCGTGTGCGAGGCCTTGTGGCTGTGCCAGTCGTTCTCCGCCTCGATCAGGGCGCCGAGATCGGCCTGGTCGAGAAACAGTCCCTGGCAGGACCCGCACTGACGCACCGGGACATCGGCGTAGGACCGCACGGCCATGGCGCCTTGGCACTTGGGGCAGGTCAGATCGTCCACGTTCGTCAACGTACTACCCGAATCAGCAGTTGAGTAGGAACGCGGATGGATGTCACCGCGATTTCACAGCAGCATCGGTCAGGTGCCAGTGAATACTGCAGTGGTGAGTTCGGGACGAACAACCAGGCCGTTGAGTCCGCAGACGGGTTACCGCTATCTCGATGCGGTGCTCGACCAGCCAGGTTCGGTGCTGGCATTCGCGCATCGAGGAGGCGCGCACCACCCCGATGTCCTCGGTGCCGAGAACACCCTGCATGCCTTCAAGCACGCGGTCGCGCTCGGCTATCACTACCTCGAGACGGATGTGCACGCGACGAAGGACGGTGTCCTGGTCGCGTTCCACGACGCCGTGCTCGACCGGATGACGGACCACAGCGGCGCGCTGGCGGACCTGACGACGACGGACATCGCGCAGGCCAGGATCGGCGGCGTCTACGAGCTGCCGACGATGGCGAGCCTGTTCGAGGAGTTCCCTGCGTGCCGGTTCAACATCGATCTCAAGTCCCCGGATGCCGGTGAGCCGCTCGCCGCCCTGATCAAGGTGATGAATGCCTGGGACCGGGTCCTGGTCGGCTCGTTCTCACGGACCCGGTTGCAGGAGTTCCGGAAGCTGACCGGAGGTCGGGTGCCAACCTCGGCAACCCCGATCGACGGCGTGCTGTATCGCGGGTTGCCGGTTCCCCGGCTGGCAACGATCCTCACGGGCGGGCGCGTCGCGGCCCTGCAGGTCCCGCACTACCGGGGTCCGATCAACGTCATCACGCGTGGGTTCGTACGGCGGGCCCACGCGGCCGGCGTCCACGTACATGTCTGGACGGTCGACGAGGCGCCAGAGATGCATGAGCTGCTCGACCTCGGTGTCGACGGGCTGTTCACCGACCGGACCGATGTCCTCAAGGATGTGCTCGTCGAACGAGGCCAATGGCGGGACCACGCGTGACCACGCCTCCGCTGGACCCGCCGCGACCAGCCGGCCTCGCCGACCTCGCACCGCTCGATCGCGCGAGCCAGCAGAAGGCGTGGAACTGGTACGACTGGGCGAACTCGGCGTTCTACACGACGGTGCTCTCGGTGCTGTTCGCGCCGTACATGATCACCGTTGCGGGCAAGGCGGCCGGCTGCGCACACGCGAACGATGCCTGCACCAGGACCGTCAACGTCCTCGGCCTGCACCTTGCCGCGGGGTCCCTGCCGAGCTACCTGACCAGCTTCGCCACCATCGCGAGCGCATTCCTGCTGCCGATCGTCGGAGCCTTCGTGGACCGGTCGGCGCGCAAGAAGTGGCACATGGCGGGTTATGCGTACGCCGGCGCGTTCTTTGCGGCCCTGCTGTTCTTCCTCAAGGGTGAGAACTGGCAGCTCGGTGCGGTCGCGGTCATCCTGGCCAGCATCCTCGGCGGCTGCTCGCTGATCAGCTACTACGCCATCCTCGTGGACATCTCGACCGAGGACGAGCGCGACGGCGCGTCCAGCCGTGGCTGGGCCTGGGGCTATCTGGGCGGCGGTCTGCTGCTGGCGATCAACCTGGTGATCGTCGAGGGACACGACACCTTCGGGATCTCCAAGGCGATGGCGGTGCGGGTCTCGTTGCTCTCGGCGGCGATCTGGTGGGCGGGCTTCACGCTGATCCCGCTGAGGCGGCTGCGCAACTACGAGCCTCGCAACGTCGTTGAGGAGCAGGGCAACGGCCCGGCGAGGGCCACGGTCCTGCAGCGCAGCTTCGGTCAGCTGTTCACCACCCTCAAGGAGCTGCGGAAGTACCCGATGACGCTGACGTTCCTGCTGGCCTACCTGTTCTTCAACGACGGCATCCAGACGGTGATCTACGAGGCGTCGACGTACGGCTCCAAGCAGCTCAAGTTCAGCCAGACGGTGCTGATCGCGACGATCCTGCTGATCCAGTTCGTGGCCTTCGGCGGGGCCCTGTTCTTCGGCCGGCTCGCCCGGAGGTACGGGTCCTACCGCTCGATCCTGTGGGGCACGTTCGCGTGGATGGGCATCGTCGTGCTCGCGCTGTTCCTTCCGGAGAAGAACGTGGCGCTGTTCCTGGTCCTCGCCGTTGCCATTGGCGTCGTCCTCGGTGGCACCCAGGCCCTGTCCAGGTCGTTCTTCAGCCTGCTGATCCCGCGCGGGCGCGAGGGCGAGTACTTCAGCCTGTACGGCGCGGCCGAGCGGGGCACCTCGTGGTTCGGGACGCTGTTGTTCGGGGTGATGTTCCAGGTCACGGGGTCCTATCGACCGGCGATCCTCGCGCTGATCGTCTTCTTCGTGCTGGGGGCGTTCTTCCTGCTCCGGCTCGATCCCGAGCGCGGCATCCGGGAGGCCGGCAACCGGGTGCCGGCCGTGGTTTAGCGCTCCGGCTGTGACCCATGTCTCCGATGTGCCTCGGATGTACGCAGGATGTCCGCCGTGGGAATCTCGCACGCTGCTCGCACGTTGGATGAGATGACACGAAATTGTGTGACGTTCGACTTGCCCAACCGCTCTGCTAGCAGTAGGCAGGAAGGGTGCGTTTGCACGTCAGTCCAGCGAATCGCTTTGGAGGTGCTCAATGGGAGAGCGAACGCTTAGGGGGGCCCGGCTGGGTGGCCAAAGTTTTGAGGACGAACGCGGCATCGAATTCGCCGCTCGTCAGCAAGTTGGCTACGCCTGTCCCCAAGGCCACCACTTCGAAATCACGATGTCCACCGAAGCCGAGATCCCGGCCAACTGGGAGTGTCCGCGCTGTGGTGCGGTCGGTCTCAGTGTCGACGGCATCAAGCCGATCGAGAAGGCTGAGAAGCCGGTCCGCACGCACTGGGACATGCTGCTGGAGCGTCGCTCCATCAGCGAGCTCGAGGACATTCTGACGGAGCGGCTGGAGCTGCTCCGTGGCGGAGAGATCGGTCCGGCGCACCTGCACCGGCCGGCAAAGGCCGCCAAGAAGAAGAAGGCGTCTGTCTGATCAGCCTGATCAGCGCGACCGGCCGAACGCTCGGCTAGTCGACGACCTCGCCCTGGACCACATCATCGGGTCCGGGGCGTTGTTGTGTCCGGGGTGCGCCCGATGGATTCGTTGGTGGATTCATGGGTGGCTGCCTGCCGGGCCCGGCGTACGACGTCGTCAGCCTGCGCGTCACGAAGCCGCTGAGCAGCCGTCGTGCGGCCGGCCTGGTGAAGGGCAGGATGCAGATCGCCCCGACGATGTCGAGGACGAACCCGGGAGTCAGCATCAGCGTTCCGCCGATCAGGATGAGCACGCCGTCGCTGAGTTCCTTGGTCGGCATCCGGTGCTCCTGCAGCGCGGACTGCAGCGCCCGGAACGCCCGGCCCCCTTCGCGCTTGATCAGCCACGACCCGAAGACGCTGTCTGCGATCAGCAGCAGGATCGTCCACCACGCGCCGATCACCTGCCCGATCTGGATGATCACGTAGATCTCGACCAGGGGCACGCCGATGAACGCCACCAGCAGCAGCCATCGCCAACCCATTCTTGCCCGGCGTCTCGTCATGTCAGTGACAACGAAGGCGGCGGGTGGTTTGTTTCAGCGCGACCAACGGTGGAGGAACTCGCGGCGGCGCTGGCTCAGCCCCCAGCGGGTGATCCGCTTGAGCGACTCGGCCGCCACCGGTCCGCTCATCTTGGAGTTGCCGCGCTCTCGTTCGACGAACTCGATGGGCACCTCCTGGATACGCAGACCCGCCCTGAGCGTCCGAAACGCCAGGTCGCACTGAAAGACGTAGCCGAGCGACTCGACATGGTCGAGGTCGATCGCCTCCAGCGTCGTACGCCGGAACAGGCGGAAGCCGGCTGTTGCATCACGGACGGGAATCCCGAGCAGCGTCCGGGCATACAGGTTCCCACCGCGGGAGAGCATCTCGCGGCGCCGCGGCCAGTTGACCACGCTCCCGCCGGGGACCCAACGTGACCCGATCACCAGGTCGGCATGCTGCAACGCCGCGATCAGGTCGGACAGCTGCTCGGGCTGGTGGGAGCCATCGGCGTCCATCTCGCCGACCACGTCATAGCCCTGCTCGAGCGCGACCCGGAAACCATTGAGGTAGGCAGCTCCGAGACCGTCCTTGCTCGGTCGATGGATGACCTGGATGCAGGCGTCGGCGGCCGCGAGCTCGTCGGCGATCCGGCCGGTGCCGTCGGGTGAGTTGTCATCGACGATCAGCACGTCACTGGTGGGTACGGCGGTGCGGAGCCGGCCGACGATCCAGGCGAGGTTCTCGGCCTCGTTGTACGTCGGAATGACCATCACCATGCGCCCCAGCGCAGCATCGGCGGACACGAGGCTCCTCAGCGGTCGACAGGCTCAGTGGTGGACAGGCCGCAGCACCGAACGATATCGGGAGTGGGCAACCGAGTCACCCGCATGGGAGAGGATCCGGCAGCGCGGGGGGAGGAACGAACGCCCTTCGGACCGCAGGTGCCCGGGCTGGCTGCCTCGGTCACAAGCGTTGTCTACTGGGTGCCGCACTCCCCCCGTGTTCTCCCGCCATGTCGCTCATCCCCGACCCGCCGAGGGGAAGACCCGCACCGTGGCTTCCGGCGAGGCCCGCCCCAGTCGTCGAGACGTGCAACACAACGATCTGCCTGGAGGAACCTCAGCACCTTGCTCAATCTCGCGTCGCGATGTCAATAGTGTGCTGACCTGCGGGTATTCAGTGTTTGCGCAGGTCAGCGAGGTGAGCAGCAGATGAACAAACTCGCCGAAAATCTTCGGTGCCCGGCGTGTCCTCGGGAGACACGCCGAATGGTCCGGTTAACGGTTGGTCACGACGACCGTGCCGGTCGCAGTGGTGGCCACGATTGGCTCCGTGAGCATGGCCGCTGCCGACCCTGCCACCTCGGGCGTGCCACGGCCCACAACCGTTGCAGCAAAGGACATTACGCGCGATCTGTTGCCGACCCTGACGAGCTCCGCGGTGATCTCGAGCAGGTCTCCTGCCCGCACCGGAGCAAGGAACTGCACCTCGTCGTACGACGCAAACAGACCCTCGTCGCCATCGGTCTGGATGCACATCTCGGTGGCCACGTCGCCGAACAGACCGAGTGAGTAGGCGCCGTCCACCAGGTTGCCCGCGTAGTGCGCGTGCGAGTAGGAGACGTACCGCCGGTGAGTGACCTTGAGACCGGGTCGCGCAGTGGTCATGATGCCTCCTTCTCGTTGTCGGGTCCGGTGCCCGTCAGCCGGTGCACCAGATAGCTGGCGACCTCTCCGGGTGTCGTGCCTCTGGTGAACACCCGGTCCACCCCGAGCTCCTCGGCCATCGTCTCGTCGAACCGCGGACCTCCGACGACGAGCAGCGGTCGCTTCGCCGAAGGGAACGCCTCGCGGAAAGCCGCGGACATCTCGCGGGTGTTGAGCATGTGCGCATCACGCTGCGTCACGACCTGGGAGACGAGAACGGCATCTGCCTTCTCCTCCACGGCGCGCTCGACGAGCTGCGGCACCGAGACCTGGGCGCCGAGGTTCACCACCTTGAGCTCGCGGTAGTACTCGAGACCCTTCTCCCCCGCGAATCCCTTGATGTTCAAGATCGCGTCTATGCCGACCGTGTGGGCGTCCGTGCCGATGCACCCACCTACGACGACCAGTCGGCGCCTGAGGGTGCTCTTGACGGCCGCGTTGACCTCCTTGGGGGTCAGGAGGGGGTAGTCGCGTTCGATCACGACGACCTTGCTCGGGTCGACGAGATGATGGACGCGTCCGTAGACCACGAAGAACGTGAAGTCGGGCCCCATCGGTTTGGCGTGTACGACGAGCGCCGGGTCCATCCCCATCTTGTTGGCGAGCTGGACGGCGGCGCCCTCGGCGATCTTCGAATGCGCGATGGGCAGGGTGAAGCTGAGCTGGACCATGCCGTCGCCGGTGGTGTCGCCGTAGGGGCGGATGATCGTCATCTCGCTCTCCTTGCCGTGCCCGCACTCGGTCGGTCGCCCTGAGGCGCGGCTGAACCACCGGTGATCGAGCTTGTCGAGATCACTTCTCCTCCAACAGGTCCGAGGCCGGGTTGAAGTAGAGGCTGGACTTCCTGGCGACACCTTCGAGGCCTCGGCCGGCGTTGGCGGGGCGCTTCATCAGGCCGAAGGTGCCGTCGGCGATGGCGTCCAGGAGGCCGGCCCCGTGCGCGGAGTCGTGGTCGACGATTCGTTCGAGGAGGTCGATGGACTCGCCCAGGACCTGGCGGGCTCGGGTGGCGATGAAGCCGTCGGGGGTGGGGCGGAAGTCCTCGTGGAGGCTGCCTGCGGCGTTCATCACGTAGCGGACGTTCTGCAGGGCCAGGTCGCGGTCGGAGAGCCAGGGAGTCACGACGGCCTCGGTCATCATCCCGACGAGCAGGATGCCCTGGCCGGTGAGGGCTCCGACGAGGTTGAAGAAACCGTCGAGGAGGTAGCCCTTGAAGACGTCGCCGGTCATGTGGCGGGTGGGCGGCATCCACTTGAGCGGCGCGTTGGGGAAGAGGTCTCGGGCGAGCATCGCGTGAGCGAGCTCGAGCCGGAAGGAGTCCGGCACCTCGGGGTCGATCTCGAAGGCATGGCCCAGGCCCAGCTGCCAGTCCTCGAGCCCGGCCTCCTTGGCGAAGTACTCGTTGAGCAGCTGGCTGGTCGTGACCGTATGAGCGGCGTCGATGGCGTCGTCGGTGGTGAGGTAGTTGTCCTCGCCGGTGTTGATGATGATCCCGGCGCGGGCGTGCACCTGGCGGCTGAACCGCTGGTCGACGAAGGTGCGGATCGGGTTGATGTCGCGGAAGAGGATCCCGTACATCGAGTCGTTGAGCATCATGTCGAGCCGCTCGAGCCCTGCCAGGGCGGCGATCTCGGGCATGCAGAGGCCCGAGGCGTAGTTGGTCAGCCGGATGTAGCGGCCGAGCTCCTTGCCGGACTCATCGAGAGCGGCCCGCATCAGCCGGAAGTTCTCCTGAGTCGCATAGGTGCCGGCGAAACCCTCGCGGGTGGCGCCTTCGGGGACGTAGTCGAGCAGCGACTGCCCGGTCGACCGGATCACCGCAATGACGTCGGCGCCCTCGCGCGCGGCCTGCTGGGCCTGCGGGATGTCCTCGTGGATGTCCCCGGTCGCGACGATCAGATAGATCCAGGGCTTGCGTGGTGCGTCGCCGAGCTTCTTGATCAGCCGATCGCGCTCGCGACGACGGGCATCGATCCGGCGTATGCCGGCACCCACTTGCTTCTTCGCGGCGGACCGGGCGCGGACGGCGTCGCGGCCGTCGGGCAGCCTGAAGGTCACCGAGCCGGCCGAAGCCTTCTGAGCCAGTGTCACGAGATCCTCCGCCTCGCCGCGGACCAGTGCATCCCAGACCGCCAGCGAGATCCCGTGCTCGAGCCCGACATCGGCACGTACGACGTCCGAGAGCCTGTTCACCCACGGTGTTCCCTCGGTGTCGGCTCCGGACAGGCCCGCAAGCCTCAGCGTCGCCCGCTCGACGGAGATGGTGGTGTGCTGCTGCGCGATCTTCACGATCGGGCGGCCCACCTTCTTCGCCAGAGCGCGCGCCCGTCGCACGGTCGCGGTGTCGAGCTCCAGCTTGCCGGTGGTCACGGTCCCTCCCCATCGATGGTGTGGTCTGCGACGGTACGACCGGCGACAACGAGCCGATGGATCTGGGGCAGTGGCACAGCCGGATCGAGAATTGGCAGGATCATGCCCGATGGGCCTTTCCTGCCTTCCCTGCCTTCCAGGCCGCCGGGACAGTCCCAGACGGCCAGATGCGCGGGAGCGCCCGGCGTGAGCGTGCCGGCCACGTCGTTGCGGGCAGCCCGCCAGCCGCCACTCGTGTGATGGTCGAACGCCAGGGCCGCCCCGATCCGCTGCTCCGGGTCACGATGGTGGACGGCAGCTCGCACCGCTTCCCACGGACGGACATCGGTGACAGGTGCATCGGAGCCGAACGCGATCCGAACCCCGGCATGTCCCATGCCGGCGACTGGGTTCATCCCCCGCCAGCGGCCACCGAGGCGCTCGGCGTACATCCGGTCGGGCCCGCCCCACAGGTGGTCGAACAGCGGCTGCATGCTTGCCGTCACATCGAGGTCGGCCATCATCGCGACGGCGTCCGGCGAGGGCATCTCGACATGCTCGAGTCGATGCCGGCCCTGCCTGATGGCAGGGGCGCCGAGCCGCTTCTCGGCTGTCCTGAAGCCCTCGGTGATCGCGTCGATGGCTGCATCGCCGATGCAGTGGAATCCGGCCTGGAGCCCTGCTTCGGTGCAGAGGATGACGTGCTCGGCGATCTGGTCGGCCTCGAGGTAGGCGTGGCCGCAGTGTCCTGCCATGTCGTCGTACGCCGTGCGCAGGGCAGCGGTCCGAGAGCCGATCGCACCGTCCGCATTCAGGTCGCCTGCGAGGCCCTGGACACCGAGCGCTGCCACCTTGTCGATCGCGCCGAGCTCGCCCCAGTAGAGCGTGGCGAGCAGACCGGTCTCGGCTGCGGCCTGTCGGACCAGATCGACTTCGTACTCGGGCCCGATGTGCGGCGCGGCATTCTCGTGGAAGGCAGCGACGCCGTTGGTGGCCATCTCGGCAACCGCTCGGCGCGCGGCCTCGAGACGCTGGTCCGGCCCCACCAGCGACGCGAGTGCGTTGCTCACCGCGTGCCTGGCGTCGCGCTCGATGCGACCCGAAGCGGAGTAGCCATCCATACTCAGCAGCCCCGGCACCGCTGCCGCCAGGTCGGAGGAGATCACCGACGAGTGCCCGTCGCGTCGATCGAGGGAGATCCGCCTGCCGGGTGCTGCGCGTTCGAGCTCGTCGGCGGTCGGTGGTCGGCCCTCGGGCCAGGTGCTCTCGTCCCAGCCCGCGCCGATCAGCACGGTGTCTGGCCCATTTGCCACGGCGTACGACGCCACCGCGTCGAGCGCCTCGGCCAACGACCGCGTTCCCCGAAGATCGAGCTGGGTGAGCTGGAACCCGGACTGGACGGTGTGGACGTGCGCATCGACGAACGCCGGAGCAACCAGCGCACCCCGGAGGTCGACGACCTCCTCCGCCTGCGCATATGCCTCGGCCTGGTCCTCGTCTCCGACGAACACCACCAGGCCGTCCCGGATTGCTATCGCAGTGCCGGCCAGCGGCGAGTGCGTGTGGACGACCCCGTTGCGCAACAGCACGGTGGTCGACCCGGTGGTCGAGCTTGGCGAGACCGTCATAGCCGCCTCTCGAACAACGAGCGCACCCCGGCGTCGGTCCGCAGCAGCCCCAGGGCGTACGCCGCATGGCCCGGCACATAGCCGTTGCCGACCAGCATGGTCACGTCCGCCGCGACACCTTCGGCGCCGAGCGCGGCAGCACTGAACGACGTCGCCATCGAGAAGAAGACCACCGTGCCGCCGGCGGCAGTGGAGAGGATTGCACCGCCCTCGCAACCGGGCACGTCGACGCAGACCACCGTCACGTCGGCCGGACCGCCCGCAGACGTCACCGCCGAGCGAAGGGCCAGCGGATCGCGCGCGTCGGCAAGCACCACCTCGTCGGCCAGGCCGGCGTCGCGGAGCAGGACCGCCTCGGCCTCGAAAGGCACCACACCGATCGTGCGGGCAGCTCCGGCTTCGCGAGCAGCGGCAAGACTGAGCGATCCGGACTTGCCCGCTCCCCCGATCACACAGACGGTCGGCCCACTGGCCGAGCCGGTGGTGCTGGTCGACTTCACGTAGGAACGCACCACCCGCGCCGTCAGCGCCGGCGCCCCACACACGTCCAGGACCGACAGCGACAGTGCCGGCGGCAGGTCTGAAGGGAGCACGGCTGCAATGCTGCGACCGAACAGGATCGCGTAGCCGTCGGCCGGCACCTGCTCGGAGTGGCCGTCCCAGCGAGCCAGCCCGTCCTCGATCACCAGCGGGGTCAGGGTGAGGGACACGAGCGTGGCGACCCGGTCACCCACTGCCAGGCCGAGCTGCGAGTGCTCCCCGACCGCTTCGACGGTGCCGATCAACATGCCGCCGGAGCCGGTGACGGGGTTCTGCATCTTTCCGCGCGCTGCGATGATCGCCAGCACCTCGTCACGGACGGCCGCACCGTCGCCGGAGTGCTTCTCCTCGAGCTGGCGGAAGGAAGCCGCGTCCAGGTTCAGCCGCTCGACCCGGATCCGGACCTCGTCGGGCCACAGCTCCCGGCGGGTGTCGAGTCGGGTCGCCGCCTGCGGCAGCGAGCCGGGCGGCTCGAGGACCCGGTGCATGCCCACCGGATCGGCAGCGGTGTGCTTGTCCATCTGCACAGCGTCGGTCACGGCAATCCTTCGGTCAAATACGAATCCAAACGGAGATCTTGCGGTTTCGAACTGGACTAACCGAACAAGATGCTCCTACTGTTGCAGGTGAGCCCCGCGTCACACAACCGACGCGCAGGGCCGGACGCGATGCCGCGCACGCACCACGCGGCCAGAGAGGCAGCGATGAGCATCGAGACCGCGATCGGCCTGGAAACCGGCCAGCCCTATCCCTATCAGCAGGCCGCGCTGGTCGAGCCGGACTGGGCCCGCTTCCCGGGCTGGAAGGACGTCACCAGCGCCGAGTGGGAGTCCGCCCAGTGGCAGCGGGCACACTGCGTCAAGAGCGTGAAGCAGCTGCGTGAGCTGTTCGGTGGCCTGATCGACGAGTCGTTCTATGCCGACCTCGAGCGCGACCAGGCCGAGCGGGCCACGATGTCGATGCTGGTGCCGCCGCAGATGATGAACACGATGGTTCCGCACGCCGTGCCGACGACCGATGCACTGCTGGCCGACCCGGTCCGGCACTACATGCTGCCGGTCTTCTCCGACCGGCGTACGGACTGGTCGTCGCACCCCCATGCGACTCGCGACTCCCTGCACGAGCACGACATGTGGGCCGCCGAGGGGCTCACCCACCGCTACCCCACGAAGGTGCTCGCCGAGCTGTTGCCCACCTGCCCGCAGTACTGCGGGCACTGCACCCGGATGGACCTGGTCGGCAACTCCACACCTCAGATCGAGAAGCTGAAGTTCGTCGCGAAGCCGACCGACCGGCTCGACGCGATGCTCGACTACCTCCGGCGCACCCCGCAGGTCCGAGACGTCGTGGTCTCGGGCGGCGACGTGGCCAACATGCCGATCGCGCGCCTCGAGGACTTCCTCACCAGGCTGCTCGAGATCGAGAACATCCGCGACATCCGGCTCGCCACCAAGGCGCTGATGGGCCTCCCCCAGCACTGGCTGCAGGACGAGGTCCGCGACGGCATAGCGAGAGTTGCCGCGATCGCGCGCTCACGAGGCGTCAGCCTGGCCATTCACACCCACGTGAACCACGCCAACTCCGTCACTCCCCTCGTCGCCGATGCGACACGGGCGATGTTCGAGGCCGGTGTCCGCGACGTCCGCAACCAGGGCGTACTGCTCAACGGCGTCAACGCCGATCCGAACGCGCTGCTCGACCTGTGCTTCCGGCTGCTCGACGGCGCCGGGATCATGCCGTACTACTTCTACATGTGCGACATGATCCCGTTCTCGGAGCACTGGCGGATCTCCGTCGCCGACGCACAGCGGCTCCAGCACCACATCATGGGTTACCTCCCCGGCTTCGCGACGCCGCGGATCGTGTGTGACGTGCCGTTCGTCGGCAAGCGCTGGGTGCACCAGGTCTCGTCGTACGACGTGGAGCGGGGCATCTCCTACTGGACCAAGAACTACCGCACCTCCATCGAGTCCACCGATGCCGAGGCACTGACCCGGACCTACGAGTACTACGACCCGATCCACACGCTCCCGGAGACCGGACAGGCCTGGTGGCGCGAGCACGGTGGCCTCGACGAGGTGCACCTCAAGGCCGCCGAGATGGCCGAGGCCTCGCGACGCACGGCGATGCTGCAGGCTCACTGAGCCGTTGCGGCCCGCGCAACACTGGAGTCGTGAGATCTGACGTGCCTCGACGAACGCTGATGCTGCTCGGTGTCGGTGTCCTCGCAGTGGGCTGCACCCCCGCGGCCCAGAGCGAGGGCGGCAACGGTTCGTCGATGCCCAACCCATCAGACAGCCCAACAGCCGCCCCGACCGAGCCGCAGCTGCCCGCAGTGGCTGCCTGGCATCCGAGCTCGAACGACATCAGTCCTGCCGCGAAGGTGAGTGCGGTACGCCGGATCGAGCGGGCGGGAAACACCGCGCACTCCGCGCTGGAAGTGCTCGACGCGCAGTACGGCGGCATCCTCAGCAGCACCGCCAGCGTGCTCGTCGTGACGCGGACCTGGACCCGGTCCAGCGCGGGCGAGCTCAATGAGGGCGGCCGGACCTTCGACGTGCGACTCAGCCTGCGCGGCAGCAGCTGGCGCGTCACCGCGATCCACCCCTCGCGCCCGGGTCCCCGCGAAGGACAGCTCACCAGCGCGGCTCGAAAGGTCCTCGGCAGTGACCGGATCGTGCTGCCACCTGCAGCACGTCGCGATGTCCGCTCCGGCCAGGTCCATGACTCGGCCCTCGTCGCGATGCTCACCGTTGCCAGGGCCTTCCGGATCGAGATCAGCGTGATCCGGTCGGGTCACCCGATCCACGTCTTCGGGACCGACCGCCTCAGCGACCACCCCCAGGGGCGCGCCTTCGACACCTGGCGGATCAACGGCCACGCCGTCGTCGACCCTCGCACGTCACGCCAGCTCGTCACCGGCTACATGCACGCCGTGGCCGACGCCGGCTCCTACAACGTCGGTGGGCCGTACCTTCTCGGGTCGGCGCCGCAGTGGTTCAGCAACGACACCCACCACGACCACGTGCATGCCGGCTTCGTCAGCTGACCGGGCTAGTCGATCGGGCGGTTCTCATAGGACGTGGACAGCACGATCGTGGTCCTGGTGGCGGCCTTCGCAACCGTACGGATCTGGGCCAGCAACGCCTCGAGGTCAGCTGGGGTCGCGACCCGGATCTTGAGGATGTAGGACTCCTCGCCCGCCACGGACCAGCATGACTCGATCTCCTTGATGCTGCTGAGCCGCTCGGGGTAGTCATCGGGCTCGGAAGCGTCGAACGGCGTGATCGAGATGAACGCCGTCAGCGGCCGACCAGTCTGGGCGTAGTCGATCGAGGCGCCGTAGCCGGCGATCAGACCCCGCTGCTCGAGACGCTTGACTCGCTGATGGACAGCCGAGGTCGACAGGCCGGTGGCCTTGCCGAGATCGGTGTAGGACATCCGGCCGTCATCGGCGAGCAGCCGCAGGATTTGCCGATCGATCTTCTCCACATCGAAGACCCTAGTGCCAACTGTGCCCGGAGTCGCGCGTGTTTGCGGCCAGCATGGAAGACTCGCGAATCGTGACCACAACGCCAACCAGCTCGCCTGCCAGGTTGATGCTGCTCGACACCGCCTCGATGTATTTCCGGGCGTTCTTCGGGGTCCCCGACACGATGAAGGCACCGGACGGCACGCCGGTCAACGCGGTCCGCGGTCTGCTCGACTTCATCAGCCGGCTCGTGGACGACTACCAGCCGACCCATCTGGTGTGCTGCTGGGACAACGACTGGCGCCCGCAGTGGCGCGTCGACCTGATCCCGTCGTACAAGCAGCATCGGGTCGTCGCCGTCCGGGCCGACCAGCCCGACATCGAAGAGGTACCGGACCCCCTCGAGACCCAGATCCCGATCATCCAGGCCGCACTGAAGGCATTCGGAATCGCGGTGATCGGAGCGGACGGTTATGAGGCCGACGACGTGATCGGCACCCTCGCGACCGACGCGGGCATGCCTGTCGACATCGTCACCGGCGACCGTGACCTCTTCCAGCTCGTCGACGACGAGGCCGGCGTCCGGGTGCTCTACATCGCCCGCGGCGTCGGGAAGCACGAGCGGGTGACGAACGCTGTCGTCCGCGAGAAGTACGACGTGGACGCCAACCAGTACGCCGCGTTCGCCACCATGCGCGGCGACGCCTCCGACGGGCTTCCCGGCGTGGCGGGCGTCGGCGACAAGACCGCGGCGCTGCTGCTCAACCGGTTCGGCGACCTGGACAGCATCATCGCGGCGGCCCTCGACCCGACGGGCGACATGGGCCCGGGGCCGCGCGGCAGGATCAAAGCCGCCGTCGACTACCTGGAGGTGGCGCCCACGGTGGTGGCTGTCGCGCGCACCATCGACCTCGGCTCCCCCGACCTGACTCTTCCGACCACACCGAGGGACCCCGACATGCTGCAGGCAATCAGCGACCAGTGGGCACTCAACAGCTCGGTTGACCGGCTGGTCGACGTACTCGGGAGGCGCGGATGACTCCAGAACGCGACCACGATCACGGTCACGACAACCACCCCGAGCCGAAGTTCGACGCCGCTTCGTGGGATGAGCGTTACCGCGAGAAGCCACTGCTGTGGAGCGGTCGACCCAACGCCGTCCTCACCCAGGAGGTCACCGAACTGGCGCCGGGACGCGCCCTCGACGTCGGCTGCGGAGAAGGGGCCGACTCGATCTGGCTCGCGCAACGGGGGTGGCAGGTCGTCGGCGTCGACGTCTCGCAGGTAGCTCTCGAACGAGCTGCCGACCATGCGGCGAAGGCCGGGACCGCGGCGCTGATCACCTGGCAGCAGCGGGACCTGCTCGCCTGGGAGCCGCCCTCGTCCACGTTCGACCTGGTCTCGGCCCAGTTCTTCCATCTGATGAGCATCAACCGGTCCCGCGTGTACGGCGGACTGGCCGACGCCGTCGCTCCGGGAGGCACCCTGCTCGTCGTCGCGCACCACCCATCGGACCTCGACACGACGATGGCGCGTCCCCGGTTCCACGACATGTTCTTCACCGCCGATGAGCTGGCCGGCGAGCTCGAGCCCGAGGAGTGGGAGATCCTGACGAGCGAGGCGCGCCCGCGCACCGCCACCGATCCCGAGGGCCGGGAGATCACGATCAGCGACACCGTGCTGAAAGCTCGCCGGATCTGGCTGGGCTAGTCCGAGACGCTGGAGTAGGACACCACGCCCCGACGCAGTCGGGTGACGGTCTCCTTCGCGATCGCCCGCAACGGTGTGTCGGACGCGGCATCGGCGATCTGGCCGGCAAGGTCGAGCAGCTGCTTCATCCACCGGACGAAGTCACCTGCCGCCAGGTCGGTCGTGTCGAGGACATCGTCCAGGTCGTCGCCCTCGGCCCAGCGGTAGGCAGCCCAGGAGAACCCGAGGTCGGGCTCGCGGAGCTGGTCGAGGTGGTGGTCCTTCTCGAGCGCGTCCAGGTCGGCCCACAACGAGACCATCTCGCCGAGGACCTCCTTGACACGGCCACCCGGCACCCGGGGCGCCGAGGCGTCGTCCGGCCGCCGGGACTCGAAGACGAGTGCGGCAAGGACCGCTGCGAGCTCCGACGGGTCCAGGCCTTCCCACACGCCCGCACGCAGCGACTCCGCAGCCACCAGGTCCATGTCGGTGTAGATGCGCATCAGCTTCCGGCCGCGCGCGGTGACGTCGTCCCCGTCGAGGTACTCCAGTGCGGTCAGCACCTCGCACACCCGGTCGAACTGGCGGGCGATCGTGTTGGTGCGCTGTTCGATCCGGCGCTTGAGGGTCTTCGCGTCGCGGTCGAGCTTGTAGTAGCGCTCCGACCAGCGGGCGTGGTCCTCACGGTCCGGGCAGGCGTGGCACGGGTGCGCGCGCAGCTCCTTGCGCAGCCGGGAGATCCGGTCGTCACCGTCGTGGGCGTCGACCGCGTTCTCGTGGGGCCCCGAGCCGCGGCGAGGCGGCGGCGGCGTCAACCCGTGGGTGCGATCCTTCAGCGCCGAGGCAAGATCGCGGCGTGCCTGGGGATTGCGGCCGTTGAAGTTCTTCGGCACCTTGAGGCGGGTGCTGGCCACGACCGGCGTCGGGAAGTCGACCATGCTCAGCCGGCGGGCGTGGCGATCAGCGGTCACGACATAGGGCCGGGGGCCTTCGCGGTCGGCGCTGAGACCCGGATCGATCACCACGGCGAAGCCGGCGTACTTGCCGCTCGGGATCTCGATCACATCGCCCGGGCGCAGCGACTCGACGGAGGTCTGCGCCTCCTGGCGACGGTCGAACCGCCGCGACTTGGCGATCGAGGTCTCGGTCTCGGAGAGTCGGCGCCGTAGCGCGGCGTACTCCATGAAGTCGCCGAGGTGGCAGGTGGCCGCTTCGGCATACCCCGCGAGGGCGTCCTCGCTCTTGCGCAGCTGTCGAGCCAGCCCGACGACCGCCTTGTCGGCCTGGAACTGGGCGAAGGACTGCTCGAGGAGCTCACGGGCACGGTCGCGGCCGAACTGGTGGACCAGGTTGACCGCCATGTTGTACGACGGGGCAAAGGAGGACTTCAGCGGATAGGTCCGGGTGGAGGCGAGACCGGCAACGGCCTTCGGGTCCATGCCGGGCTGCCAGAGGACGACGCCGTGGCCCTCCACGTCGATGCCGCGGCGGCCGGCCCGGCCGGTGAGCTGGGTGTACTCCCCCGGGGTGATGTCGGCATGCGTCTCGCCGTTCCACTTCGAGAGCTTCTCGATCACCACGGAGCGCGCCGGCATGTTGATGCCGAGCGCGAGCGTCTCGGTCGCAAACACGACCCGGCAGAGGCCCTTGAGGAACAGCGCCTCGACACATTCCTTGAAGGTCGGCAGCATGCCGGCGTGGTGTGCGGCGATGCCTCGCGTGAGGCCGTCGAGGAACTCGTGATACCCGAGCACCTGGAGGTCTTCGTCGGGCAGGTGCGAACAGCGCTCCTCGACGAATGCGAAGATCTCGTCGCGCTCGGCCGGCGTGGTCAGCCGGAGATTCGCGTTGAGGCACTGGGTGACCGCGGCGTCGCACCCGACGCGGCTGAAGATGAAGCAGATCGCGGGCAGGAGGCCGGCGGCGTCCAGGCGTTCGACGACCTCGAACCGGCTGGGGATCCAGACCCGCCTGCCGTTACCGACGCTGCGTCCCTTCTGCGGTCCCCCGCTACGACCTCTCGGGCTGCGCCGGTCCTTCATCCGGTTGCTGGCCCAGTCGTCGCGGGCGACGCGGACGAGCTCGGGATTGACCTTCGGTTCCTGACCGGCTGACGAGCGCTCGGACGGGTCACCGGCGCCCTGCTGTTGGTTGTCTGCGAAGAGGTCGTACATCCGCCGTCCGACGATCACGTGCTGGTAGAGCGGCACAGGACGGCGTTCCTCGACGATGGTGGTGGTCTCGCCACGGACGGTGCCGAGCCATTCGCCGAACTCCTCGGCGTTGCTGACGGTCGCCGACAGGGAGACCAGCGCAACCGACTCGGGCAGGTGGATGATCACCTCTTCCCAGACGGCGCCACGCATCCGGTCGGCGAGGTAGTGCACCTCGTCCATCACCACGAAGCCGAGTCCGGTCAGGGTGCGCGAACCGGCGTACAACATGTTGCGGAGCACCTCGGTCGTCATCACCACGATCGGTGCATCGCCGTTGATCGAGTTGTCGCCGGTGAGCAGGCCGACGTTCTCTGCGCCGTACCTCTTCACCAGGTCGTTGAACTTCTGGTTCGAGAGCGCCTTGATGGGTGCGGTGTAGAAGCACTTGCGTCCGGTCTGCAGCCCGAGGTGTACGGCGAACTCGCCGACGATCGTCTTTCCCGAGCCGGTGGGGGCCGCGACCAGCACGGACCGACCGTCCTCGAGCTCGCGGCAGGCGCGCAGCTGGAAGTCATCGAGTGGGAACTCGTAGAGCGACTCGAACTCCCCGACCATCGGGTGCTTCGCGTTGCGCCTCGACCGGGCGTAGCTCTCCGAAGGACTGCTCATGGCACCAGCACCCTCAGCGCCAGCGGCGCCACCTCGATGGTGAGGGGCAGCGCGCCGATCCGCTCGCCGTCGGCGTACGCCACGACGTCAGCAGCGGCGATGGTGATCTTGCGTCCGTAGTGATGCCGGTAGTCCGGGTGGTCGATGTGCGTGCCCTTGAACAGCTTGGGATAGGTGCGTACCAGCTCGCGCTTCTTCATCGGCCGGATGATCACCACGTCGAGCAAGCCGTCATCGAGCACGGCGCCCTTGGTGATCTGGAGTCCGCCGCCGAACGACTCGCTGTTGCCCACCGCGACCAGCATCGCGTCGAACCGGTGCTCCTCGCCGTCGATGTCGACGACGTACGAGATCGGCTGGAAGGTGCGCAGCTCGGCCAGGGTGGCGAGGTTGTAGCGCATCTGACCACGTGGCCAGGTCATCTCGTTGGCCCGCTCGTTGACCTTCGCGTCGAAGCCCGCCGCCAGGACGGTGACGTAGTAGCGATCGCCGACCCTGGCGAGGTCGATCCGGCGCTCGTGGTTGCGGATGATGACATCCGCAGCCTCCTGCGGGTCGCCGCGTGGCAGGTCGAGGGCGCGCGCGACGTCGTTGCCGGTGCCTGCGGGGATGATGCCCAGCCGGGTCTCCGTGCCGGCGACCGCCTGCACTCCGAGGTGGACCATCCCGTCACCGCCGCAGACCACCAGTGTCTCAACGCCGTCGGCGACGCTCGTGTGCGCCAGCTCGAGGGCGTCGTCGGCGCTCGAGCCGGCCAGGCTGCGGACGTCGTACCCGGCCTCCTGCAGACGGGGCAGCGCAAGCTGGGCGGTCCTCGTGCCTTTGCCCTTGCCCGCCGTAGGGTTCGTCAGGAAGGCGATCTCGCGCTTCTGGATGGACACGCGGCGAGCATATGCGCATCCGCCTGAGGCACGCTGGTCGACTCGGTAGCGTCGGCAGCCTGGGATTTGTGGGAGTTCACATGACCGAACACGTCAGTACGCCGGACGGACGTCAGCTGGAGATCCTGGTCTCCGGACCCGAGGACGGGTATCCGTTCGTCTTCCATGGCGGTACGCCGAGCGCGGCTGTCCGGCTTCCCTCCCTCGACCGGCTGCTCGGCGACGCCGCCCTTCGGATGGTCACCTGGTCGCGTCCTGGTTACGGCAGCTCGACCCCGCGCGCCGAGCCGGATCGACCCGGGCGGATCGCCGACGACGTGGTGGACACCGCGACGGTGCTCGACGCGTTGGGACTGGACGACTTCGTCACTCTCGGCTGGTCCGGAGGCGGGCCTCGTGCGCTGGGATGTGCGGCCCTGCTCCCGGAGCGCTGTCGCGCGGCGGTGTCGCTCGCGGGCGTCGCGCCGTACGGTCCACCCGACCTGGACTTCGTCGCAGGCATGGGACCAGAGAACGTCCGCGACTTCGAGGCTGCCGTGGTCGGCCGCTCCGCCCTGGAGCCGTTGATCGAGGCAGAGATCGACGAGCTCAAGGACGTCACCGGGGCCGACATCGTCGCCGCGTTCGGCGGGCTCGTCGACGGGGTGGATGCTGCTGCCCTGACCGGTGAGTTCGGCGACTTCATCGCGACATCGTTCCGCCGTGCCTGTGAGCAGGGCGTGATCGGCCTGCTCGACGACAACCTGATGATCGTTGCGCCCTGGGGCTTCGATGTCGACGCGATCAGGGTGCCCGTCTCGGTCTGGCAGGGGCGCCAGGACAAGATGGTTCCGTTCGCGCACGGCCGGTGGCTCGCCGACCACATCCCCGGAGCACGCCGACACCTCTTCGAGGACGAAGGCCACATCTCACTGGTCTCGCGGATGGACGAGATGCTCGAGGAGCTGCGCGACCTGGCCGGCCTCGGGGCACCGCACTAGGGACGCAGTGTGACCGCAAACACCTCGGGGCGGACGCCGACCGCCTTGGCGAACCTGCCGATCACGGCCAACACGTCGTCCGCGCTGAAGGTCGTCCCCGGAGCGGCCAGCACCAGCCGGCCATCGAGCTCGAGGACGAGGACCTGTCCCCGGCTCCAGAGCTGGTGCGCAAGCTGACGCCATGGCTCCGCCACGACGGGCTGCGGAAACGCCTGGTCGACCGCGAGCAGGTCACACGGGAAGGATGCAGCCTCCGAGCTGAAGCCGCCGGGGATGGCGCCGCCCCGCAGCGAGCACTCGGCGGTCCAGGTCACCGCCGCTGTGCCGAGCCAGTCGGGCAGGTCGAAGGGATCGACCTCGCGCACCTCGCCCGGCGCGGCGGTCACAGTGGCGAGACCTCGTCATCGTCGTACGCCGGCCTCGCCTCGCGTGCCGTCTTGCGACGGCGGTCGACGGTCCGGGCAATCACTTCAGAGATCATGAACAACAGCAGCATCGGGAACGCGAGCATGCACATCGAGAACGGGTCAGTGGACGGCGTTGCGACGGCCGCGAAGATGAAGGTGCCCAGGATGATCCAGGGCCGGTGCTTGGCCAGGGACTTGCCCTTGACCACACCGGCCAGGTTGAGCAGTACGACGAAGAGCGGGATCTCGAACGCGATGCCGAAGATCAGCAGCATCCGGGTGATGAACGTGAAGAAGTCGCCGAACTCGGTCAGCTGGGTGACGTGGGCGGGAGTGAAACCGATCAGCGCGGAGATCCCCTTGGGGAGCACCCAGTAGCCGACGCCGACACCGATCAGGAACAGCGGTCCGGCGATGAGGGCGAAGATCCGCGTCCAGCGGCGCTCCTTGGCATGCAGGCCCGGAACGATGAAGCCCCAGATCTCATAGAGCCACAGCGGTGAGGTGCCCACCACACCGGCGATGCCGCAGAGCTTGAACTGCAGCATCAGCGGAGTGCCGACGCCGGTGATGACCGCCTCTGTGGTCACCTTCGAGCCCAGCGCCTCCCGGGCGTCGTTGTAGGGCTTGAAGACGAGCTCGAAGAGCTGGTGCCAGAAGAAGAACGCGACGATCGTGCCGAGGACCAGATAGAGCGTGATGCGCATGACGCGCGCACGCAGCTCCCGGAAGTGGTCGGAGAGCGCCATCCGGCCGCCCTCGCCGGCAGGGCTCTGCGGTTTGCCCCGAAACATGTCGAGGACGCCAAGCATGGCCATCGGTTTGGGGTGGGTCAGTCGGTCGGGTTCTGGTGACGATCGGCCTCGGCCTGCTTGCGCTTGTCGATCTCGCGCTGCTCATCGGTCTTGGCCTTGTCATCGTCGTCGTCGAGCAGACCCTTCGTCTCGGCCTTGAAGATCCGCAGGGCCCGGCCGCTACCGCGTGCGAGGTCGGGGAGCTTGTTGGCACCGAAGAGCAGGACCAGTACAACCAGAATGATCAACAGCTCGGGCGTGCCGAGTCCAGCGATGAGCGGGATGGTCATGGTTTCCTTTTTTCGTTGGTCGGAACTGCAATCTCATGCTACGCCGTCCCCGTACAACGCCAGCGCGGCGGACGCCGTATGACGGACCTGATCGGCCAGCTCGGCCGGCTCGAGGATCTCTGCCCCTGCCGAGAGTCGGAGCATCAGCCGCACCAGCCAGAGCGGATCCCCGACCTGCAGGGTGACCTCGAGGCTGCCGTCGGCGACCTCCACGACCTTGGTCACCGGGTAGTACTCCGTCACCCAGCGCATCCCGGGAGCCAGCTTCAGACGCGCGGTGAGATCACCCGGTGCGGGCTGGAAGAGCCCCTCGGAGAGGTCGCGAGGGGGTATGTCGTGGGTGACCCGGGCGTCCTGGAGCACCTGGACCCCGTGCACCCGGTCGAGGCGGAACAGCCGACGCGCTTCGGCGAGGTGACACCACGCATCGAGATAGCTGCGCCCGTCGGCCACCAGGATCTCGATCGGGTCGACGACTCGCTCGGTGCTCTCGTCGCGTGTCGGGACGTAGTAGTCGAGCTGGACCTGCCGGTTCCTGGCAATCGCTCCTTCGAGCGTGTGCCTCACCTCGGCGATCGCGCTCGGTGGGGTGGCGAGCACCTGCACCGGCGGCGCGGGCTCGCCTCCGGCCGTGGCCTCCTCGAGCTTGGCGAGGGTGCGGTCCACCACCTCCCGCGAGCTCTCCGGGCTGCCCTCACGCAGCGCTCGCAGCGCGACGATCAGCGCCGAGGCTTCGGAGCTGCCGAGCCGGACCGGTCGGGAGAGGTACTCCGCGTTGCCGATCCGGACCATCCCGTCGGGGTTGTCCTCGAGCGCCTCGAAGTCGATGTCGATCAGCTCACCCGGTCCGAGGCCCGGCATGCCGCAGTACCAGAGCACGTTCAGGTCCTTGAGGATCTGGGCCGGTGTCGTGTCGAAGTCGGCGGCGACCTTGGCCAGCGGCGTACCGGATCGCGCCTGGAGGTACGGGACGAGTGCCAGCAGCCGTGAGACCTGTTCGCGAGCGCCGCTCATGCGGCGCCCTCGCTGATGCTCCGCAGCGACGCGATCACGTCGGTCCGGAGGTCGGCGGGCTCCTCGACGACAACCGCATCGGCGTAGCCGAGGACCTCGCCGACGAATGCATGCGTCTCCGCGTAGGGGACGGTGAGGCGGTCCCAGCCTCCGGTCTGGTCCGGGCCGTCCACCTGCTCGGCAACCACGCTCGCGCGGCGTCGGAGGCCGTGGACCGCGCCCTTGCGGGCCAGCACCGTCGCGGTCTTGCTCGGCCTGACCGGAGCGAGTGAGTCACTGATCGCCCGGACATCGGTCCCCGGAGGTACGGCGAACGAACCTGGTGCCCCTGCTGTCCGAACCTCGCCCTCGACCCTGCTGAGCCGGAACATCCGGGTCTCCCCACGGTCGGTGTCGAAGCCGACGACGTACCAACGCTCGCGGGAGGTGACGATGCCCCACGGCTGGAGGGTGCGTTCCTTGGTGGTGGTGTCGGCCGGTCGTCGGTAGTCGAACGTCACCGGTGTCCGGGTGAGGGTGGCGTCCCACATCGCGTCGAAGGCCGGCTCCTGCGCCACGAGCCGCGGCTGGACGGCGTCGAGCGCTTCACGGTCCACGTCGAAGCCGGCCGCCTTCAGCTTGACCAGCGCCTGCGACGTCGCCGACGCGAGACCGGCGTGCTGCCAGACCCTGGCGGCAAGGCCGAGCACCGCGACCTCGTCGGGCTGCAGGTCGATCGCGGGCAGCTCGAACGCGTCACGCTTGATCCGGTAGCCCTGCTCGTCCTCGAAGAACTTGTCCAGGAAACCGACCTCGATCGGGATGCCGAGCCCGCGGAGCTCTTCCTTGTCACGCTCGAACATCTTCTCGAAGGCCTCATCGGAGGATCCCTGGTAGGGCTCGATCACCTCGCGGATGCGGTCCTTGGTGACGTAGTTGCGCGAGACCAGCAGCAAGATCACAAGGTTGAGCAGTCGTTCTGACTTGGGTGCGGACACTGCCCACTCCTAACTGACGCCCAGGACGTCGATCACATAGGCCAGCGTTGCATTACCCGGGATCCCGGGCGGGGAACCGGTCGCCTTGAAGGCCAGGCGCGGCGGTGTCAGCACCAGCACCCGGCTGCCGCGCGGGACGCCGACCAGGGCCCGGTCCCACGCCTCGATCACGCCGTCGGTGCCGAGCGGGATGGTCGCCGGCTCCTTGGAGAAGGTCTGGTCGAAGACCTTGTCGGTGCCGTAGAGCTGGCCCAGGTAGTTCAGCGTCACCAGGCTGTTGGCACGTGCCGGTGGGCCGGTCCCCTCGATGAGCGGGATGACGACCAGGTGCTTCGGCTTGGACTTCGTGGCGTGGGCGAAGTTGAGCCGGCTGACGTGGCCATCGGTGAGCACCACGGTCGGGATCCCCTTACGGGCAGGCACGACCCTCCCGGCCGCGGACGGCAGGATCGTCGTCGGGGGTACGGCGAGCACGTCGGCGACTATCACGATCGGATCGCCGGGCAGGATGTCGTACTGAGGGGCGCCGTTGTCACCGTAGGCATCGGCAGCCGTGGCTTCCACGACGATCCGGCTGCCCTGCTTCTGACCGGTCAGCGCCTTCAACAGCACCGGGAACAGGTTCGCGTCGGACTCCTTGACGGCGACGGCGCTCCGCCCCTGGTCGTACGTCGAGATCACCTTCTTGCCGGTCCGCCCGTCCACCAGGGTGAGCTCGAGGACGAACAGCTGGTCGGAGATGATCGGCGAGCCGGTGCCCTGATCGAGCACCTTGGACCTGGACTCGTCGAGCTTCAGCGGGGTCTTGAAGGTGATGGTCGGCGGCTCGCCGACCTTGCCCGTCACCACCACGCCGGGCAGTGGTCCGACACCGCTCGAACCCGGATCGGTGGGGTCGTTGGACGACGTACAGCCTGCGAGCGCGAGCGCCGTCGCCACGGTCAGTGCCAGGGCGGGCAGACGACGCACGGACTTTCACCTCGGGGCTTGGGACGACGAGTCGGGAGAAGGGTAACCGTGTCACGGGATCAACCCCGACTGGACTCACATGCCGTCGATGAGTCGCTCGACGCGTTCGTCGTGGGAGCGGAACGGGTCCTTGCAGAGCACGGTCCGCTGCGCCTGGTCGTTCAGCTTGAGGTGCACCCAGTCGACGGTGAAGTCGCGGCGACGCTCCTGCGCGCGCTTGATGAAGTCGCCGCGGAGCCTGGCCCGGGTGGTCTGCGGCGGCACCGACTTCGCCTGGAAGATCGCCAGGTCGTTGCTGACCCGGGCGACCGCACCCCGCTTCTCGAGCAGGTAGTAGAGCCCGCGATCGCGGTGGATGTCGTGGTAGGCGAGGTCGAGCTGTGCGACCCGCGGGTGGCCGAGCGGCAGGCCATGGGCGGCGCGGTAGCGCTCGATCAGCTTCCACTTGATCACCCAGTCGATCTCGCGCTCGACCAGCGAGAGGTCACCGGACTCGACGGCCTTCAGGCCGCGCTCCCACAGGTCGAGGGTGCGGTCGATCACCGGAGTGCGCAGCTCACGACGGTCCACGAAGTCGCGAGCCCGGCTGAGGTACTCGCCCTGGATGTCGAGCACGCTGGCCTCGCGGCCGTTGGCGAGCCGGAGCTTCTTGCGGCCGGTCATGTCGTGGGAGATCTCGCGGATCGCGCGGATGGGGTTCTCCATGGTGAGGTCGCGCATCACCACGCCCTCCTCGATCATCCGGAGCACCAGGTCGCAGCTGGCCACCTTGAGCATGGTGGTGGTCTCGCTCATGTTGGAGTCGCCGACGATCACGTGCAGCCGGCGGAACCGCTCGGCGTCCGCGTGCGGTTCGTCGCGGGTGTTGATGATCGGACGGCTCCGGGTGGTCGCGCTGCTGACGCCTTCCCAGATGTGCTCGGCCCGCTGGCTGACGGCGTACGACGCACCGCGGGGGGTCTGGGTGACCTTGCCGGCGCCGCAGATGATCTGCCGGGTGACCAGGAACGGGATCAGCACGTCGGCCAGCTTGCTGAACTCGCCGTTGCGTCCGACGAGGTAGTTCTCGTGGCAGCCGTAGGAGTTGCCGGCGGAGTCGGTGTTGTTCTTGAACAGGTAGATGTCGCCCGAGATGCCCTCGTCATGGAGCCGGCGCTCGGCATCCATCAGCAGGCCCTCGAGGATCCGCTCCCCGGCCTTGTCATGGGTGACGAGATCGACGATGTCGTCGCACTCCGGAGTGGCGTACTCGGGGTGGCTGCCGACATCGAGGTAGAGGCGGGCGCCGTTGCGCAGGAAGACATTGCTGCTGCGTCCCCAACTGACGACCTTGCGGAAGAGATAGCGCGCGACTTCGTCGGGGCTCAGCCTGCGCTGGCCATTGAACGTGCACGTGACGCCGTACTCGTTCTCGATTCCGAAGATCCGCCGGTCCACGTGCCTACCCTAGTCCGGCGGGGCGATCGGAGGCTCGGGCTCGCCGGTGACCGGCTCGACAGGGTCAGCGGGGTCGGCCGGCTCGGTCGACGGCGCGCCCGGACCGACCGTCGGGGTCGCGCTCGGGGTGTCGCCCAGGATGGTGATCAGGGCGGCAGAGGCCAGCCGGCGGAACTTCCGTTCCTGGGTGCGGGTGCGATCCAGCGTCGCCACCTCGAGATCCCGCGCCGAGATCTGCCGGTCGGTCGTCTCACTGTGGCCAAGCGCCGCGACCGCGAGACGCAGCGCATCCTCGACGGACAGGCCTGGCTGGTAGCGCTCCTGGAGGTACGCCGCAACCGCGTCGGCCGCGCCGCCCATCACCGCGAACCCGTGCTCGTCGGCCACCTGACCGTCGTAGGTCAGCCGGTAGATCTGGTCGTCCTCGACCGTGTCACCGACCTCGGCAACGAAGATCTCCACCTCGTAGGGCTTCTCTCCCCCGCTGGAGAAGATCGTGCCGAGTGTCTGCGCATAGGCGTTGGCGAGGCCACGGCCGGTGACATCGCGCCGGTCGTAGGAGTAGCCGCGCATGTCAGCGAGTCGAACGCCTGCGATGCGAAGGTTCTCGAACTCGTTGTAGCGGCCCACCGCGGCGAACGCGATCCGGTCGTAGATCTCGCTGACCTTGTGCAGCGCCTGGGATGGGTTCTCCGAGACGAACAGCACGCCGTCGGCGTACTGGATGACGGCGACCGAGCGGCCGCGTGCGATGCCCTTCCGGGCGAAGTCTGCCCGGTCCTTCATCAGCTGCTCGGGCGAGACGTAGAACGGCATGCTCATGTGGGAATCCTAGACATCGGGTGATCGAGGACAGACGGTGATCGGTGACGGCGGGTGATCGAGCTTGTCGAGATCAGATGACCGAAGCGGCGGGGCCATCGGGACGCTGCATCCGGCCCGCGACGACGCGGTCGGCGATCGCGGCCACCTCTGCCTGCGGGAGCCGTCGGCCACCGTCGGCGGTGATGACCTGCACGACCGGGAAGATCCGGCGGGCGAGGTCGGGCCCTCCGGTCGCGGAGTCGTCATCGGCGGCGTCGTACAACGCCTGGACGGCAGCGGTCACGCAGTCCTCGGCATTGAAGTCGTCGCGGTAGATCTTCTTCAGCGCACCGCGCGCGAACATCGAGCCGGAGCCCACCGAATGGAACGCGGTCTCCTCGTAGCGTCCGCCGGTGACGTCGTAGCTGAAGATCCGGCCGTGGTTGGCATTGAGGTCGAACCCGGCGAAGAGCGGCACGACGGACAGGCCCTGCATGGCCATCCCGAGGTTGCTGCGGATCAGCGAGGACAGCCGGTTGGCCTTGCCGTCCATTGAGAGCGTGGTGCCCTCGATCTTCTCGTAGTGCTCGAGCTCGGTCTGGAAGAGCCGGACCATCTCGACCGCGAGGCCGGCTGTGCCGGCGATGCCGACACAGGAGTACTCATCGGCCGGGAAGACCTTCTCGATGTCGCGCTGGGCGATGATGTTGCCCATCGTCGCGCGGCGGTCACCGGCCATCACGACGCCACCCTCGAAGGTCGCAGCGACGATCGTGGTGGCGTGCGGCGCGAGCTCGGCGCCACTGCCCGGGGGCAGTACCCGGCGTGACGGCAGCAGCTCGGGCGCGACCTGACCGATGAAGTCGGAGAACGACGACGAACCCGGGACGAGATAGGCGGCTGGCAGGCGTGCGTCAGTCATGTAGTGCTACTCGCCGCCCT
Source organism: Marmoricola sp. (assembly GCA_025965195.1). Taxonomy (GTDB): domain Bacteria; phylum Actinomycetota; class Actinomycetes; order Propionibacteriales; family Nocardioidaceae; genus Marmoricola. Next base: position 37,085 of record JAOPXK010000044.1, read on the forward strand.
TCTGGATGAACGACTTCACGAAGTCCTCGGCGTTGGTCTCGAGGACGTCGTCGATCTCGCCGAGGATCGCGTCGATGTCCTCGTCGAGCTGCTCCTTGCGCTCCGCGACCGCTTCCTGACCGGCGGGCGCGGCGTCTGCCGGCTCGTCGGTCTCCTGCGACTTGCGAGGCTGCTTCTGCTCCTGCGCCATGACACTCCTTTTCGAACTTCCCCAACGTGGTCTCGACAAGCTCGACCACCATGCTGTTTGAGTCAGTACTGCGACCCTACCCAGTCCTAGCGAGTTAGGGCCTCGAACAAAGCCAGAGCGGTCGGACTCCGGTCGAGCAACGGACCGACGTGGGCCTTGCTGCCACGCATCGGGTCGATCGTCGGCACCCGCTGGAGCGACTCATAACCGGGCAGGTCGAAGATCACGGAGTCCCACGAAGCGGCGGCAATGCTGTCGGAGTACTTGTCCAGACAGCGTCCGCGGAAGTACGCGCGGGTGTCCTCCGGCGGATCGTGCATCGCCGCGATGACCGACTCGTCGTCGAGCAGCCGCTTGATCTGGCCGAGCTTGACCAGCCGGTTGTAGAGCCCCTTCTCGGGGCGCAGGTCGGAGTACTGCAGGTCGATCAGGTGCAGCTTCGCGTCGTTCCACTCCAGGCCGTCGCGATCCCGGTAGGAGTTCAGCAGCTTGAGCTTGGCCACCCAGTCGAGCTCGGTGGCGCACTCCATCGGGTCGCGTTCGAGCCGGGTCAGCACCGACTCCCAGCGGGCGAGCACGTCCTTGGTCTGCACGTCGACGTCGACGCCGTAACGCTCCGCGACGTACGCCGTGGCCTGGTGGAAGTACTCCCACTGCAGCTGTACGGCGGTCAGGGTGCGCCCGTCGATCTCGAGCAGGTGGCCCAGCGTCGGGTCGTGGGAGACCGCCCGCAGCGACATCACCGGCTGGCGCACGCTCAGGTCGGCGGTGAGGTAGCGGTCCTCGATCATGGCCAGCACCAGGGACGTCGTACCGACCTTGAGATAGGTCGAGATCTCGGCGAGGTTGGCGTCGCCGATGATCACGTGCAGCCGGCGGTACTTCTCCGGATCGGCGTGCGGTTCGTCACGGGTGTTGATGATCGGTCGCTTCAGCGTCGTCTCGAGTCCGACCTCGACCTCGAAGAAGTCGGCCCGGGAGGTGAGCTGGAAGCCGTCCCCGCGGCCGTCCTGGCCGATCCCGACGCGGCCGGCGCCGGTGATGACCTGGCGCGACACGAAGAACGGCGTCAGGTGCCGGACGATGTCGCCGAACGGTGTCGACCGGCGCATCAGGTAGTTCTCGTGCGAGCCGTAGGAGGCGCCCTTGTTGTCGGTGTTGTTCTTGTAGAGCACGATGTCGGCGTCGGTCGGCACGGAGGCGAACCGGCAGGCGTCGAGGGCGATCAGCTCCCCCGCCTTGTCCCACTTCACGATGTCGAGCGGGTTGGTGCACTCGGGGGTGGAGTACTCCGGGTGCGCGTGGTCGACGTACAACCTCGCGCCGTTGGTGAGGATCACGTTGGCGAGGCCGAGGTCCTCGTCAGTCAGCTGGGTGGGGTCGGCGACCTCGCGAGCCATGTCGAAACCACGAGCGTCTCGCAGTGGCGACTCCTCCTCGAAGTCCCACCGCGCACGTCGTGCCTTCAGCGTCGAGGACGCATAGGCGTTCACGAGTCGGGTGCTGGCCACCATCGGGTTCGCATGGGGCTGTCCCTGGACGGAGATCCCGAACTCCGTCTCAGTGCCCATGATTCGCCGGACGCTCATGTGTTCGACCCTACTGGTCACAGCCCGCAGGACCTGCGGCGGCGTACGCTCGCGATGCAACGAATGACCTGTAGTTGAAGGGCGGAACGCCATGGGGTTCTGGGAACAGCGGGTCGTGCCCCGGCTCGTCGACTTTGCCTGCGGCGCCGCCGAGATCCGTCCCTGGCGAGAGCAGGCGTGCGCGGGCCTGCAGGGCCGAGTGCTCGAGATCGGCTTCGGGTCCGGTCTCAACGTCGACCTCTACCCCGACGCGGTCACGACCGTCGCGGCCATCGAGCCGTCGGACCGGGGCTGGGCGCTCTCGGAGAAACGGCGCGGCGGCGCCGACGTACCGATCGAGCGGAGCGGGCTCGATGGCCAACGTCTCTCCGAGGCCGATGCGAGCGCGGACAGCGCACTCTGCACGTTCGCGCTGTGCACGATTCCCGACGCGGCCGCGGCGCTTCACGAGGTACGCCGGGTCCTGGTGAGCGGAGGCCGGTTCCATTTCCTCGAGCACGGGCTGGCCCCCGACCCCCGCGTACAGACCTGGCAACGCCGACTCGACCCACTCCAGGGGCGGCTGTTCGGCGGCTGCCATCTGACCCGGGACATCCCTGCCCTGCTTGACGATGCGGGCTTCGAGGTCGAGCAGATCGAACAGCGCTATCTGCCCGGTCCCGCTCTTGGACGACCCTGGAGCTATGGGTCCGTCGGTGTGGCCGTGGCTCGCTCCTGAGCGGTCAGGACCGGCTGGAGCGGCTGCCCCAGGCCGTCAGGGCGATCACGAGCAGGATGATCACGACGATGACGGCGACGAGTTGCCATCCGGCGTTCAGCATGAGGTCTTCCTTCGGCAGCTGGGAAAGTCGAAGTCAGCCTACGAGCGGCCCCCCAAGCCCCCCACAGCGGCTTCCGTCAGAGGTACTGGCCGGTGTTGGAGACGGTGTCGATCGAACGACCCGGCTCGGTGCCCTGCTTGCCGGTGATGAGCGTCCGGATGAAGACGATCCGCTCGCCCTTCTTGCCGGAGATGCGCGCCCAGTCGTCGGGGTTCGTGGTGTTCGGCAGGTCCTCGTTCTCCTTGAACTCGTCCACGCACGCCTGCAGCATGTGGCTGACCCGCAGGCCCTTCTGGTCGCTCTCGAGAAGGTCCTTGATCGCCATCTTCTTGGCGCGATCGACGATGTTCTGGATCATCGCGCCGGAGTTGAAGTCCTTGAAGTACAGGACTTCCTTGTCACCGTTGGCGTAGGTCACCTCGAGGAAACGGTTCTCCTCGGTCTCGGTGTACATCCGCTCGACGGTCGCCTGGATCATGCCCGCGACGCACGCCTCACGGTCGTCCCCGAACTCGTGCAGGTCGTCGGCGTGCAACGGCAGCGTCGTGGTGAGGTACTTGCTGAAGATGTCGCGAGCCGACTCGGCGTCCGGGCGCTCGATCTTGATCTTCACGTCGAGACGACCGGGTCGCAGGATCGCGGGGTCGATCATGTCCTCGCGGTTGGAGGCGCCGATCACCAGCACGTTCTCCAGCGCTTCGACGCCGTCGATCTCGCTGAGCAGCTGGGGAACGATGGTGTTCTCCACATCGGAGGAGACCCCGGAGCCACGGGTGCGGAACAGTGAGTCCATCTCGTCGAAGAACACGATGACCGGGGTGCCCTCGCTGGCCTTCTCGCGAGCACGCTGGAAGACCAGCCGGATGTGCCGCTCGGTCTCGCCGACGTACTTGTTGAGCAGCTCGGGACCCTTGATGTTGAGGAAGTAGGACTTCCCCTCCTGCCCGGTGCGCTCGGCAACCTTCTTGGCCAGCGAGTTCGCAACCGCCTTGGCGATCAGCGTCTTGCCACAGCCGGGAGGGCCGTAGAGCAGCACACCCTTCGGCGGCTTCAGCTCGTGCTCGAGGAACAGCTCCGGATGCAGGTAGGGCAGTTCCACGGCGTCGCGGATCTGCTCGATCTGGCTGATCAGACCGCCGATGGCGGAGTAGTCGATGTCGGGAACCTCTTCAAGGACGAGCTCCTCGACCTCGGACTTCGGCACCTTCTCGTAGACATAGCCCGCGCGGGAGTCGAGCAGCAGCGAGTCTCCGGCGCGCAGCGTCAACCCGCGCAACGGCTCGGCGAGACGTACGACGCGCTCCTCGTCGGCGTTCGCCAGGACCAGGACGCGCTCGCTGTCGGCGAGCAGCTCCTTGAACATCACGACCTCGCCGACGGTTTCGTACTCGAGCGCGGCGACCACGTTGAGAGCCTCGTTGAGCATGACCTCCTGGCCACGGAAGAGGTGGTCGAGGTCAACCGTGGGGCTGACGTTGACCCGCAGCTTGCGGCCACCGGTGAAGACGTCGATGGAGTCGTCGTCGTTGCGCGAGAGGAAGGTGCCGAACCCGGTCGGTGGCTGGGCCAGCCGGTCGACCTCTTCCTTCAGGGTGATGATCTGCTCGCGTGCCTCACGCAGGGTCTGGGCCAGGCGTTCGTTCTGCGAGGTGACGGCGGAGAGGGAGCGCTGGGTGTCGATCAGCCGCTGCTCGATGCCGCGGGATCCGATCGGCGACTCGGTGAGGCGATGGCGCAACTCGCGAATCTCGGCCTCGAGGTCCGAGACCTGGCTCATCAACTGCGCGTGTTCTGCATCTGACGATGGCATCGCACATCACCTCCGGTGGCTTTCCCTCTGACTGCCAACCTACCTGCGCGTGCAGATTTCAGAAGGGGTTATCCACTCCGTGTCGGTCACAGTTCGGACCCGTCAGGAGTCCAGTGTTTCGGCGAAGGACTCGGGAGGCAGATCAACGGGTCGCGGACCGCTGTAGTCGACGCCGTACGCACCGGGGGCAGGACGCCGCTTCTTGCGCGGGGCAGCGTTCCCAGGAGCCATCCGTCGAGAGGTGACGAGGAATCCCGTGTGTCCGTTCATCTTGTGGCCCGGCCGGATCGCCAGGCCCTCCACGTGCCAGTCGCGGACGAGGGTCTCCCAGGGCTGCGGCTCGGTGAACTCCCCGTGGGCGCGGAGCGTCTCGCACACCTTGCCGAGCTGGGAGGTGGTGGCCACGTAGGAGATCACGATCCCGCCCGCGGTGAGGGCGTCAGCGGCGACGTCGATGCACTCCCACGGCGCGAGCATGTCGAGCACGATCCGGTCGACAGAACCGGGTTCCTCGCCCTTCGGCAGCTCGTGGACCAGGTCGCCGATGGTCAGCTGCCACGCCGGGTGGTCGCCGCCGAAGAACTGCGTGACGTTGCGGCGCGCGACATCGGCGAACTCCTCGCGGCGCTCGTAGGACGACACCCGGCCGGTCGGACCGACCGCCCTGAGCAGCGAACAGGTGAGGGCACCGGAGCCGGCCCCTGCTTCCACCACCCGTGCACCCGGAAAGATGTCGGCCATCGCGACGATCTGCGCGGCGTCCTTCGGGTAGACGACGGCAGCGCCTCGCGGCATCGAGACCACGAACTCGCTGAGCAGCGGCCGGAAGACGAGGTACTCGCCGCCGGACGTCGACGTGATCGAGAAACCCTCTTCGCGGCCGATCAGCTCGTCGTGCTCGATACCGCCGCGGTTGGTGTGGAACGACTTGCCGGCCTCGAGGCAGATGTTGTGACGTCGGCCCTTGGCATCGGTCAGCCGCACCCACTCGCCCTCGGCAAGCGGCCCGCGGTGGACGCCGGACCAGCGGCTCCCGTCGAGCGAGTCGACGCTGCCGGAAGGGGTCTGGGTCACTGGTGAGCTCCTGCTTGGAAGGCTCGATCGACGTCGAGCGTGGTCAGTACGCCGAACAGAGTGCCATCGCTCTCGACCAGGACATATTCCTCGGCCGGCGTACGGCCGATCGCGCGGATCAGCTCCTCGCCGGCAATGTCGGCAGGAAGGGTCAACCCGTCCTCCATGGTCCGGGCGATCGACACGACCGGGACCCAGGGCCGCCGGTCTTCCGGGGTGCTGAGCAGCGCGGCCTCGCTGACGACGCCGTTGATCTCGTTGTCGTGGGAGTGCGTCACGATCGCGCCGGCACCTGCTTCGCGGGCGAGGCGTACGGCCTCGGCGACGGAGGTGCCCTCGGGCACGGCGACCACGCGACGCGCGAGCGGGCGGGCCATCAGCGCGGGAAGCCGCCGGCGCGCCTTGGCGCTGACGATGGAGGCGGTCGCCCCGCCCCAGAGGAACGCGGCGAGCACACAGGCGAGCAGATAGTCGACGACATCGGGCGGTGTGTTGAAGAACTCACGCTCGATCAGCGGGTAGCAGAGCGCGACGACGGCCGTGACGCGTCCGCCCCAGGCGGCGACGATCGTGCCGCTGTGCATGTTGTTGGTGCCGCGCCAGACGATCGCGCGCAGCACCCGGCCCCCGTCGAGCGGAAGACCGGGGATCAGGTTGAGTACGCCGACGACCAGATTCGCCCCCGCCAGTCCCTCGACCGCCATCCCGAGCAGTCCATCGTTGACGAACAGCGCCACTGCGAGCGCGGCCAGACCGACGGCGATCGAGGTCAGCGGCCCGACCACGGCAATCTTGAACTCCTCACCGGGGGTTGCCGGCTCCCCCTCGATCTCCGTCATCCCACCGAGGAAGTGCAGGCTGATCGAGCGAACCGGCAGGCCGAAGTGCTTGGCCATCAGCGCATGCGACATCTCGTGGAGCAGCACCGACATGTAGAGGAGCACCGCGAAGGCCAGCCCGGCGACGTACTTCAGCGCGCCGAGGCCCGGCTGCACGACCTCCACCCGTGGGGCGAGGACGATCGCGATCAGCACCGCGATGAGCAGCCACGAGGACCGGACGAGCACGTCGATCCCGCCGATGGACCCGATCCGGAGACTCCCGGGCGGGTGCACGGGGGCATCTGGTCTCTGCTCGTCCACAGGCCAACGCTAGCGCGACGCGGTTCCGGGCCGTCGGCCCGTGTCGGTGGCCTCGCCTAGGGTGACGCCATGACCGAGTCGGCACCAGCGCGCGCCCGCGTCGGGACTCCCGTTGACGGGGACCAGGTGTTGGGCTCCCTCTCCCCCAGCCGAGCCGGCGACTTCAAGACCTGCCCGCTGCTCTACCGGCTCCGCACCATCGACAAGCTGCCCGAGCGACCATCCCCCGATGCGGTGCGCGGGACCGTCGTGCACAAGGTGCTCGAGGACCTCTTCGACCTGCCCGCGGCCGACCGCACTCCCGAGCACGCCGAGGAGCTGGTCCAGGGCGCCTGGGAGCACGTGCTCGCCGAGGAACCACTTGCCGCGACCATGTTCAGCACCGCCGACGGGCAGAGCACCGGCCTGGAGATCGCGGAGTGGCTCGCGTCCTGCCGCGAGGTGCTGCGGCGCTACTTCACTCTCGAGGACCCCCGGCAGCTCGAGCCCGCCGAGCGTGAGCTGTACGTCGAGACCCTGCTCGACACCAGGCTGTTGCTCCGCGGCATCGTCGACCGCATCGACGTGGCGCCCAACGGCGCGATCCGCGTCGTCGACTACAAGACCGGCCGGTCACCCGGCGAGGGCTGGGAGTCGAAGGCACTGTTCCAGATGCGGTTCTATGCGCTGGTGATCTGGCGCACCCGCGGCGTGATCCCCGCCGTCCTCCGGCTGATCTACCTCGGCAACGGCGAGATGGTCAGCTACTCGCCCGACGAGGCGGACCTGCTTGCGACCGAGCGGCTGGTCAAGGCGCTGTGGACCGCGATCGAGACGGCCCGCGAGACCGGCGAGTGGCAACCGAGTCCCAGCAAGCTCTGCGAGTGGTGCTCGTTCAAGGAGTTCTGCCCAGCGTTCGGTGGAACGCCTCCAGAGCTTCCGTCGTGACCCCGGCGAGGGACTCCACGAACACCCGGCGCTCGCCGTCGAGGATCGGCACATGGTTCGGCACGCAGAGCACCACGCATCCGGCGGACTCCGCCGACCGGGCACCGGTGTTGGAGTCCTCGATCGCCACACAGTCCGCTGGATCGACTCCGAGCATCCGGGCCGCCTTCAGGTAGGGCTCGGGATGCGGCTTGCCCTGGCTGACCGCGTCACCGGTCACGACCGCCGAGAACGTGCCCGGTGGGAGCGCTTCAAGGGCTGGCGAGACGAAGCGCCGGTAGGACATCGTCACCAGGGCACACGGCACGCCATGGGTCCGGAGATCGGCGAGGAGCTCGAGCGAACCGGCGGTCCAGGGCACCCGGTCCCCCATCCGGACGACGACCCGGTCGAGCAGCTGCTCCACGATATCGGCAGGCTCGACGTCGATGCCGGCATGCTCGCGGATGTAGCGGGCCGAGTCGATCAGGTCGTTGCCGACCAGCTTGAGGGCATGCTCGTCGGACCAGCTCCCGCCGTAGGACTCGATGAGGGCGTACTCCGACTCGATCCAGTAGGGCTCGGTGTCGACCAGGGTGCCGTCCATGTCCCAGAGGACTGCCGAGATCGATCTGTCAGTCAGCTCCATCAATCTTCCGGGTCGTAGCCCAGGTTGGAGGAGAGCCAGCGCTCGGCTTCCTTCAGGCTCCAGCCCTTGCGCTGGGCGTAGTCGGCGACCTGGTCGGGTGCGACCCGGCCGACGACGAAGTACTGCGACTGAGGGTGCGAGAAGTACCAGCCGCTGACCGAGGCGCCGGGCCACATGGCCATCGACTCGGTCAGCTCGATCCCGGTGTTCTTCTCGGCGTCCAGCAGCTCCCAGAGCTGCAGCTTCTCGGTGTGCTCGGGGCACGCCGGGTAGCCGGGCGCGGGACGGATGCCGACGTACTTCTCGCCGATCAGCGCCTCGTTGTCGAGGGTCTCGTCGGGCAGGTAGCCCCAGAGCTCCTTGCGGACCCGCTGGTGCATCCGCTCGGCGAACGCCTCGGCGAGCCGGTCGGCAAGCGACTCGAGCAGGATCGCGGAGTAGTCGTCGAGCTCCTTCTTGAACTCCACGATCCGGTCCTGGCTACCGAGCCCGGCCGTCACGGCGAACGCGCCGACATGGTCGGCGAGCCCGGTGTCCTTCGGGGCGATGAAGTCGCCGAGCGAGCGGTTCGGGATGCCGTCGCGGTGCTCGCCCTGCTGGCGCAGGTTGTGCAGCGTGGAGCGGACGGCGGTCCTGGACTCGTCGGTGTAGACGATGATGTCGTCGCCGACCGCGTTGGCCGGGAAGAACCCGATCACGCCGTTGGCGGTGAGCCACTTCTCCTCGATGATCTGGTCGAGCATCACCTGGGCGTCGTCGTACAGCTTGCGGGCGGTCTCACCCGATGCCGGGTTGTTGAGGATGTCGGGGAACTTGCCCTTCATCTCCCAGGCGTTGAAGAACGGCTGCCAGTCGATGTAATCGCGCAGCTCGGCGATGTCGTAGTCCGCGAAGACGTGCACGTTCTGGCCGTCGGCGAGCAGTGCAGGCACGGGCGGGGCGTAGCCGTCCCAGTCGATCGGCGTCCGGTTCGCCCGGGCGGCCTCCAGCGAGAGCATCGGCCGGTCGTGCTTGGACGCATGGCGCTCGCGCAGCGACTGGTAGTCGGCCTCGGTGTCGGCGAGCAGCTTCGGACGCTGGCGGGCGTCGAGGAGCGCAGCGGCGACCGGAACCGAACGCGACGCATCCTTCACCCAGAGGACCGGGCCCTTGTAGCGCGGCGTCACCTTGACCGCGGTGTGAGCGCGAGAGGTCGTCGCTCCGCCGATCAGCAGCGGAATCGTGAAGCCCTGGCGCTCCATCTCCGAGGCGAAGGGCACCATCTCGTCGAGGGACGGCGTGATCAGGCCGGACAGGCCGATCAGGTCGGCGTCGACCTCCTTGGCCTTGTCGAGGATCTTCTGGGCGGGCACCATCACACCGAGGTCGATCACCTCGTAGTTGTTGCACTGCAGCACGACGCCGACGATGTTCTTGCCGATGTCGTGGACGTCGCCCTTCACCGTGGCCATCACAATCGTGCCGTTCTTGGTCTCCACGTCGCCCGGCTGCTTCTCGGCCTCGATGTACGGGAGCAGGTAGGCCACTGCCTTCTTCATCACCCGGGCACTCTTGACCACCTGCGGCAGGAACATCTTGCCGGCACCGAAGAGGTCGCCGACGACGTTCATGCCGGCCATCAGTGGACCCTCGATCACCTCGATGGGCCGGCCGCCCCGCGCCGCGATCTCCTTGCGGATCTCCTCGGTGTCGGCCTCGATGTCGGCGTCCATGCCCTTGACCAGCGCGTGCGTGATCCGCTCGCCGACCGGCAGCGACCGCCACTCGGCGGCTGCCTTCTCCTCGACTGCGTCGGTGCGGCGGTACTTCTCGGCGATCTCGAGCAGTCGTTCGGCCGCGTCCTCGCGGCGGTTGAGCACCACGTCCTCGATCCGGTCACGCAGCTCGGGATCGATGTCGTCGTACGGCACCAGGGCGCCCGCGTTGACGATTCCCATCGTCAACCCGGCCTGGATCGCGTGGTAGAGGAACACCGCGTGGATCGCTTCGCGGACCAGGTTGTTGCCGCGGAAGGAGAAGGACACGTTGGAGATACCGCCGGAGACCAGCGCACCGGGAAGGTTCTGCTTGATCCAGCGGGTGGCCTCGATGAAGTCGACGCCGTAGTTGGCGTGCTCCTCGATGCCGGTCGCGAGCGCGAAGCAGTTCGGGTCGAAGATGATGTCCTCGGCCGGGAAGTTCACCTCGTCGACGAGGATCCGGTAGGCACGCTCACAGATCCGCTTGCGGCTCTCGAGGTCGGCTGCCTGGCCCTCCTCGTCGAACGCCATCACGACGACGGCCGCGCCGTACTTGCGGCACAGCCGGGCGTGCTCGCGGAACTTCTCCTCACCCTCCTTCATGGAGATCGAGTTGACGATCGGCTTGCCCTGGATGCACTTCAGGCCGGCCTCGATGATCTCGAACTTCGAGGAGTCGACCATCACAGGGACCCGGCTGATGTCGGGCTCGCCGGCGATCAGCTTGAGGAAGCGGTCCATCGCGGCGACGCCGTCGATCATGCCTTCGTCCATGTTGACGTCGATGATCTGGGCGCCGCTCTCGACCTGCTGGAGCGCGACCGTGAGGGCGGCGTCGAAGTCGCCTGCCTTGATCAGGTTGCGGAACTTCGCCGACCCGGTGATGTTGGTCCGCTCGCCGACGTTGACGAACAGCGAGTCGTCGTCGATCGTGACCGGTTCGAGGCCGGCCAGCCGCATCGCCGGAGCGATCACCGGGACGTCGCGTGGCTTCTCGCCCTCGACGATCCTCGCGATCCGGCTGATGTGGTCGGGTGTTGTGCCGCAGCAGCCGCCGACGAGGTTGATCAGTCCGGCGGTGGTGAACTCCTGGAGTACGGCGGCCATCTGGTCGGGCGTCTCGTCGTACTCGCCGAACGCGTTGGGCAGGCCGGCGTTCGGATAGCAGGAGACGAAGGTGTCGGCGATGCGGGACAGCTCGGCCAGGTAGGGACGGATCTCCGCCGCGCCCAGGGCACAGTTGAGGCCGATCGCGAGCGGCCGGGCATGCCGGACGGAGTTCCAGAACGCCTCGGTCACCTGGCCGGAGAGGGTCCGCCCGGACGCGTCGGTGATGGTGCCGGAGATGATCACCGGCCAGCGACGCTCACGCTGCTCGAAGAGCGTCTCGAGGGCGAAGATCGCGGCCTTGGCGTTGAGCGTGTCGAAGATCGTCTCGACCAGCAGCAGGTCCGCCCCGCCGTCGACGAGTCCCGCGGCCTGCTCGAGATAGGCCTCGACGAGCTGGTCGTAGCTGATGTTGCGCTTGCCCGGGTCGTTGACGTCCGGGGAGATCGAGGCGGTCCGGTTGGTCGGTCCCAGGCCACCGGCGACGTACCGCGGCCGGTCGGGGGTCTGCGCGGTGACGGCGTCCGCAGCCTCGCGCGCAAGCCGCGCCGACTCGTAGTTCATCTCATAGCTGAGCTCTTCCATGCCGTAGTCGGCCTGGGAGATCTTCTGGGCGCTGAAGGTGTTGGTGGCGACGAAGTCGGCACCGCCGTCGAGGTACTCGCGGTGGATCGCCCGGATGATGTCGGGCTGGCTCAGGCTCAGCAGGTCGCTGTTGCCCTTGACGTCTTGTCCCCAGTCCGCGAACCGCTCGCCGCGGAACCCGGCCTCATCGAGCTGGTGGGCCTGGATCATCGTGCCCATCGCGCCGTCGAGCACCAGGATCCGCTCGCGCAGCAGTGCCGCGAGCTCCTCGGATGCATCCGGGCGGACCAGAGCAGGGCGATCAGACAAATGCGTTCCTAACGGAAGGTGTGGACAACCAGACTAGGCAGCGACACCCGCTCACCGAGCCCGTTTCCGCATGGTGACACGTGCGTGCGTGGATAGTGTTGGTGGGTGATCGAGATCGACGATGCAACAGACCTGGTGAACCCGGTGATGATCAGCGCCTTCGAAGGCTGGAATGACGCTGCCGCTGCTGCCACCGGGGTGATCGACCACCTCATCGACGTGTGGGGTGCGCGAGTCGTCGCTGCGATCGACCCGGAGGAGTTCTACGACTTCCAGATGAACCGCCCGCTGATCGGCACCGGCGAGGACGGCATGCGCACGCTGACGTGGCCGTCGACCCAGATCTACGTGGCCCGACCGCCCGGCTCGCACCGCGACGTGCTGCTCCTGCGCGGGATCGAACCGAACATGCGCTGGCGTCAGTTCTGCGCCGAGCTGCTCGCCGCTGCCGACGACTTCGGGGTGAACCTGGTCGTGACGCTGGGGGCGCTGCTGGCCGAGACACCGCACACCCGGCCCATCCAGGTCAGCGGTACGGCGACCGAGCTCGATCTCGAGGACCGGCTGAAGCTGGAGCCCTCGACGTACGAAGGTCCGACCGGGATCGTCGGGGTCTTCCAGGACGCCTGCACCCGGCTGGACATCCCGGGTGTCTCGTTCTGGGCCGCCGTTCCCCACTACCTGCCCCAGCCGCCGTGCCCGAAGGCGACGCTGGCGCTGATCGGCGAGATCGAGGACCTGCTCGAGCTCAGCATCCCGCTGGGCGACCTCCCGGAGGAGAGCCGGGCCTGGGAGCGCGGTGTCGAGGAGCTTGCCGAGGAGGACGAGGACATCGCGGAGTACGTCCGCAGCCTCGAGGAGAACCAGGACACCGCCGAGCTCCCGGAGGCGAGCGGCGACGCGATCGCAAAGGAGTTCGAGCGCTACCTCAAGCGGCGGGAGAACCCGGGCAGCGGTGGCTCCGCCGGGTGACCCGGCCGGTGATCGAGCTTGTCGAGATCAGGTCGAGATCAGAGCCTGATGCCCAGAGCCGCGTCCGCCAGGACCCGAATCACGGCCCCGGCTCCGGCCTCAGCGGTGTCGCCGTCGTTGGTCGTGCCGGCCCACTGCTGGATGCGGCGGACGGCGGACGGGGCGTCGAGGTCGTTGGCCAGATCAGCGAGTACGTCGGTCACGGTGCCGGAGGTTGGCGCACCGGTCGGACGCGCAACTGCCTCACGGATTGATGCGAGCAGCGCTGTCGCCTCGATGAGATCGGAGTCGAACCACTCCCAGTCGCTGCGGTAGTGATGTCCGAGCAGGGCCAGCCGGATCGCCATCGGGTCGGTGCCGGCAAGGCGGAGCTTGGAGACGAGCACGAGATTGCCCTTGGACTTCGACATCTTCTCGCCGTCGAGGGCAACCATCCCGGCATGCACGTAGGCCCGTGCGAACGGCCCTGCGGGATCGGCGACCTGAGCTTCGGAGGCGCTCATCTCGTGATGAGGGAAGACCAGGTCGCTGCCGCCACCTTGTACGTCGATGGCCCGGCCGAGGTGCTCGCGCGCAATCGAGGAGCACTCAATGTGCCAGCCGGGGCGGCCGCGCCCGAGCGAGGTGTCCCAGGCCGGCTCGCCGGGCCGCTCGCCCTGCCAGAGCAGGCAGTCGAGCGGGTCCTTCTTGCCGGGACGATCGGGGTCTCCCCCGCGGTCGGCGAAGATCGCCATCATCTGGTCGCGGTCCCAGCCGGACACGCCACCGAACGACGGGTCGCTGTGCACCGAGAAGTAGAGGTCACCGTCGACGTCGTACACACTGCCGGTCTGCTTGAGCCGCTCGACCATCTCGACGACGAGCGGGATCGCCTCGACCGCGCCGACGTAGTTGTCAGGGGCCAGTACGCGCAGGGCTTCCATGTCGTCCCGGAACAGCTGTGTCTCGCGCTCGGCGAGGGCGACCCAGTCCTCTCCGGTCGCGTTCGCACGCTCCAGCAGCGGGTCGTCGACGTCGGTGACGTTCTGCACGTAGCGGACGTCGTGGCCAGCCGATCGCCAGGCCCGGTTCAGCAGGTCGAAGGCGACATAGGTCGCGGCATGACCCATGTGGGTCGCGTCGTACGGGGTGATCCCGCAGACGTACATCCGGGCCGCACCACCAGCAACAGGCGTGACCTCCTCGACGGTGCCGGACCCCGAGTTGTGCAGGCGTACCTCGGGTCCGCGGACGGTCCCACCGATACTCCCACCCACGCTCCCACGCCTACTGGGGGCAGGGACGACGGGAGAGGTCCATGCGCGCATGAGCGCAGCCTACTGAACAGGTCCGGACGACTTTCAGAACGGGGGCCACGGGATGGACGGCCAGCCGTCCTCGGGCACCGGGAACGACGCGGCGTGGAGCAGCCGGTCGCAGCGACGCTTGAGCGCCCGGAGCTCGACGGTCGACAGCAGTACGGCGAGCTCGTCACCCAGCGCGCCCTTGAGACCGGCCCGGACAGCAGCGACACCGGAGGTCTCCTCGTTGTTCAGGGGCAGACCGGCCCAGCCCCACAACACCGTGCGGAGCTTGTCGTCCTCGTGGAAGCAGATCCCGTGGTCGACGCCGTACCGGTGCCCGTCCTCCATCGCGAGCACGTGGCCACCTTTGCGGTCGGTGTTGTTGACGAGGACGTCGAAGACAGCCATCCGTCGCAGCGGCGCGGAGTCCTCGTGGATCAGCGACACCGGCCGGTCGTGGTTGTCGTGCGCGTCGAGCACGTGCAGGAAACCCGCCGGTACCGACCGTCCCGGCACCACGTCGACCGGCGAGGCATCAGCGGACGGCTCCTGCCAGAGCTGGACCATGCCGGGCCCGGCAGGACCTTCGCGCAACAGCGTCAGGGGGACGACGTTCCAGTCCATCTCCGAGGAGATCAGCCACGCGGCGTACTCCCGGCCGGCCAGCGAACCGTCCGGGAAGTCCCAGAGCGGCCGCTCCCCCGACACAGGCTTGTAGACCGCCTGGACGGCGTCGTCGCCGGAGCCGACGTTGCACAGGTAGGTGTGGTTGGACGCCGGCATGATCCTGCCGAGGAGCTCGATCGGCCCCTCGGCCAGGACTGCCCGGCTCACCCCTGCGTCATCTCGGTGTACGCCGGAATCCGTTGGCGCGCGGACACAGATGCCCATCCGGATCGATCGGACCACCACAGAACTGGCACGACGGCCGGCCCGAGGAGACCACCGCGGCGGCGCGCTCGCAGAACGACCGGGCCAGACCGGCGGGCAACCGGACGAGCAGGACCTCCTCCGGATCGGGCTCGTCGATCGGAAGGGCGAGCAGGCCCTCCTCGTCGGACTCGATCGCCACGTTCGCTTCGGTGACCGGAAAGATCTCGACGACCACGCGCTCGTCCTCGGCGTCCCACGAGAGCGTGATCGTGCCCGCCCGGAACTCTTCGACGATCGGCTGCTCGAGCGGATCGACGTCGGACAGGCCGACCGGCGTGACCGCGGGAACCGTGCTCTGGGAGTCCCCCGACGCGATCAGCTCGTCGAGGAGCTCATCGATCCGTTCGCCCAGGATCTGGACCTGCTGCTTCTCCAGCGCCACGCTCGTGACGCGCGGGCCGCTGCGTGCCTGAAGGAAGAACGTCCGGCCTCCGGGCGGGCCGACGGTCCCGGCGACGAAACGCTCGGGAGGGTCGAAACTGTGCACGACGGGCGCCATGCTCCGAGCCTATGCGGTGGGTGTCGCCGGTGTGACCGGGGCCGGGCCGGCATCGCCCCCGATGACGGCGTCACCGTCGTGCACTGGCTTGCGGCGACGGCCCTGCCTGCGTGGGGTCGCCAGGTGCGCGAGGTTGCCGGAGTGCGAGTTCATCATCACCACGAAGGTGCGGCGAGAGGTGTAGCGGATCACCGACAGCGAGGCCGGCTCGACAACGATCCGCTGGAAGAGGTCGAGGTGCATCCCGAGTGCGTCGGCGAGGACCGACTTGATGATGTCGCCATGGGAGACGGCCAGCCAGACGGCCTCGGGCCCGACCTCCGCGTCGACGCCGGCGTCCCAGTCCCGGACGGCCGCAACGGCGCGTGCTGCCATCTCGGCCATCGACTCGCCGCCCGGAAAGCGGGTGCCGGCCGGGTTCGTCTGGACGTTCTTCCAGAGCTTGTCCTTGACGAGGTGCTGCAGCTGCTGCCCGGCCCAGTCGCCGTAGTCGCACTCGTTGAGCCCCCGGTCGGTCTGCAGCTTCGTCGTGGACTCCGCCAGCAGGATCTTCGCGGTCTCGCGGCATCGTTCCAGCGGGCTCGTGACGGCCGCGGCGAGGTCCAGTCCGGTCAGTCGCTCGGCCGCCGCCTTCGCCTGCGCGATGCCGGTCTCGTCGAGGTGGACTCCCTTGGTGCGCCCTGCGAGTACGCCGGTCGCGTTCGCCTGGGTGCGACCGTGCCGGGCCAGGATGACTGTTGCCATGCGCGCGAGCCTACGCATGCCGGGCGGATGCGTTGAGTGTGTCTCCCCCAGCGATCATCGCAATGCGTAGCCTGAGCACGTGATTGTCGACAACGCCCTGTATCGCAACGGCCGTCGGGTCGACTGCGGTCTGCCCACCGATGACCTGGCCGGCGTACGAACCCTGGCCACGGGCCCGGGCGACTTCGTCTGGGTCGGTCTCTTCGAGCCCGAGCCGGATGAGCTCGAAGCGGTCGCTGACCTCTACGACCTGCACCCGCTGGCGGTCGAGGATGCACTGAGTGCGCACCAGCGTCCCAAGCTCGAGCGGTACGACGACTCACTCTTCATGGCCCTCAAGACGCTCTGGTACGTCGATGAGGAGGATGCCGTCGAGACCGGTGAGATCAACCTCTTCGTCGGCGAGAAGTTCGTGATCAGTGTCCGGCACGGTTCCGGCGCCGGCCTCCACGAGGCCAGGCTCGAGCTGGAGAAGATGGAGAACGTGTTGATGCACGGGCCGTCGGCCGTCGTCTACGCGATCTGTGACCAGGTCGTCGACCGCTACGAAGAGGTCGGCGAGGACCTCACCGAGGACGTGGACGAGGTGGAGGCGTCGGTCTTCTCCGCGGTGCGTACCAACGACGCGGCCCGGATCTATGTCTTGAAACGCGAGCTCGCGGAGGTACGTCGAGCCGTCCTCCCGCTCAGGGAGCCGATCAGCCGGTTCGCGACCGGTACCGTGCCGGGCATCGATCCCGAAGCGGGTCCGTACTTCCGTGATGTCGGTGACCACCTCGCGAAGGTCGCGGAGATCGCCGATGGGCTCGACCTGCTGCTCTCGACGGCTTTCGAGGCCCACCTGGCGCAGATCTCGATCCAGCAGAACGACGACATGCGCAAGATCTCGGCTGCGGTCGGCCTGATCGCCGCACCGACCCTGGTGGCCGGCATCTACGGGATGAACTTCACGCACATGCCCGAGCTGAACTGGATGCTCGGCTACCCGATGTCGATCCTGTTGATGCTCGCGAGCTCACTCGCGATCTTCATCATCAGCAAGCGCTCCGGCTGGCTCTAGGTCGCAGACATCACACTGGTCGCGAGCAACCCGACCAGGACGAGCCCGAGCAGCACCCGGTAGGGCACGAACGCCCCGATGCTGTGGTGGGCAACGAACTTGAGCAGCCAGGCGATCGCGGCGTACGCGACGATGAAGCTGACCACGGTGCCGACGAGGGTCTGGCCGACCGAGATGCTTCCGCCGAGCGCGTCCTTCATCTCGAAGAGGCCGGCCGCCAGCAGGGCCGGGATCGAGAGGAAGAAGGACAGCCGGGTCGCGGCGACGCGGTCGAGGCCGCGCAGCAGGCCCATCGAGATGGTTGCACCGGATCGGGAGACACCCGGCACCAGGGCAACACACTGGACGAGGCCGACCATGATGGCGTCCTTGAGACCGAGCTGCTCCTCCGTGCGGGACTGGCGGCCGCGCTGCTCGGCGTACAGCATCACCGCGCTCCACACGATCAGCGCGACAGCGACGACCCACAGCGACCGGAGGTCGTTCTTGATGACGTCCTTGAACGCCAGGCCCACGATCCCGATCGGGATGGAGCCGACGATCACGTACCAGCCCATCCGGTGGTCGAAGGTGCCGCGGTACTCCGGCTTGACGAGGCCCTTGCACCAGGCCGAGGCGATCCGCCAGATGTCGCCCCAGAAATAGACGATGACCGCGACGATCGCGCCCATCTGGATGACCGCGGTGAAGCCGGTGACGTCCTTGTGGGACGGGTTCAGCCCGAGGATCTTCTCCACGATCGTGAGGTGACCGGTGCTGGAGACGGGAAGGAACTCGGTGAGCCCCTCCACGATGCCGAGGATGACGGCGTCGAGGTAGTTCATCGTGAGGCGACCCTTTCACTGGTCAACACTGGCATTCGTCCAGCACGGGCCGGTCACCGGCCGCGGCACACACTACGCACCAGACCTGACGAATACCTGACGGCGAGCCGGTACGCCTTGAGTGCGGGTCGCTGGATAGCGTTGGGCCATGCAACAGCGGTCCCTCGGCAACACCGGTCTCAAGGTCTCGCGCCTCGGGCTGGGCACGCTCACGTGGGGACGCGACACGGACGAGCACGAGGCGCGTGACCAGCTCGTCTCCTTCATCGAGGCCGGCGGCAACCTGATCGACACCGCTGCCGGCTATGGCGACGGCGACTCGGAGCGGTTGCTGGGCCAGCTCCTCGGTGACGTCGTCCCTCGCGAGGATGTCGTGCTCGCGACCAAGGCCGGCATCAGCCGGCTGCGTGGTGAGCGCGAGACGAACGCCTCCCGCGGCTTCCTGCTGAACTCCCTCGACGCCTCGCTGAAGCGACTGGGCGTCGACCACATCGATCTGTGGCAGGTGCACACCTGGGTCGATGACGTGCCGCTCGAGGAGACGCTGACTGCTCTCGACCATGCGGTCGCCTCCGGACGGGTGTCCTATGTCGGGGTCTCCAACTACACCGGCTGGCAGTCCGCGCAGGCGGCGACCTGGCAGCGGTGTGCTCCGGGTCGGGCCACTCTCGCATCCAACCAGGTCGAGTACTCCCTGCTCAGTCGGGGCGCAGAGGCCGAGGTGATTCCGGCCGCACAGGCGATGGGCCTCGGCGTACTTCCATGGTCCCCGCTGGGTCGTGGCGTGCTCACGGGCAAGTACCGCACCGGCACCCCGGCGGACTCCCGGGCAGCATCGCCACACTTCGCGAACTTCGTCGGCCACCATCTCAACGAGGGCACTGCGCGGATCGTCGAAGCGGTGGCACGGGCCGCCGACGGACTCGGTTGGTCGCCGCTGGAGGTGGCACTGTCGTGGGTCCGCGACAGGCCGGGGGTGACGGCGCCCATCATCGGAGCCCGTACGGCGGCCCAGCTGCGCGCCTCGCTGCTGGTCGAGGAGTGCGAGCTCCCCCAAGAGATCATCGATGCCCTCGACGACGTGTCAGGAGCCGAGTCTTGAGCCGTCCTCCCGGTTTCCGGATGACAGCGCCCGTCAGAAGGGCACTGCGCGCCGGGGTGGAGTACGAGTTCGACCAGATGGTGATCAGCCGGGAGCTCTCCCGCAACGCCGTGACCCGGATGCTCGTCGAACGCATCGAGCGTGAGGGCTGGGAGCTCGACCGCCTCCGCCTCTCCGCCGACGGCACCCGTCGGGTGATCCTCCGCCGCAAGATCATCCGCCAGCGGTCGATGTTCTACGACTACTACTAGCTCGCCGACCCGTCAGAAGTTCACGCTGCAACAACCCTGACCCGTCAGAACATCATCTGCCTCTCGTGAAGTCCTGACGGGTGAGGGCGATGTGACCGTGAAGTTCTGACGGGTCGGCGGAATCACAGTTTGCCGAGGAAGTTGTCGAAGACGCGGGCACCGAACTCGAGGGCATCGACCGGGACGCGCTCGTCGACACCGTGGAAGAGCGCGGTGAAGTCCAGGTCGGCGGGGAGCCGGAGCGGGGCGAACCCGAAGGCCCGGATGCCGAGCTGGTCCCACCACTTCGCGTCGGTGCCGCCGCTCATCAGGTACGGCGCAACGATCGCCCCCGGATCCTCCTCGAGAATCGATGCGGTCATCGCCTCCGCGATCGGTCCGTCGTACGACGTCTCGAGGCCACCCATCTTGGTCAGGTGCTCGATCTCGATGCCTGGCCCGGCGAGCTCGCTGAGCGTCTTCAGGAACTCGTCCTCGTAGCCCGGCAGGAACCGGCCGTCGATGTGCGCGGACGCGTCACCCGGGACGACGTTGACCTTGTAACCGGCGTTGAGCATCGTCGGGTTCGTGGTGTTCCGGATGACTGCGCCCAGCATCCGGGCCGCCGGGCCGAACTCCTCGATCAGCGACTCGGCGTTCTCCGGGGTCGCCTCGGTCCCGGCCAGGTCTGCGACGGCAGCCAGCAACACCTGCATCGTCGGGGTGAGTCGCACCGGCCACTGGTGCTGGCCGATCCGGGCAACGGCTGCTGCGAGGCTCGTCACGGCGTTGTCGGGATGGACCATCGAGCCATGTCCGGCGTTGCCGCGCGCGGTCAGCCGCATCCAGGCCATTCCCTTTTCGGCGGCCTCGATCAGGTAGACCCGGCGGCCGCGGACCGTCGTACTGAAGCCGCCGACCTCGCCGACGGCGATCGTGCAGTCCGCGAGCAGCTCCCGGTGGTGCTGGACGAGGTAGCCCGCGCCCTTCGCCCCGCCGGCCTCCTCGTCAGCGGTGAAGCACAGCACCAGCGGACGGTCGGGTACGACGCCGGCGCGCGCCCTCGCTCGAACGGACGAGAGCAGCATTGCGTCGAAGTCCTTCATGTCGACGGCTCCGCGACCCCAGACCTGGCCGTCCTCGACCTCGCCGCTGAACGGGTCGACCTTCCAGTCGTCGGCGTTCGCGGGTACGACGTCCAGATGGCCGTGGACGAGGATCGGGTCGCCCTGGTCGCCGCCCCAACGTGCGATCAGCGACGTACGACCCGGCTCGGACTCGAAGAGCTCGGACTCGATGCCGACCTCATCCAGCAGGGTGGCGACGTGCTCGGCGGCCTTGCGCTCCCCCGGGCCTTCCTGGTCGCCGTAGTTCGTCGTGTCGATCCGGATCAGGTCGCGGCAGATCTCCACCACCTCGGCAGTCGGGTCGTAGCTTTCCATGCGGCCATCCTCCCACCGGTGCGTAGCCACGATGCCCGGCCCTCGTTGTGCCCTGCGACGGCAGTTGCGTCACTCACCCCAGGAGTTCGTCGATGCAGAAGAACGCTCGCTTCCGATGGTTGCTTATTGCAGCCACTTCCATTGGCCTGGTGGCGAGTGCCTCCACCTTCCCGTCCGCTCAGGCGGCGTCGCCCGACAGCCCCGGCTACCGGGTGCACGACTACGCCGACGGGCAGGCGATGAGCATCCTTCCGCCCGGCGAGAACGGCCTGGTCAACGCGACGGATCTGGCGGCCTTCGAGCTGCTCCAGACGCGGCCTGCGAACAGCGACGACCAGCTCAAGAAGTACAACAACCTGCTCTACGGGTACCCCAGCCTGACGAACGCGAAGCTCGGCAGCTACTTCGACGACGAGTCGTTCGGCGTGAAGCCCGGCGACGTGACGAAGACCGAGACCCCCGAGCCCGGCGTCACGATCTACCGGGACGGCAACGACGTGCCGCACGTGTACGGCGACACCGACCAGGCGGCCGCGTTCGGCGCCGGGTATGCCCAGGCCGAAGACCGGCTGTTCCTGATGGACGTGCTCCGCCACTACGGCGAGGGCACGCTGGCGTCGTTCCTCGGCGGATCCTGTGACTTCGAGCAGATGGACCACGACGAGCTGCTGCTTGCGCCGTACACGAAGGCGCAGGCGGACGCCCAGGTCGCAGCGATGGCAGCGAACAACGGGGCGGCCGGCAGGCTCGCGAAGACAATGATCGACAACTACGTCGCCGGCGTGAACGCCTACGTCCAGGCGACGACCGTGAACCTGGGTCTGTTGCCGGCCGACTACGCGGCCGCGTTGACCACCCCACAGCCCTGGAGCGACTCGGACGTGGTCGCGATCGCCGGCCTGATCGGCGGAATCTTCGGCAAGGGCGGTGGCTTCGAGGTCGCCGACGCAGGTCTCCGCTCCTATCTCACCAAGAGGTATGGCACGACGCGAGGCCTGAAGATGTTCCGTGATCTCGACCATCAGGACGACCGGATGGCGCCGGTGACCCTTCCCGGCAAGGTCTTTCCCTACGACAAGCCGACGCGAAAGGTCGACCCGAGTCTGACCGCCATCCCGGACAGCGGAAAGGCGATCACGGGCGGTCCGGTCGACACCATCGACAGCTGCGGAGCGGTCAAGCCGAACCCGACAGCGAAGAAGATCATCACGTCGCTGAAGGCCATGCCGAAAGACATGAGCAACGCCCTCGTCGTCAACGGCAGCCACACCGCCTCCGGACATCCCGTCGCGGTGTTCGGGCCACAGGTCTCCTACTTCGCACCGCAGATCCTCTCCGAGCTGGAGATCCAGTCGCCCAGCTACTCCGCGGAAGGTGCGTCCTTCCCGGGCACCGGTCTCGTCGAGCTGGGACGCGGCCAGGACTACGCGTGGTCGGCCACCTCGGCAGAGAGCGACCTCATCGACCAGCGGGTCGAGAAGATCTGCAACCCGGCGGGCGGTGCGCCGGCGGCACAGGGCACGTCGTACGTCTTCGACGGCAAGTGCGTCGCGATGACGCACGAGACGTTCTCCGAGACGGCTCTGCCCAAACCTGGTGGCATCGGTACGCCGGGCACCTTGAACCATCAGATCTACCTGACCCGACACGGAGTGGTGCAGGGCTGGACGACCGTGCGCGGCAAACCGGTCGCGATCGTCAACCAGCGGTCGACGTACAACCACGACATCGACTCGGTTGTCGGCTTCCTGAAGTTCGGGATGCCGAAGGCCGTGCACGACGTGAAGTCGTGGATGGCTGCGGCGAACGGCGTCGACTACACGTTCAACTGGTTCTACGTCGACAACCGCGACACCGGGTACTTCACCAGCGGCCGCGATCCGGTACGGCGCAACAACGTTGACACCGCGCTGCCGACCTGGGGCACCGGCACCTCGGAGTGGCGCGGGTTCCTGACCCAGAACCAGCACGTGCACGGGACCAACCCGAAGCAGGGGTTCTTCGTGAGCTGGAACAACAAGCCTGCTCAGGGCTTCGCCTCTGATGGCGACTACGCCTACGGGCAGACCTATCGCTCGACGATGCTCGTGACCAACCTCAAACGCCAGCTCAAGCTCACGCACAACTCGGTGACCCGGGCGCGGGTCGTGCAGGCAATGGAGAACACCGCGACCGAGGACCTCGACGGCACAGCCGTGATGCCGCTGCTGCTGAAGTTCCTCAACGGTCACCCTCACTCGGCCGCCGTGAAGTCGATGCTGAGCCAGCTGAAGGGGTGGACCGCCGACGGCTCGCACCGTCGCAAGGCGAAGGCCACCGACACGCAGTACGCGCACGCGTCGGCGATCGCCATCAGCGACGAGCTGATCCCGAACCTGATCGAAGCCCTCTATGGCCGGATCCTGGGAGCGGGCGGAACCTCCAACGTCGGTTCGACCGGTGGCGCAATGACACAGGGCTTCAGCGTGCTGCCGATGCAATGGGTGAACACCCCGAACTCTGGCGGAGCGCATCTCGGCTCGGCGTACGACGGTGGCTACGAGGGCTACCTGATGACCACGTTGCAGCAGCTGCTCGGGAAGCATCCCTCCGACGGGCCGCGCGCTGCGTTCCAGGCCCAGGAGTGCCTCGGCGGCGCGGCGACGTGTCGCAAGGCGATCAGCTCGGCGCTGCTGAAGACCTACCAGGCGCTGGTGACCGCGAACGGCACCAGCAACGTCGCTGCGTGGACTGCCTCGACCGAGTCAAAGGCTGCCAACGAGACGATGCCGGCCCACGACGCGATCTTCCACCGTGCGCTGGGCATCGTCGGGCAGCCGCCGATCGACTGGCAGAATCGGCCGACCTTCCAACAGGTCGTGGAGTTCCCGCGGCACCGGAAGCGCT
Source organism: Marmoricola sp. (assembly GCA_025965195.1). Lineage (GTDB taxonomy): Bacteria > Actinomycetota > Actinomycetes > Propionibacteriales > Nocardioidaceae > Marmoricola. The sequence continues at coordinate 60,981 of JAOPXK010000044.1, forward strand.
AGCGGCGTCCGGTGACCGGCGCCAGGGCGTACACGTCCTCGGCGTCGTTGAGGTCGGCGAGCCCGACGAAGACGGTGCTGACACCTCGGTCGAAGAGCCGTTCGTAGCGCTCCCGCGTCTCGACCGCGGTGGCCGCGTGATGCTGCCTGGCGTACGACGCCGCGGCAGTGCGTCCTCGAAGCCGCTCGACCCGCTCCCAGGTGTCGTCCCGGTCGTGTCCGACCACGGGCAGATCGAGGACGGTGACGGCGACCTCCCGGTCGCCGCGGTGCCTCTCGAAGATCTCCAGCTTCTGCTCGAACGCGGCTGAGGTCGGCAGGTTGCAGGCGTCGGCGAGCTGCGCCGCGATCTTCAAGCTGCGCTCGCCGTTGCCGCCGACGATGATCTGCGGTTGCCCGACGGGTCTCGGGTAGCTGGTCGTCTCCGGGAGGTTGACCCGGCTGCCGGCGTACGCCTTGGTGCCGGAGGCCCACAGCGCCCGCATCGTCTCGATCGCCTGCTCGACGTCGGCGAGCCGCTGCTTCGGTGCGGGGAACGGCAGCCCGAAGGCCTGGTGCTCGCGCTCGAACCAGCCCGCGCCGAGACCGACGAACGCGCGGCCATTGGTGAGTACGTCGAGCGTGGCGACCGTCTTCGCGATGATGCCGGCGGCCCGGAACGTGACCGGCGTGCACAGCGTGCCCAGACGGAGATCGGTGTCCAGCCCGGCGAGCATCCCGAGCGTGGTGAACGGCTCCGGGATCGGCTCCCACGCCCGGTCGACCTGCGGGATCTGGATCAGATGGTCCATCAGCGCGAGTCCTGCGAACCCGGCAGCATCGGCAGCCAGCGCGATGTCCTTGAGCCATCCCGTCGGATCCTCGCCCCACGGAAACCGCGACACCTGGAGCACGACATCACCGACGGTGGTCGGGTGCGGTTGCTCGACGCGGCCCGGCTGGTCGAGCGCAGTCGGGACGGCCGGCGTGGTCGAGACCGTGCTGACCAGGTCCCACCCCTCGCCGGCCACCTCGCCGACGACCTCCCGCGTCCGCTTCAGCTGCCCGGTGAGCACTCCAGCCGGAACGGGCCGGTCTCGCTCGGCGTTGCGTGACTTGCACAGCTCGGTGGGTGTATCGAAGACGACAGCGACCGCGGGAAGTCCAGCCGCGCGGGCGACCGCCAGCCAGGACCGTCTCCGCTCGGGCTCGAGACCAAGGGTGTCAACGACCGTGGCGAGTCCGCGGGCGACGCGGGCGGCAACGATCTGCTCGACCAACCTGAACGCGTCCGCGGAGGCGTCGAGGTCGTGGCGCCCGCTCCCGACGATGCCGCGCAGGTCATCGGAGGAGACGATCTCCTGGGTCCGGTAGCGCGCAGCGGCCCAGGTCGACTTCCCGGAGCCGGAAGCCCCGATCAGCACGACGAGGGCCGGATCCGGAACGCCTTCGGTCATCGCTGCCGGCGTTTGCTGCCGGATCTCCTCGGACTCGTTCCCTTCTTCGAGACGAGCCGCTTGGTGCCTTGCTTCTGCTTGGCGGTGGCCTTGCCTGCGGTCTTGGCGGGCGCCTTCTTCTTCGGCTGGGGCGGGGTGGGCTCCTCGCGAGAACTCCGTGCGGTCCGGCCGCGGACGATCCCGATGAACGTCTCGAGACGCGGGTCCTCGTTGCCGAGAGCCCAGGCCAGCCCGATGTTCGTGGACTGCACCCCGGTGACCGGCAGCGACACGACGTCCTTGCGGCGATGCAGCCTGGCGACCGACATCGGCACGATCACGATGCCGGTGCCGCTGGCAATCACCTCGATGGCCTGCTTGGTGGTCATCGGCGGGAAGTCGAGTGGCTCGGCGGTCGAGACCCAGCCGGGGACGGGCTCATTGAGCAGCTGCTCGCCGGACAGGTCGGACAGGTCCACCTCGGCGAGCTCGGCGACGGGATGCTCCTTGGGTACGACGACGACCGGAACCTCGTCGTACAACGCGATCAGGTGCAGCCGGTCCCGGTCAACAGCGCCTCTGACGAATGCCATGTCGGCGGTGCCGTCGTACAGGGCAGAGAACTGGCTGTCATCGGTGACCATGGTCGCCTCGATCGGCGTACGCCGCATCCGCTCGTCCCAGGTGCGCAACCACTTGCCCGGGGTCACGCCCTCGACGAAGGAGACGTGGAACGGGCCGGCGGATGCTTCAGAGCTCTCGGTCACAACCAGAGGCTAGTGCCGGTGAGAGCTTTGCCGGACGCCGCTGGCTACGCTGCGCCCATGAGCACCTCGCAGAGCATGAAGCCCGAATCCGCCGCGAAGAAGCTCGGGATCTACCTCCCGGCGACGCCAGAGGAGTTCCGCACGGGCCTGGTGACGCGCGCCGAGCTGAACGAGCTCACCGCCAACCCGCCGCAGTGGCTCATCGATCTGCGTCACAACGGACCGCATCCACGCCCCGAAGTTGCCCGCAAGCTCGGGGTCTCGAACTCCGGTCTGGCTCGCGGCGCGGTCGGCGATGCGTTGACGACCGTCGAGATCAAGGCGCTGCTCGAGGAGATGCCGGAGTGGCTGCGCACCGAGCGCGAGACCCAGGCCGCGGTGCGCAAGGAGAACGTCCGGATCAAGGAACGCGATGCCGAACGGGCCAGGAATCCGCGCTGACAGCGCCGGTCAGAGGCGGGCCTTGCCGAAATACATCAGCTCCCAGAGCGCGTCGTCGACATGGCTGTGCACCAGCTCGTCGCCGCGATACAGCTCGACCCGCAGCTCGCCGGCGAAGCGGAGATAGGCGCCGTCGAATCCGGTGAGCCTGGCGGCGAGCTTCCTGGGACCCTTGAGATCGTCGACCAGGTTCGCGACGGTCAGGTCGGTGAACCGCGTGAAGGTGACGACGTACCGCTCCTCGCCGTCGGTGTAGGTGTAGCGGGTGACGTTGCCGACGGGCTTGCCGGTCTCCTGGTCGACGTAGCGGCCCAGCTCCTCGAACCTGACCTTGGAGCTGTCGTCGGCGATCAGCTCCCCGTCGCGAGCAAGCATGAACACCGGTAGCGCGAAGTACCCATAGGCCTTCTCCGCGGTGATGTGCGACGCGATCACCGAGTAGGGCCCGGCTGCGCCTCGTGCCCAGTACCAGTGGTGCATGACCTTGGGCATCATCGTGTTGCCCCAGTTGTGGTCGTGGTAGCCGATGCCGGTGGTGGTGCTGCTGTACTCACCCACGCTGTACGTCGCCACGACACTGCCCTGCGGGACCGACGGCAGCCAGGCGAAGTGGTGCTCGTCGTGGTCGCCGAAGTACCAGTACCCGGTCTCGGGCCGCCACGCCGGAACCTGCCCGGTGAGGGTGACGTCGATCGAGACTTCGTCGACATCGGCCCGAATCGTGTAGGTGTGCAGGTCACCGGCGAAGGTGTTCTTTTCGCCGATCCGGACATCACAGGTGTCCGTCGCGGCCGAGAAGGTCTTCGGGTCCAGCTCGGCGAGCTTCTCAACCGTGGTGCCGTCCGGCAGGGTGAGGTCGATCCGGACGGTCGGAGCCAGGGCGTGGTCGATGGCGGTGAACTCCTTGGTGGAGAACACCACGACCAGCTTGGCGCCGTCGTCCAGGTGCGCGTCGAAGTACCACCACTCGAAGGTGCCCGGACGGCCACCGGTGCGCAGCCCGTCTTCCCAAGGCTTGACCAGGCGGGGCTCGATGCCGATCGACTTGAAGTCCTCCGGTGTGCCGGCCATCCGAGCCGTGGCGTTGGCGTGGTGCGGGGTGGTGTGCGACATGGGGTCACGCTCCTCTGAGTTGGTCTGTTGCGGTCAACGACGGAACTTCTCGACGGCGTTGAACTGTGCGTCCTGTTCGCCCATCTCGTTGCGGAACCAGGTCCTGCGGCGCCAGCGCGCATAGCGGTCCTGTCCGGCGGCGACCGGTGGCAGCACTCGCGCGAGCAGGTCGACGGTCAGGTTGAAGGGCACCTGGAGGGCGGGCAGCAGCGCCCAGGGCCAGGGATTCGGCATGTCGTACTGGCGGTAGAACCTGCCGGGGAGGAAGTAGCGGGTATAGCCGAGCTGGAAGCGGTAGTTGGTCTCGTCGCGAAGTCGCTTCCTCAGCGAGGTGTCGGGCTTCGGGGTGAACGCCCGCGGATAGGACTCGATCAGCTCCGCGCCCTCAGCAACTGCTCCATAGCTGCACTTGATGAAGAAGGCAGCTGAGAGCTGCGTCGCTTCCTTGATGTTCGCCGGGTACCAGCGTGGCTGTACGCCGAGCAGATGGCCGACGTAGCGCCAGAAGTGCATCATCGCCTCGATGTCGGCGACCCGGGTCCGGTAGCCCAGTAGGTGCATCGCGAGCCCGGGCGTGTAGCTGCTGGAGATCAAGGTCACCAGCGCATCGGACTGGCTGATCGGCATGCCCCACGCCTCGAGGTCCCACTCGGGGTGGTCGACCAGGTGTCGCCGGATGAAGACGTGCATGACGCGGACGCGCATGGCGGTCGCACGCCCGGCAGCTCCGGGCTCGAGCCCGCCCGGCTCGGTGACGTCGATCCAGAAGCGCGCAGTCTCCATGAACCGGTTGAGTGCCGTGTCGCCCGCGTAGGACCCGGTCAGCGAAAGTGGTTTGACGATGGAGCTCTCGGTGTACGCGAGCAGGGTCTCGACGCCGGCGAAGCTGAAGACCGAGGGACCGTAGCGCCGAAAGACCGCTGCACCCCTCCCGGCGAGGTCCCGGTCAAGCCACTCGGGATCCTGTTCGAACTCTGCGAACAGCTGCACCATCGAAGCGGGGGCATCCGGAATGGACTGCACCCCGTTGGACATCGCCTCTTCAAGCAGTGTCCGGCCGGCCTCGGACCCACGAGCCAGATACACCTCGTCGACAAAGGCTTCGGCCACGGGGTCGGCGTCGTAGTAGCCGTGCGCGAGTGCCGTTATCTGCTCGTCGTTGGGGAGCAGGTCAAATCGGAAGACCTTGCGAAAGAGCCGTTGGGCGCGTTGCGCGCCGGGGGTGTCCTTCTGCTTCCAGTACGCCTGGAACTCCGTGGGAATCCGGTCGACAGTCACCCGGAAAGTCAACGTCAGATGTTGTCGTATGTCAACATCTTTGTTGACATACGACATATAGTGGTCGCTCGTGAACGGAAACCTTGGTGACACCCACCGACTCGGCCAGCGCGGCGGACGCCCGAAGGCCGAGGACGCGCCCGTGGTCACCGCGGACATCCTGACTGCGGCCGTACGGGCATTCGCCCGCCACGGGTACGACGGTGTCTCGGTCCGTACCCTCAACCGAGAGCTCGGCGTCAGCCACAACCTCATCCACCAGCGGTTCGGATCCAAGGAAGGGCTGTGGCGGGCAGCGGTCGACCATGCGTTCGGTGGCCTCGTCGCCGAGCTCGCGACGGGATTCGACCCGACCGTGCGCGATCCCCTGACCCAGCTCAACCTTGCGATCCGCCGGTTCCTGCACTTCTCCGCCCGGCACCCCGAGGTGTTGGCGCTGATGAACATCGAGGCCGGCCTCGACACCGACCGCCTGCGTTACATCTACGAAACGTACGTCGAGCCGGCACTGGCGCCGCTCTCGAAGTTCCTCGAACACCTCGCAGCGGAAGGTGTGATCCGCCCGGTGACGATCCGGACGCTGAACTTCCTGGTCGCGCACGGGGCGGCAGCGCCCTTCACACTCGGTCCTTTTGCGCGCCTGTTCGGTGGGCCTGACCCGCTCGACCCGGATGAGGTGGAGCTGCACGCCGGCCTGGCCGCCGACATCATCACGAGCGGACTTGCCCTGTCGCGTCCAAGTGATGGGTAGCGGACTGGAACATCTCAGCAACATTTCAGTAATACCCAGTCCCTAATCTCTGTCTGCGGTCGAGCCCTCGACCGCAGACAGAGACAGGAGTACCGGTGAAGGTTTCTACCTCCACGCGCTGGGCACCGTTGGCGCTGGTCCCGTTGCTTGCGGCATTACTGATTCCGATGGCGACGCCGGCCCACGCGGCGGCACTACCCAAGTCTGCCACTGCGGCACAACTGCCCGATCCGATGGATCGTGGCAGCTACACACCCATGACCATCCAGGAGACGAAGCTCGGCCTGGCCTCGCTCGAGGAGCCCAACTCCTCCGGCGCCGCTCCCACTGCCGGTACTGCCCAGGCCCCCGAGAAGTTCGAGATCCGCGGATCGCTCTACTACCCGGCCGACCGCGGGGTGCCGTCGCCATTGATCATCCTCGTGCACGGCAACCACGGTTCCTGTGACGCGGGCCAGGACAGCACGACTGCAACCTGTACGGCGTACAAGCGCAACGAGGCCGGCTATGCCTACCTCGGCGAGAACCTCGCCACCTGGGGCTACACGACGTTCTCGCTGTCGCAGGACCAGCTGATGATGCGGCAAGACAACAACAAGGGCAAGGGCATGCACTCCCGGCGCATCCTGATCGCCGCAGCCCTGGACGCGCTCGGCGCGGCCAACAAGCCGGGTGGCCTGCCGGTTGACGCGCACACGACCATCGGCACCACGCTGGTGGGCAAGCTCGACATGACCCGGATCGGGCTGATGGGCCACTCGCGCGGCGGCGACGCCGTGACCAGCTACATCGACTACAACCGGACCCGCACCGACGGCCCGCGCTACCCGCTTCGGGGCGTGCTGTCGGTGGCACCGGTGGACTACGAGCGGAAGGCGCCGTACGGCACGCCGTACATGACGATCCTGCCGTTCTGCGACGGTGACGTCTCCAACCTGCAGGGCGCGCGCTTCTTCGAGCGCAGCCAGTACATCAACGGCAACGACCCGTTCCCGCGGATCCAGTCCTCGCAGCTGGGTGCGATTCACAACTGGTACAACACCGTCTGGTTCGCTGACGGCGCCCAGGATGGCGGCACTCGCGTGGACGCGGCCTGCGGCAACTCGCAGCCGGACAATGCCGACAACGTCCAGCCGAACAACCTCCGGTTGAGCGGTGCGGCGAGCTACGGGCCGCCGACGTCGTACGTCGTCAACGACACCGACACCTACAACCCGCTGGTCAACACCAAGATCTCGGGTGACCCGGCCCGGATGGGCGACCAGGAGAAGATCGGCCTGGCGACCATGGCTGCCTTCCTCCGCCGCTACGTCGGTGGCGAGGGCGCGTTCGAGCCATACCTGACCGGTGAGCTGTCGGACACCGACTCCCACCTGCAGATCCCGGCCTCGGCCTGCCCGACCAGCGTGTCCGGCACCAGGATCGCCTGCAAGGAGCGGGTCTCGACCAGCTACTTCGCAGCTCCGGCCGAGCGTGTCGACCTGATTCGTCCCGAGGTGGAGAACCCGCTCACGCTCAACGCCCTCGGAGGTTCCCTGAGTGGCAGCGGCTTCGCCTACCCGTACGTCGACAACGGCGGGGTCGCCCTGCCCAAGCCGACCGCGGACGGCTACGACTGGTGCAACCCCGAGCCGGACGACTTCGCACCGGCTCAGCTGGGCAAGAGCACCCAGCCGACCGGCGCCAAGGCATGCCCGTTGCCGGGCAAGGCCGACCTGGGTGGCCAGAACGGCACCCGTGAGAACTCCCCGATCAACGAGTCCTACGGCCGCCAGCTGGCGCTCGCCTGGGAGCCCGGCAAGGCTGCCGAGCTCACGGCCCAGATTCCGGCTGCCTCAGAGGACATGAGCGGTCTGAAGTCGCTGACCATGGACGCCGCTGTCAACTTCTTCGATCCCCGCAACCCGGGGACGAGTGTCGACAGGAAGGACGCGAACGGCAACCTGCTGCCCTCGGCGTACAACCCGGCGGCGACGACGCAGAACTTCACCATTGCTCTGCGCGACACCTTGGGACACGAGGCCACGGTCAATGCCGGGGACGAGCGGTGGGGCAACGCCCTGCACATGTCCACCGGCACGAGCACCGCGGCCACGCACATCGTCCTCGGCCAGATCCGTGTTCCGCTCAGCGTGTTCGCGGACCAGGGTGTGGACATCAGCTCGCTGGACAAGCTCGAGCTTCGCTTCGGCGGTGCCGGGACTCCCCAGTCCGGCTCGATCGAGCTGGCTGACGTGCGATTCCAGGAGGCTGCGGTCGCAAAGCCGCTGATCCTCTCCGACGGAACCGCCCTCAACCAGGGTGCCGGTTTCGGCCCGCCGGCCACGGGTCCCGACCCGGCCGACTTCCTGGGCGCGTACGACAACACCCCGGGCAACGTGAAGCTCAACGACCCGGTCGGCAACCCGTCGGGGAACACGACCTGGGTGGTTGACGACGACAAGGCGCAGTGCCCGAACGCCAACTTCACCTCGATCCAGAAGGCGGTCGACTTCGCCGCTCCCTGGGACACCATCGTGGTGTGCGCCGGCGTGTACCAGGAGTCCTCGACTCCGGTGTTCGGTCCGGGCAACCCGGTTGCCACCGGTGCCATGAACGGACTGACCATCACCAAGCCCCTGAAGATCAAGGGCGCCGGTGCCGACAAGGTCACGATCATGCCGGACCAGTCCCTCGGCTCGCTCGCCGGACTGACTCCCTACCTGCGTGACGGTGGCGGCAACGTCATCACGATCTCCCGGCAGTCACTGGGATCGACGGACACCAACGAGATGTTCGTTGACATCTCGGGCGTGACGGTGACCTCGGGCAACACCTTCGCCGAAGCGGGCATCGCCTTCTTCGGTGCGGCCGGCCGGGTCTCCGAGAGCGTGGTCGGTCCGATGAAGGTCGCCACCACACCCACGGAGCTGGCGGACAACCCGCACGGTTGGGGCATCATCAAGACCGGTGTCATCCAGGGCGCAGGCTCCGGCACGGTCGAGAGCGAGGTCACTGTCGCGAACAGCCTCGTCACCGGATATCAGTCCGGTGGCATCCTGTTCGACGGTGCCCGCGGTCCGGATGGCAACTCCGACAACGTCGCCCGAACCGGCATCAAGCAGCACGGGTACGTGACCAACACGGTCGTCACGGGCAGGCCCAACAGCCTGTTCCCGCAGACCGGCATCAAGTACACCAGCGGCATGGACGGGTTCGTGAAGGGCAGCCGGATCACCGGCAACTACTTCAAGCCCGACCCGTCCAAGTCGTTCGGTGTGCTGCTGACCGACGCCGGTACCGAGAAGCCCGGGGCTCTCACGGCCCAGGGCGACATCATCACCGGCAATGGTTTCGCGGCGTACAACGCCAACGCCGCCAACACCGCAGTGCGCGAGGGTGCCCCGTTCAGCATTTCGGGCAGCTTCCTCGGTCAGAGCAACCCGGTCCCGGGTGGCCCGGCCGACCCGAGCGCAGGTGTCGAGGCCATCTCCGGCCCGGACACCACCACCGCGGCCACGGTCACCACCCCCGGCAGGCTGTCAACGCCTCCGGCAACGGTGCCGACCAGGGCGGGCACGGTGGTCGACACGGCGCCGACCGCGGCCCTGATCGATCCCGAGGATGGGTCAGAGGTCAAGGTCGGGCAGACGGTGTTCCCGTTGGCCCGTGGGCTTGACGACTTCGCCGTCAAGTCGGCGACCCTCGTGGTCGACGGCGAGTCGGTGGCAGTTGCCACCCACGCGCCGTACGGCTTCAGCTGGACACCGGGCAGCCAGTACGCCGGCAAGGACGTCACCTTCCAGACGATCATCACCGATTCGTCCGGGAAGGAGACCACTTCCGGCGGGCTCACGGTCTCGGTGGCCAAGGCGCCGATCACCCCGACGATGAAGCTCGGCCCTGTGGTCAAGCACCCGAAGACCGGCATCGCCAGTCTCGGCGTCACGGTGAACACCGCGGGTACGGTCACCCTCGTCGGCGGCAGGGTGGTCACGGCCACCGCAAAGCCTGGCGGAGCGACCACGTTCCGGATCCCGGTGAAGGCCAAGGCGGCGTACCGCGCCCTCAACAAGAAGGGCAAGCTCACGGTGCGCGTGACGGTCACGTTCAAGGCCGCCAGTGGCGGCACCGTGACCCAGACCAGGACGCTGGTCCTCGTCAAGAAGAAGAAGCGGTAGCCGACCGCACACCACAACAAAGCAAGAAAGGGCCCCCGAGAGGGGGCCCTTTCTCTTTGCACAGGAGCAGAATGCCCGCCGGCTGTCGGCCTGCGGCCACCGGTGATGCGGGTGACCGCGGGAGACGTCCGGAGCTCGGAAGTTCCCCAACTTGGGTGATGTCAAGAAGCGATGGAGGAGTTCCCCAAGTTGGGCGATGTCATTTCGGCTGCCGACATATTGGCTGAGGAGCGTCGATACCACCCGGAGGACCGTCCGCGGGATCGCGTCCTCGTCTGCCGAGAAGGAGGAGCGATGAGATCGAACCGAATGCTGATTGGTGTGGCGACTGCGATGGTGCTCGCACTCGGCGGCGTGTCGACGTCATCCAGCGAAGCCCGCACCGGTGGTGGCCACCGGGATGCTGCCAGTGGCGACGCCGTCAGGGCGTGGAACGAGATCGCAGTGAACCTGCTCATTGGCCTACCCGGGCCCGCCGGAGGCACCCCACCGGCCGCGCAGGTCCAGGTGGCGATGGTCCAGGGAGCAGTCTTCGACGCGGTCAACGCGATCGGGCGCGAGCACTACCGGCCCTACCTGCTGAAGAAGCGCTTCTCCGCCCGGGCCTCGAAGGACGCCGCGGCGGCAGCCGCCGCCTACGGAGTGCTCCGCGACATCGTGTCGACCGTGCCGAACCTCCCGGACGCCAATCGGACGACCGCGCTCGACATGCTCGCCACGCAGTATGCGGACGCCCTGGCCGACATCCCCGGCGGCTGGACAGAGAAGAAGGGAATCGCCGCCGGTGAGGCCGCGGCCGAGGTGATGATCGCGGCCCGCGAGGACGACGGCCGGTTCGGGCCCTCGCAGTGGGTGCCCAACACCGCTCCGGGGCACTGGTGGCCGCAGACGGACCCGACCACCGGGCAGCTCGTCCTCGACCCCACGCCGTGGGTGGGCGCGGTGGAACCGTTCACGCTGCAGTCTCCCTCGCAGTTCCGCACGCCCGGGCCGCTCGCGCTCTCCAGCGCCAGATGGGCAAGGGAATTCACCGAGGTGAAGGCACTCGGCGCGGTGAACAGCACCGTCCGGACGGCAACCCAGACCTATATCGCCCGGTGGTGGCAGAGCACGCCGGTCAGGAGCTGGAACGAGGTCGGCCGCGACCTCGCGATGCGCAGGGGCCTGAACGCAATCGAGACTGCCCGCCTGCTCGCGCTGCAGAACCTCAGCGGAGCCGACGCGTCGATCAACTGCTGGAACGACAAGTACTACTGGGACTTCTGGCGTCCCTGGAACGCGATCCAACGCGCAGCAGAGGACGGCAACCCGGCCACGGAGCCGGACGCCGGCTGGTTGCCTCTGATCGCTGCGCCGTATCCCGAAGACCCGTCGGGCCACCTCTGCCTCGACGGCGCGCACACCCGCATCCTGCGGATGTTCTTCGGTGACACGGTCAAGGGCGGCTACTCGATCACGAGCATCTCGACGTTCCTCGCACCTGCAGATGCCCGCACCCGGCACTTCGACAGCTTCTCGCAGGTGCTCAACGAGATCGTCGAAGCCCGCATCTGGGCCGGCCTGCACTTCCGCACCGCCGACCTCCAGGGCAAGGCACTCGGCCTGGGTGTCGCGAGGTACGTAGCCGCGCACGACCTCCAGCCCGTCCACCATCACCACCATTGAGTGAGACAGCAGCCGTGACCCTGAGCAACGTCTTGTGACCACGGACCATCTGGCGGGACATGACGGAACCCGCAGGCCGATGGCCTGCGGGTTCCGTCGTACAACTGGTGTCCGAGGGGGGACTTGAACCCCCACGCCCGTTAAAGGGCACTAGCACCTCAAGCTAGCGCGTCTGCCATTCCGCCACTCGGACGAGTGTGCAATCCATTGGCCTGCAAGGCCTCCAGCGCGCGGTAACGATAGCAAAGGACCTCGGAAATCCCCGCATCGGCCCGGCTCAGGTGGAGTGGATGACGGCGAGGGTCAGGTTGCGTTCGTGGGGGCTGAAGTCTGGGCCGTGGTGGGGGCGGATCGCGGTGGCGTGGTGTTCGGGTAGCCGGTGGGTGCCGGTGTGGTCGACCAGGAACCAGAATCCGTGCGGG
>JAOPXK010000046.1 GCA_025965195.1 Marmoricola sp.
CCCGCACGGATTCTGGTTCCTGGTCGACCACACCGGCACCCACCGGCTACCCGAACACCACGCCACCGCGATCCGCCCCCACCACGGCCCAGACTTCAGCCCCCACGAACGCAACCTGACCCTCGCCATCATCCACACCACCTGAGGCTCTCGACTGCGCGTCGCCAACCGACGCGCTCAACCAAATCGGATGCCGCGAGGACTTGCATCGTTCGAACAAGTGTTCGATCATGGACAGATGTTGCTCTGCCCGCCCGAAAGCCTGCCCGCCGGTCCGGCAGTGGCTGTCGCCGACCTGCAGAGCCTGATCCAGCGGCGCGAAGCGGCCGTGTCCACTCCGAAGGACACCTCGTCGTTGCCCGCGCACCCGGGCCTGGCCGCAGCGTTCCCGACCGGGCTTCGAGCCGGTGTCGTCTACTCGCTGACGGGCTCGACCTCGATGGCCATGGCGATGCTGGCCGGGCCGTCGCGCAACGGCTCCTGGTGTGGCGTTGTCGGCCTGCCCGACCTGGGGGTGGAAGCGGCTGTCGACTGGCAGGTGCGGCTCGACCGGCTGATCCTGGTGCCGGCGCCACCGCCGTTGCGCTGGATCACCGCAGTGGCCGCGCTGGTCGAGATCGCCGACGTGGTGGTGGCGGCTCCGCCGAGCCGGCTGTCCGACGGCGATGCGGCCCGGCTGATGGCCAGGCTGCGCACCCGGGGGGCGACCCTGGTCGTGACGGGGCCGTGGAAGCGGGCTGCCGCCGTCGTCCGCGCCACCACGACCGGCTGGGACGGCCTGGGTCAGGGCCACGGCTGCCTGGTCCGGCAGCACCTCCGCCTCGACATCACCGAGCGACACCTGCAGCGCAGTGTCAGCCTCACCCTGCCGGGTGACCGATGAGTGCGCCAGTGAGGTCTCCAGCGAGGTCTCCAGTGAGGTTTCCGGTCCGGGTGCTGATGGTCTGGTGTCCAGGCTGGCCGATCCGTACGGCGCAGCTGGCCCAGGGCCAACCCGTCGACGAGCCGCTGGCGCTGGTCAGCAAGGGGATCGTCGTCGCGTGCTCGGAGTCGGCGCTGAGCGAGGGCGTGACGATCGGGTTGCGAGTCCGGCAGGCCCAGCACCGCTGTCCCGACCTGACCGTGCTCCCGCACGACCCCGACCAGGAGGCGCGCGTCTTCGAGCCGGTGCTGCGGGCGATCGAGGACCGGGTTCCCGGGGTGCATCTCCTGCAACCCGGGCTGGCGGCGGTGCGGGCGAGTGGTGCCAGCCGGTTCTACGGCGGGGAGCAGATCGCCGTCGATGTACTGCTCGAGCACGTGCACGCACAGGGTGTGGCCGATGCACGGATCTCGGTGGCCGACGGGTTGTTCGCAGCCGAGCAGGCGGCGTACACAGCCTTGCCGGGGGAGTCGGTCATCGTCCCGGTCGGTGAGTCGGCCCGGTTCCTCGCAGGGTTGTCGATCGACGTGTTCGAGGCGGGCGTCGACGCAGCCTTCTTCTCCGGGCGGATGCCAGGCCTGCTGCGCAAGCTGGGGATCCGCGACCTCGGCGCCCTCGCCGCGCTGCCCCGCGCGCAGGTGCACAACCGCTTCGGCGTGACCGGGCTCCGGGCTCATCAGCTCGCATCCGGTGAGGATGTGCCGACCCTGGTCGCACGGGCAGTGCCCAGGGAGCTGATCGCCCGCACCGTCTTCGAACCTTCCTGCGACCAGGTCGAGAACGTGATTGCCCTGTGCAGCAAGGAGATTGAGCAACTCGTCGGCACGCTCGTCGACTCGGCGCTGGTCTGCAACGAGATCCGTTGCCGGGTCCACGCCGACAGTGGTGCGATGCAGGAGCGGGTCTGGCGACACCCGTGGCAGTTCACCGCGGCCGACCTGCTGGACCGGATCCGCTGGCAGCTGCAGGACCTCGCCATCCAGGGTCTCGACAAGCTCGACCACCGGGGGTGGTCTGACGACGAGTGCCTCAGCGATGGCGTCACCCTGGTCGAGGTCACGCCCGAATCGGTCGACGCGGCTGCCCACCATGCCGAAGGGCTCTGGGGTGACCGGCCAGATGAGCACGTCGTCCGCACGGTGACGCAACTGCAGCACCAGCTCGGCTACGACGGGGTGCTCACCTGCACGGTCGGCGGTGGCCGGCTGCTCAATGAGCGGAGGATCCTGCGGCCCTGGGGTGATGCGCTGCCCGATGCCAGGGAACGGCGCACCGAACAGCCCTGGCCCGGAAGCCTGCCCGGCCCTGCCCCCGCGGCGGTCTTCACCCAGGCGCGGGTCATCGAGGTGCTCGCTGAGGCCGGTGAGCCCGTCACGGTCGGCAGTCGCGATGCCCTCTCCGGCACACCCACCTGGCTGTGCCTGAGCGGCACCCACCGCAGCCGGATCACTGCCTGGGCCGGACCCTGGCCGGTGCGGCAGCGCTGGTGGCGAACGGCAAAGCAGCAGCAGCTGAGCAGGTTCCAGCTCATCGACGAACAGACCCAGGCCTGGCTGGTGCTCACCGACGGCAGCCAGTGGTGGGCCGAGGCACGTTATGACTGATCTCGACAAGCTCGATCACCGGAGTCTCTGATGGGCTGGGACAACCCGCCGATCCCGTGGTCCCAGCTGGAGCAGGCGCTGTCGCGCGGCGTACGCCCAACCGTCCGGACCCAGCCCGCCGACGGCGGTGACGGGCCGGCCTTCTCCCGCAAGCGCGGGGCCTTTGTTCCGAGGGCATTGGATCAGCTTCAAACCGGTCAGGGCCCGGTGGTGCCCTACGCCGAGCTGCATGCCCACTCCCATTACAGCTTCCTCGACGGCGCCTCCTCGCCCGAGGACCTGGTCACCGAGGCGGTCCGGCAACGCCTGCACGGGATCGCGCTGACCGACCACGACGGGTTGTACGGCGTGGTGCGACTGGCCGAAGCCGCAGAGGGGTACTCAGCCGGGAGCAGGGGGATCACCACCTGTTTCGGCGCGGAGCTCTCTCTCGGGCTGAGCGCCCCACAGAACGGCATCGCCGACCCCGAGGGCAGCCACCTGCTGGTGCTCGCTCGCAAGCAGGAGGGTTATCGGCGACTGGCGAGTGCCCTCACCGAGGGCCATCTGGCTGCTGGCGCCGAGAAGGGTCGGCCGGTCTACGACCTCGGCATGTTGTCCGACCTCGCCGACGGTCACTGGCTGGTGCTCACCGGTTGCCGCAAGGGCAGCGTCCGGCAGGCGCTGGCCGCCGGCGGGGAACAGGCGGCCGTGCGTGAGGTGGAGCGACTCAAGGAGCTGTTCGGCCGCACCAATGTGCTGGTCGAGCTCACCGACCACGGCGACCCGGGGGACAGTGCCCGCAACGACCTGCTTGCCCGGGTGGCCGTGACGGCCGGGGTGCCGCTGGTCGCGACCAACGCTGCCCACTACGCGCGACCCGAGCAGTTCCCGCTGGCGACCGCGCTGGCCGCCGTACGCTCCCGGCGGAGCCTGGAAGAGCTCGACGGCTGGCTGCCCGGCACCGACGGCGCCCACATCCGCAGCGGAGCCGAGATGGCGGCCAGGTTCGCCCGGTTCCCCGGTGCCGTCGAGCGCACCGTGGAGTACGCCGATGACCTCGGGTTCCCGCTGCGCTCGGCCACCCCGAAGCTGCCGAAGCAGGAGGTTCCGGAGGGCTACACCCCGATGACCTGGCTGCGGGAGCTGACCTGGGTGGGCGCGGAGACGCTCTATCCCGACCTGGATGACGACACCAGGGCCCGGCTCGAGAAGGAGCTCAAGGTCATCGAGGCGAAGGACTTCCCGGGCTACTTCCTGATCGTGCACGACATCGTCCGGTTCGCCCGCGAACAAGGAATCCTCTGCCAGGGCAGGGGATCCGCTGCTGCATCTGCGGTCTGCTACGTCCTCGGGATCACCGTGATCGACCCGATCCACTACGGGCTGCCGTTCGAGCGGTTCCTCTCCGAGCTGCGCGAGGAGGCCCCCGACATCGACGTCGACTTCGACTCGGGCCGGCGCGAGGAGGTCATCCAGTACGTCTATGGCCGCTACGGCCGGCGCAACGCTGCCCAGGTCGCGAACGTCGTCACCTATCGCCCGAAGAACGCCATCCGTGACATGGCGAAGGCGCTCGGTCACAGCCAGGGCCAGCAGGATGCCTGGTCACGACAGGTCGAGCGCTGGGGTGCCGACATCAGCAGCCAGGACCACGACATCCCGGCCGCCGTGACCGGGTTGGCGCAGCAGGTGCTGAGCTTCCCGCGCCATCTCGGCATCCACTCCGGCGGGATGGTGCTCACCGAGCGACCCGTCGGCGAGGTCTGCCCGATCGAGCACGCCCGGATGGAGGACCGCACCGTCCTGCAATGGGACAAGGACGACTGTGCCTGGATGGGGCTGGTGAAGTTCGACCTGCTGGGGCTGGGGATGCTCGCCGCGCTGCAGCACACCTTCGACCTGGTCGACCGGCATCTGGGCGAGACCTGGCGGATCGAGTCGGTTCCGCGCAGCGAACGCGGCGTCTACGACATGTTGTGCCGTGCGGACTCGATCGGGGTCTTCCAGGTCGAGAGCCGGGCCCAGATTGGCACCCTGCCGCGGCTGCAGCCACGCAACTTCTACGACCTCGCAGTCGAGATCGCGCTGATCCGGCCGGGCCCGATCCAGGGCGGGGCGGTGCATCCCTACATCCGGCGGCGCACCGGCAAGGACGAGATCACCTACCCGCATCCGCTGCTCAAGCCGGTGCTGGAGCGGACCCTCGGCGTACCCCTCTTCCAGGAGCAGCTGATGCAGATGGCGACCAGTGTCGGCAACTGCACGACTGCCGACGCCGACCTGCTGCGCCGGGCGATGGGATCCAAGCGTGGGGTGGAGAAGATCGAGCGGCTCCGCTCGAAGCTGTACGCCGGCATGGAAGCCAACGGGATCGAGCCCGAGGTGTGCGACGAGATCTACAACAAGATCGAGGCGTTCGCGAACTTCGGCTTCGCGGAGTCACATGCGCTGAGCTTCGCCGTACTCGTCTATGCCAGCTCGTGGCTCAAGCTCCACTACCCGGCAGCGTTTCTCGCATCGTTGCTGCGCGCCCAGCCGATGGGCTTCTACTCACCGCAGACGCTGACCGGCGATGCCCGGCGCCATGGGGTGAAGGTGTTGCCGCCCGACATCCGGCTCTCCAACGTGTACGCCGACCTGGAGGGCGACCCTGAACGGAGTGGGATGGAGTCGTGCCTGCGCCACCATGCCGAGGAGACGACCGGGCTGTTCGACCCGTCGCTTCCGGCCGACTGGTCCAGGCATCGACGTGACGGCGGGCTCGCCGTACGCCTCGGGCTGGCGGACATCAACAAGCTCGGTGAGACGGCCGCCGAGCGGATCATCGGTCAACGACAGACTGCCGGCCCCTATGAGGACCTGACCGATCTGGCGAGGCGGGCCGAGCTGGACACCGAGCAGATGGAGGCACTCTCGCTGTCGGGAGCGCTCGACAGTCTGGTCGGCTCGCGCCGCAACGCGTTGTGGCAGTCGGCGGTGGCGACGACTGCCCGGCCGACCCAGCTGGACGTGCGGGTGTCCTACCAGCCGCCGCTGCTGCCGTTCCTCAGCGCCGGTGAGGTGCTGATGCATGACCTGGTCGCGACCGGGATCAGTCCGGACGACCACCCGATGCAACATTGCCGCGCAGAGCTGGAGGCCCTCGGCGTCCTCCGCATCGACCAGCTCGCCACTGTCGAGTCCGGGCGCCGGATCCAGGTGGGCGGCGTGGTCACTCACCGGCAACGCCCGGCGACGGCCGGGGGAGTCACGTTCGTCAACCTCGAGGACGAGACCGGGATCCTCAACGTGATCGCGACCCGCGGGATGTGGCACCGCTACCGGCGGATTGCCCGGACGTCACCGGCCCTGGTGGTCCGGGGCATCCTCGAGCGCTCGGAGGAAGGTGTCACGAACCTTCTCGCCGACCGGTTCGAGCACCTCGCCATCGGCGTGGAGGTGACCTCGCGCGACTTCAAGTAGCACTCAGGCCAGTCAGGCCAGTCAGGCCTTGGTCAGCACGCAGTCCGCGAGCACGGCCGCACCGTCGCGCTCACCCTCACCGGAGATGGTCGCCGACACCACGATCTGCTCACCGATGTCCCAGGCCCGCGTGCGGATCGTCTCGCCGGGGAAGATCACCCCGGCGAAGCGTGCCGAGAACCCGGCGACCTTGCCGGCATCGGAGTCGAGCAGCGCATCGGTGACCTCGCGCAGCACGATGCCGTAGGAGCAGAGTCCGTGCAGGATCGGCGCGGGAAAACCAGCAGTCTTCGCGAACGCCGGGTCGGCATGGAGCGGGTTCCGGTCGCCGCACAGCCGGTAGAGCATCGCCTGCTGCGGGGTGACGTCGTACGTCGTGTCGGCATCCGGCTCGCGATCGGGGATCTCGACGCTCGTAGAGGAGCCACGATCACCACCCCAGCCGCCCTCACCCCTGACGAAGATCGACGAACGCGTCGTCCAGAGCGGTGTCCCGGACGGAGAGGTGGCGACACCTTCCTGCCAGATGACCGCGGCCCGGGTCTTGTCCCAGACGTCGCTGATCCGGGTCTTCACGATCGCCTCGCCGCTGGTCGGCAGCGGACCGTGCACGACGATCTCCTGGCTGCCATGGACGACCTGGCTCAGGTCGATGTCACAGCCCGGCAGGTCGAGTGGTGGGGGATCGGTCTCGTGGAAGGTCGGCGCGACGATGCCGAACGACGGCAACACCTGCAGGTCGGCGCCCTCGAGAGTATAGCGCAGCGCCTGCGGGTCGAGGTTCTCACCCTTCCTGGAGCCGGCGCCGAGGGCCAGGTGATAGAGCAGTACGTCGCTCGAGGTCCAGGTGAACGACCGGTCGGGGAGCTCCGCCCCGATCGCCACGGACGGGTCGATCGGCATCAGGCACTCTCCTGCTGGTGGGTCTGGACTGCGCTCGACCGCCCGGAATCGCTCGACGCCGAGGCGGCGATGTGCTCGGCCGCGAGATACCCGAAGACGAGCGCCGGTCCGATGGTCGCGCCGGGTCCGGCGTAGGTCCGGCCCATCACTGCCGCGGACGCATTGCCCGCTGCATACAGGCCCTCGATCACCGAGCCGTCGGGACGGATCACCCGGGCATGTTCGTCGGTGAGCAGTCCACCCTTGGTGCCGAGGTCGCCGGGGACGATCTTGACGGCGTAGAACGGCCCGTGGTCCACGGCACCGACCGACGGGTTCGGCTTCACGGTCGGGTCGCCGTAGTAGCGGTCATAGGCGCTCTCGCCGCGGTGAAAGTCCTCGTCGACACCGGTGGCGGCGAAGCTGTTGAAGCGGGCGACGCTGGCTGCCAGCGCATCGGCCGGTACGTCGATCTCGGCCGCGAGGGCAGCGAGGCTGTCGGCCTTGTGGACGGCACCGTTCTGGTACCACTTGCCGGGGATCGGCTGGCGCGGACCGAGGCCGACGAACAGATAGCGGTTCCGATAGCGCTGGTCGACGATCATCCAGGCCGGCACGTGGGAGACCCCGGTCGCCTCACCCTGGTAGATCTCATGGACCGCCTCGACATAGGGCAACGCTTCGTTCATGAAGCGCTTCCCGGCGCTGTTCACGATCATCGAACCCGGCAGGTTGCGCTCTGCCAGCGCGAACCAGGGCCCGCGGGCAAGCGGAATCGTTGGACCCCACCAGGCGTCGTCCATCAGGGCGATGTCCGCGCCGGCTGCGATGCCGGCCTCGATGCCGCCGCCGGTGTTGCTCGGCGCACCCGTGGTCCAGTCGGTGCCGATCGGCGCCTGCTGATACTTCTTCCGCATCTCCAGGTTGTGCTCGAAGCCGCCGCTGCCGAGGATCACGCCCCGACGGGCCCGGATCACCTCTTCCGAGCCGTCGTGCTGGACCTTGACACCGGTGACCCGGCCGTCCTCGATCAGCAGGCCGGTGAGCTCGGCGCCGTAGCGCACCGGGACTCCGGCATCCATCAGGCCCTTGCGCAGGCCGATCGCCAGCGCGTTGCCCATCGCATACATCTTGCGCTTGCGCAGGATCGCGATGATCCGCTTGAGCGCGACGCCGAGGGCGACCCGCGGGCCCTTGAAGGTGCGCATGCCGAGGCTGAGCCAGCGGTAGTTCGCCTGGGTGACGATCAGGTTCGCGGGCGCCTTGCTGTACGGCGGATGCAGCCGGTCGAGCTCCGCGCCGAGGAAGCGGGCGTCCAGCGGCACCGGCTCGACGCTGCGGCCGGCGGGACGACCTCCCGGCGACTCGGGCAGGTAGTCGGAGTAGTCGGTGACCCAGGCGAAGCGCAGCGGGGTGTGGTCGCGGACGAAGTCCATCACCTCGGGACCACGATCGATGAAGGTGTCACGCCGGATCTTGCTGGCGTGCTCGCCGACGATCGCGTCGAGGTAGGTCTTCGCCGCTTCCGGGGTGTCCTGCTGACGAGCCGCCTTGAGCGCATAGTTACCGGGGATCCAGACGCCGCCACCCGAGCGCGCGGTCGACCCACCGAAGTACTCGCTCTTCTCGATCAGCAGGGTGTCGAGACCCTGGTGGGAAGCAGCGAGAGCGGCCGTCATCCCGGCGCCACCGGCACCCACGACGATCACATCGACAACGGTCGGATCCAAGACGTCCTCCGGGCAGGCTGGATGCTCGATTTCACGCCCAAGCGGTGGGCCGTGCTTTCGCAAAACTGTAACAGGTTATAGATTTGCGGCCATGCTCTCCGAAGCCGTCCGTGGCCAGATCGCCGGTGCCCTCGCGTCCGCGGAACGTGACCGTGCGCCGATCCCGCCGCTGCGCGAGACCTGGCCCGACCTCGACGTGGTCGACGCCTACGAGATCCAGCTCCGCAACATCGACGCCCGGCTGCAGGACGGCGCGACGATCCGGGGCCACAAGGTCGGCCTCAGCTCGCACGCGATGCAGCAGATGATGGGCGTCGACGAGCCGGACTACGGTCATCTGCTCTCCGACATGGAGTGCTTCGACACGAAGCCGGTCTCCGCGGGCCGGTTCTGCTACCCCCGGGTCGAGGTCGAGGTCGCGTTCATTCTCGGCGCCACGCTGCCCGGGGAGGGCTGCACCGAGGCGGACGTCCTCGCGGCCACCGAGTACGTCGCACCCTCGATCGAGCTCATCGACAGCCGGATCACCGACTGGAACATCAAGATCGCCGACACCATCGCCGACAACGCGTCCTCGGCCGGCTTCGTGCTCGGGCCGGAACGAGTCAGGCCGGGCGACCTTGATCTGCTGGGCATCAACGCGGTGTTGCACTGCAACGGCGAGGAGGTCGCGTCCGGACGATCCGACGCCGTCCTGGGCAACCCGGTCACCGCGGTCGCCTGGCTCGCCAACAAGGTTGCGCGTTTCGGTGTCACCCTCGAAGCGGGTCATGTCATCCTGCCCGGGTCGGTGCACCGCGCGATCGACGTGCATGCTGGCGATGACTTCGTCGCCGTCTTTGACGGGCTGGGCTCCGTCCACCTGAACTTCACCGACTGACCCTTGGCCGGGCGCAGTCGAGACCACACTGGAGGATTCATGACCAAGCTGACCGCAGCGATCGTCGGGCCGGGCAACATCGGCACCGACCTGATGTACAAGCTGCTCCGTTCCGAGAGCATCGAGCCGCGCTGGATGATCGGCGTCGATCCCGACAGCCCGGGGCTGGGGCGCGCTCGAGACAACGGCCTGGTCGCCAGCCATGAGGGCGTCGACTGGCTGCTCAAGCAGGACGAGCTCCCCGACCTGATCTTCGAGGCGACCAGCGCCTACATCCACCGTGAGTACGCCCCCCGCTACCAGGAGGCCGGCATCCGCGCCGTCGACCTGACGCCGGCGGCCGTGGGTCCCGCGGTCATCCCGGCGGTCAACGGCAACGAACATGCCGGTGCGGTGAACGTCAACATGATCACCTGCGGCGGTCAGGCAACGATCCCGATGGTGGCCGCGGTCTCGCGCGTCACGCCGGTGTCGTACGCCGAGATCGTTGCGTCGGTTGCCTCGTTGAGCGCCGGACCCGGTACCCGGCAGAACATCGACGAGTTCACCCGCACCACCTCGCGCGGCGTGGAGACGATCGGTGGCGCCGAGCGCGGCAAGGCGATCATCATCCTGAACCCCGCCGACCCGCCGATGATCATGCGCGACACGATCTTCTGCGCCGTTGCGCCCGATCTCTACGACACGGGCCAGGACGCGATCACCGAGTCGATTCATCAGATGGTCGCGGCCGTTCAGTCCTATGTGCCCGGCTATCGGCTGCTGCAGGATCCCCAGTTCGACCCGCCGTCAGCGGCGACGCTGGGCAATACGAAGGTGTCGATCTTCGTCGAGGTCGAGGGCGCGGGCGACTTCCTGCCGCCGTACGCCGGGAACCTCGACATCATGACCGCTGCGGCGACGCGCGCGGGCGAAGGGATGGCCTCGACAAGCTCGACCTCCGGTAAGGGAGAAGCGAAGTGAACGACCTCAACGCCTTGACCCGGACCTGGTCTGCCGACCTCGACATCCGGCTCACCGACACCTGCCTGCGTGACGGCTCGCACCACAAGCGCCACCAGTTCACCACCGAAGAGGTCCGCTCGATCATCGCGGCGCTCGACGAGGCCGGCGTGCCGGTCCTCGAAGTGACGCACGGCGACGGACTTGGCGGCTCCAGCTTCAACTACGGGTTCTCCAAGACGCCCGAGCAGGAGCTCATCAAGATCGCTGCCGAGACGGCCCGGAACGCCAAGATCGCCTTCCTGATGCTGCCCGGCGTGGGTGTGAAGGACGACATCCTCGCCGCCCAGGGCAACGGCGGGTCGATCTGCCGGATCGCCACCCACTGCACCGAGGCCGACACCGCCGAGCAGCACTTCAAGCTCGCTCGCGAACGCGGCCTGGAGACCGTCGGCTTCCTGATGATGTCGCACACCCAGCCGCCGGAGGTGCTCGCCAAGCAGGCCCGGATCATGGTGGACTCCGGCTGCCAGTGCGTCTACGTCGTCGACTCCGCCGGCGCGCTGATCCTCGAAGGTGTCTCGGACCGGGTGTCGGCGCTGGTCGCCGAGATCGGCCACGAGGCAACCGTCGGCTTCCACGGCCACGAGAACCTCGATCTCGGCGCCGCCAACACCGTGATGGCGGTGCGCGCGGGCGCGACCCAGATCGACGGGTCCGTACGCCGGTTCGGCGCTGGCGCGGGCAACACCCCCCTCGATGCGTTCGTCGGCATCTGCGACAAGCTCGGCTGGAGGACCGGCGTGGACTTCATGAAGATCATCGACGCGTCCGAGGACGTCGTACGCCCTGCCATGCCGGAGGAGTGCCGCCTGGACCGGATGACGATGATGATGGGCTACGCCGGCGTCTACTCGTCGTTCCTCAAGCACGCCGGCAACGCGGCCGAGCGGTACGGCGTCTCCGGCGCCCGGATCCTGCAGCGGGCAGGGCAGCGCAAGCTCATCGGCGGCCAGGAGGACCAGCTCATCGACATCGCGCTCGAGCTCAAGCGCGAGGCCGAGTCCGCCTGATCGGCATTCCGAGACCGAAAGATGGGCAGGGGTCTTGGCCGAAAACGAGAACGTGTTCTAGTATTGCCCCATAGTCCAGACACTGAGGAGTGGTCGATGAGCCAAGCCGTTCTCGACGGGGTACGTGATCTTCTGCCGACGCTGCGGGAGCGTGCTGACGAAGCCGAGCGGCTGCGTGTCATCCCCGACGCTTCCATCAAGGAGCTCGAGGAAACCGGTTTCTTCCGTCTCCTTCAGCCCAAGCGGTTCGACGGGTTCGAGTCCGACCCGATCGACTTCTACAAGGCGGTCCGTGACATTGCCAGCGCGTGCGGCTCGACGGGCTGGGTCTCCAGTGTCATCGGTGTGCACCCGTGGCAGGTCGCGCTCTTCCCTGACGAGGCCCAGCAAGCGGTCTGGGGCGAGGACACCAGTACCCGGTTGAGCTCGTCGTACGCCCCGACCGGCAAGGCCTCGCTGACCGATGGCGGCTACCAGCTCAGCGGCAAGTGGAGCTTCTCCTCGGGCTGCGACCACGCCCAGTGGGTGCTGCTCGGCGGGCTCGTCTTCAACGACGAGGGCCAGGTCGTCGACTTCAAGACGTTCATGGTGCCGCGGGAGAGCTACCAGATCCTCGATGTCTGGAACGTGGTCGGACTGCGTGGCACCGGCTCCAACGACATCGTCGTCGATGACGTGTTCATCCCCGAGGCGTTCACGCTGTCGATGAGCGACACGGGTCGATGCTTCGGGCCGGGTCAGCAGCAGAACCCGTCCAACCTCTACAAGCTGCCGTTCCACTCGATCTTCACCAGCACGATCACCACGCCGATCATTGGCATCGCCACCGGTGCGTACGCCGAGCACGTCGAGATGCAGCAGAAGCGCGTCAGGGCGGCGTACCTCGGCGAGAAGGCAGCGCTCGACCCGTTCGCCGCGGTTCGGATCGCCCGCGCCAGCTCGGAGATCGATGCGGCCTGGGCGCTGCTGATGAACAACATCCGTGAGGAGCAGGCACTCGTGGAGAAGGGCGAGAAGATCCCGCTCTCGCTCCGGCTCAAGGTACGTCGTGACCAGGTCCTCGGCACCGCCCGTGCGATCGAGGCGATCGACTCGCTGTTCGAGGCGTCCGGAGGTCGCGCGCTCGCCGAGGGGACCTACCTGCAGCGGGCCTGGCGGGACGCTCACGCTGGCCGGGTGCACGCCGCCAACGACCCCGAGCGCGCCCTGCAGATGTACGGCGCCTCGGAGTTCGGCCACAAGATCGACCCGGGGATGTACTGAGTGCCAGAGCTGACGAAGGAGTCGACCCGCCGGTCCGTGAAGGCCGGTGAGCTGACGCTGAACTACTACGAGGCCGGGGCCGCGGCCGATGGCGGTCTCCCGCTCGTGATGCTGCACGGCGGTGGCCCGGGTGCGAGCGCGTGGAGCAACTTCGCCAGGTCGCTGCCGCTGTTTGCGCAGCAGTTCCGCACGCTGCTGGTCGACCAGCCCGGCTTCGGTGACTCCGACAAGCCGGAGATCACCGGCAACTTCTACGAGTTCGCCGCGGACGCGGTCGTGGCGATGCTCGACGAGCTCGGCATCGAGAAGGTGCACCTGCTCGGCAACAGCCTGGGCGGCGGCACCGCCGTACGCCTGGCGCTGAAGTACCCCAAGCGGGTCGGCAGGCTGATCCTGATGGGCCCCGGCGGCCTGTCCCTGAACCTCTTCCACGCCGACCCGACCGAGGGCATCAAGCGGCTCTACGACTTCGCCGCCAACCCGTCGGCCGAGGCCATGCGGGCGTTCATCTCGGTGATGGTCGTCAACCAGGACCTCGTGACCGACGAGCTCGTCGCGGAGCGACTGGCCGACGCGACCAAGCCCGGAGCCCGTGAGGCGATGGCCTCGATGGGTGCGTCGTTCATGAAGCCGGACACCTACGAGGACGCCTTCCTCTGGCGCGAGGCCTACAAGATCCGGCACCACACGTTGCTGACCTGGGGCCGCGAGGACCGGGTCAACCCGATCGACGGCGCGCTGGTCGGCCTCAAGCTGATCCCGAAGGCATCCCTGCACGTGTTCCCGAACTGCGGGCACTGGGCACAGATCGAGGCTGCGGAGGAGTTCTTCACGGTCGCTTCGAACTATCTGGCGCTGCACAAGGAGCGTGTTCCCAAGTGACGATCGAAATCAAGAGCATGGGCTACGTACGCGTGGCCAGCACCGACCTGGACCAGTGGCGCACGTTTGCCGGCAAGGTCCTCGGGCTTGCCGAGGGGCGCGGCCCGACCGACGGCAACCTCTACTACCGCATCGACGAGGTCTCTGCTCGGCTCGTCGTCTTTCCGTCCGATGTCGACCAGCTGGCCGCGACCGGGTGGGAGCTCGCCGACCACCAGGCCATCCAGGACGCGCGTGAGCACCTGACCAAGGCCGGCGTCGAGTTCGAGGAGGGCACTGCCGAGGAGCTCGCCGAGCGCCGGGTGCAGGAGCTGGTCCGGTTCACGGACCCGTTCGGCAACGTCTTCGAGCTGTTCCACGGCATCAGCTACGAGTCGCGTCCGGTCGTCACGCCGTACGCCGCGAAGTTCGTCACCGGAGACCAGGGGATGGGCCACATCGTCGTCCCCGTCGACGATGACGTGGAGGCGCTGCGGTTCTACACCGAGGTGCTCGGCTTCCGGCTGCGCGACTCGATGAGCATGCCGGGGGAGTTCGTCGGCAAGGAGCCCGGATCGAAGGTCTGGTTGCGCTTCCTGGGCGTGAACCCGCGGCACCACAGCCTCGCGTTCCTGCCGATGCCGAACCCGTCGCGCTGCGTGCACATCATGCTCGAGGTCGACGAGCTCGACCATGTCGGCCGTGCGCTCGAGCGGGTCAAGAAGCACAAGGCGCCTCTGTCGGCGACGCTGGGCCGGCACATGAACGACCAGATGGTCTCGTTCTACGTCCGCTCGCCCGGGGGCTTCGACATCGAGGTCGGCACCGAGGGCCTGCAGGTCGACGACGCGCGCTGGGTTGCCCGCGAGTCGACCGCGGTCTCCTACTGGGGTCACGCCTTCGGCGGTCAGTGAGCCTGATATGAAGGCGGACATGTCGCACGAGATCCCGGAGGGGATGAACCCGGACGCCCAGGAGACCTGGCCGAGCAAGGAGCTGATCAGCTCGTTCCTGGGTGACTTCGACTTCGAGTTCCGTCCCGGCGAGGACTCGTTCATTCCGGGCGACGAGGCGGCGATGGCGGCGGCTCGCCAGTTCCGCGACGTACTCGGCAGATTCGCTTCCGGTGTCACTGTCGTGACCGCGATGAGTGCCGGGCAGCCGATCGGGATGACCTGTCAGTCGTTCTCGTCGGTCTCGCTCTCGCCTCCGCTCGTGCTCTTCATCCCGGCGAAGACCTCGCGGGCCTGGCCGCTGATCCAGCGAGCCGGAAAGTTCTGCGTGAACCTGCTCGCGTTCGAACAGGCCGCGATCTCGAATGTGATGGCCACCAAGGGGATCGACAAGTTCGAGTCGCTCCCGTGGAAGCCCACGGAGTCCACCGGGTCGCCGCTCCTCGAAGGTGTCCTCGGCTGGATCGACTGCACGGTGCACTCGGTGCACGAGGCCGGCGACCACTACGTCGTCATCGGACGGGTCCAGGAGATGGGCTCGACCGATGCGAAGGACCCGCTGCTGTTCTTCGAAGGCAGCTACCGCCGTCCCGAGTAGGGCGGCGAGCTTCTAGACCGGCGGCTCCGGGTCGTACTGGATCCCGCGGCGCACCTCGCGCGCACGATCCTCACCGGCAAGGCGTACGACGAGATGCAGTGCCATGTCGATCCCTGCCGAGACGCCGGCCGAGGTGATCACGTCGCCGTCGTCGACGTACCTCGCGTCGGCATCCACCTTGATCGTCGGGTCAGCTGCGGAGAGCTCGGCGAGCGAGCCGTGGTGGGTCGTCGCCGGGCGGTCGCGGAGCAGCCCCGCGGCGGCGTAGACGAGCGACCCGGTGCACACGCTGGTCATCAACGAGGCCCTGGTCTGCCGGTCGCGCACCCAGTCGAGCATCGCGTCATCACGCATCAGCGGGCGGGTGCCGCGACCGCCGGGAAAGAGCACGATGTCGAGCTCGGGGACCTCGGCGAACGTGTGCTGGGGGAGCAGCTGCATTCCCTTCGCCGCGGTGACGGGTCCGGGTTCCCGGGCCAGGGTCGTCACGCCGTAGCCGTCCTCGGGATGCTGCTGCGTCCACCAGGCCAGCACCTCCCAGGGGCCGACGGCATCGAGCTCCTCGAACCCGTCGAACAGCACGATTCCGATCCAGCGTGGCTCAGTCATGGCGCCAGACTAGGGATGGTTCTCTGCCACCGCGATCAACTTTCTGCCGGGTTCAGCAGCAGCCGGCCGCAGTGGCGTTCTCGGCGACCTCGGTGCCGCAGCAGGTCTCGCCCTCTGTCGTCGACTCGCTGAAGGTCGCGCTGTCGGCGAGGACCGTGTAGATCTCCCAGCGTTCGCCGTTCGGCGATCCTTCGACCCAGAACTTGTCCTGCTTGGCGTAGCAACAGGTGGTGCCTCGCTCATCGACCGTGGCGAGTCCGTGTTCCGCGAGACGGGCCTGTTCGGAGTCGACCACCTCGACGTCCTCGACCTCGACACCGAGGTGGTTCACGGAGCCGCCCTGGCCCGGGTTCTCGATCAGGACGAGCTTGAGGGGAGGCTCGGTCACCGCGAAGTTGGCGTAGCCGGGGCGGATCTTGGCCGGCTCGGTGCCGAAAAGCCTTGTGTAGAAGGTGATTGCCTCGTCGAGATCGTTGACGTTGAGGGCGAGCTGCAGTCGGGACATGACTTCTCCTTGAATATCGACATCTGTGAATGTCTTGAGTCGTCAGGTTGCACCTAGACATAGGGATCTGTCAATATAGATGCATGTCGAAGTCTCTGATCGAGCTCACCCCGACCCAGACGGTCGCCTGCTGCTCCCCGCTGATGCGCGAGCCGCTGTCCGCCGTACAGGCCGAACGCGTTGCCCCGCTGCTGAAGGCTCTCGCGGACCCGGTGCGGCTGCGGTTGCTGTCCCTGGTCGCGTCGCACGCCGACGGCGAGGCCTGTGTCTGCGACCTGAACGACGCGTTCGACCTCTCGCAGCCGACGATCAGCCATCACCTGAAGGTGCTGCACGACGCGGGGTTGCTGGACCGTTCGAAGCGCGGAGTCTGGGTCTACTACCGGGCTCGCAACGAGGCACTCTCCGACCTGGCCGCGATGATCGGCGGAGCGGGCGCGTGACCGCAACGCTGGGTCGCCGCTGTGTTGCCGAGTACGTCGGGACGGCGTTCCTGGTCGCCGCGGTCATCGGCTCAGGCATCGCCGCCTCACGGCTGTCACCCGGCGACACCGGCCTCCAGCTGCTCGAGAACAGCATCGCGACAGGCGCAGTCCTGGTGGCGCTGATCCTTGCGCTTCAGTCCGTCGCTGCTGCGTTCAATCCCGTCGTGACCCTGGTCGAAGCCGCTCTGGGCGACAGGGACTGGCGCGACGTGCCGGCGCTGGTGGTCGCGCAGGTTGCCGGCGCAGTGACGGGTGCGGTGCTGGCCAACCTGATGTTCGACCTGGATGCCATCTCGATCAGCACCAAGGATCGCTCGGCCGGTGGGCTCTGGCTGGGTGAGGTGGTGGCGACCCTCGGCCTGGCCCTGGTGATCTTCGGCGTGGTCAGGTCCGGACGCGGCGAGACGGTCGCCTATGCCGTCGGCGGCTACATCGCGGCGGCCTACTGGTTCACGAGTTCGACGAGTTTCGCCAACCCCGCGGTGGCTTTCGCCCGGATGTTCTCCAACACGTTCGCCGGCATCGCGCCCTCATCCGTGCCGATGTTCGTCCTGATGCAGCTGATCGGCGGCGGGCTCGGGGTCGTCCTCATCCGGTTCCTGTATCCCGCCCCGGCTGCCGCGATGGAGATCCTGTGAAGGAGAAACCGTCCGTGCTGTTCGTCTGCGTGCACAACGCCGGACGCTCGCAGATGGCCGCTGGCTTCCTGATGCACCTTGCGGGCGACCGGATCAACGTTCTGTCCGCCGGCTCTGAGCCGGCCGCTGAGGTGAATCAGGTCGCCGTACGGGCCATGGCCGAGGAGGGCATCGACATCACCGCCTCGACGCCGAAGATCCTGACGACAGAGGCCGTGAAGGACTCCGATGTGGTGATCACGATGGGCTGTGGCGACGCCTGCCCGTTCTTCCCCGGCAAGCGCTACGAGGACTGGAAGCTCGATGACCCGGCCGGACAGGGGCTCGAGGCAGTTCGTCCGATCCGGGACGAGATCCGCCGCCGGGTCGAGGTGCTGATCAGCGAGGTTGCGCACTGACCGAAGCGGGCCCTGTGGATGACGAACGACGCTGTTCGCCGATCTGCGTCACGCTCGTGCGATGCAGATCGATGACTCGGCACCGACACTCCCACTGAGCCCGCTCGACCCGCGGCTCCCGCTGGGGATGCCGTTCACTCCCGCAATGGCGCGTGCCGTCGGCATCCCCAGATCGGCTCTCGACCGGATGCTTCGGGACGGACTGCTGCGGCGTGTCCTCCGCGGGGTGTACGTCGACGCGACGGTCCTCGACGATCCGGAGACAAGGGCGCGGTCGGTCGCTCTGGTGCTGCCGCGAGGAGCAGTCGTGGTCGATCGGACCGCGGCGTGGTTGCACGGTGTCGAGGTGCTTCGGGCGCGGTCCGACCTGCTGCCACCACTCGAGGTGCTCGGTCGGTCCGCAGCGGGCCGACCACGTCACTTCGGAGCCGAGCGGACGCTGATCTCAGAGGATGTCGAGACGCCCTACGGAGTTCCGGTGACCACGCCGCTGCGGACCGCGCTGGATCTCGGTCGGCTGCTCGCTCCCGACCGCGCCCTGGCCTCGATGGATGCACTGCTGCGGACGCGCCGGTTCACCCATCGTGAGCTGCTGCTGCAGGTCGAGCGGTTTCGGCACCAGAAGGGCGTCGTCCAGCTGCGGAGGCTCGCGCCGATCGTGGATGCCCGTGCGAGCTGCCCGGCAGAGTCGATCCTGCGAGTGCGCTGGCTGGAGGCCAGCCTGCCGACGCCGATCCCTCGGCTTCGCGCGTCGACCGGAGCCGGCTGGCTCGAGCTCGCCCTGGGCCTGGAGGTGCAGCGCTTCGCCGCCGTGCTCGCAGGCCAGCTCTCCGGTGAGGAACGCGAGCAGCTCACCTCGAGCGGCTGGCGGATCGTCGTGCTCACCGAGGAACGCGTGATTCGGTCCGATCCGTATCTCGTGATGCGCCACCTCGAACGTGAGTTCCACCAGCAGCTGCTCCGTCAGGTCAGCT
The DNA here is from genome assembly GCA_025965195.1 of Marmoricola sp. Taxonomy (GTDB): domain Bacteria; phylum Actinomycetota; class Actinomycetes; order Propionibacteriales; family Nocardioidaceae; genus Marmoricola. The sequence goes on from JAOPXK010000046.1 coordinate 18,762, forward strand.
GAGCGCCTTGATCGCCTGGTGGATCTGCAAGGTGCGCTGGGCGGACTCGACGTGCAGGTTCTCGATCATCCGGCCGTTGTAGGTGACCACGCCGGACCCCTTGCCGTCCTCCCAGGCCTGCAGGATGCCCTCCGCGTCGGAGACGGCCTGCTCGGACGGGGCGAAGGCGGCATTGGCGCCCTCGACCTGGCTCGGGTGGATCAGCGTCTTGCCGTCGAAGCCCAGCTCTCGGCCCTGCTGGCACTCGGCGAGGAAGCCGTCGTTGTCCTTCACGTCGTTGTAGACGCCGTCGAGGATCACCTTGCCCGTGGCACGCGCGGCAAGCAGAGCAAGGGACAGCCCGGTGAGGAGGGGCTGACGACCGGGGACGTGCTCGGCGTACAGCTCCTTGGCGAGGTCGTTGGTGCCCATCACCAGGACGGTGAGCCGGTCGGACGCGGCAGCGATCTCCTCGGCGTGCAGCATGGCGTACGGCGTCTCGACCATCGCCCAGAGCTTCGTCCTCTCGGGAGCACCCGCGCCGACCATCGACTCGACGAGCTCGAGGACCGCATCGGCAGAGCTCACCTTGGGTACGACGATCGCGTCAGGTCCGGCCACACACGCGACCCGGATGTCCTCCTTGTGCCACTCGGTGTCCATCCCGTTGATCCGGATGGTCAGCTCGCGGGCGCCGTACTCACCCGAGCGCACGGCAGCCGCAGCGGACTCGCGGGCGGCCGGCTTCGCGTCCGGAGCGACGGCGTCCTCGAGGTCAAGGATCAGTCCGTCACAGGGGATGGCCTTGGCCTTCTCCAGTGCACGTTCGTTGGACGAGGGCATGTAGAGGACCGACCTGCGCGGGCGGAACATCGAAGGTGCAGCGTCCATGTCAGTTGTCCAGCTCGATCGCGTCGTAGGTGGCCTTGAGCTCGGGGTCGATCGCAGCGAGCTGCTCGGCGAGCCTGACCAGCACGAGGCACTGCTTGAGGGAGGCGTCATCCTCCATCTTGCCGTCGAGCATGACCGCACCGGTGCCGTCGCCCATCGCTGCGACCACGAGGCGCGCGTGCCGGATGTCCTCGACCGACGGGCTGAAGACCCGGTTGGCGATCGCGATCTGCTTCGGGTGCAGCGACCAGGTGCCGACACAGCCGAGCAGGAACGCGTTGCGGAACTGGTCCTCGCACGCGACGACGTCGGCGATGTCCCCGAACGGGCCGTAGTACGGGTAGATCCCGTTCGCGGCGCACGCGTCGACCATCCGGGAGATCGTGTAGTGCCAGAGGTCCTGCTGGTAGATCGCGCGCGAAGCATCGATCTGACTGACGCCGAGCGCGTCCTTCGGCGGGTCCTGTCGGACCAGGTAGCCGGGGTGTCCGCCACCGACTCGGGTGGTCTTCATCCGACGGTCAGCAGCGAGGTCGGCCGGGCCGAGGGAGAGGCCCTGCATGCGCGGAGACGCGGCACAGATCTCCTCGATGTTGTTGACGCCGCGGGCTGTCTCGAGGATTGCGTGCACGAGGATCGGGCGGGTGATGCCCGCCTTCGCCTCCAGCTGGGCCAGGATCCGGTCGATGTAGTGGATGTCCTCGGCGCCCTGCACCTTCGGCACCATGATCACGTCGAGCTTGTCGCCGATCGCAGGAACGAGAGCGGTGAGGTCGTCGAGCACCCACGGGCTGTCGAGTGAGTTGATCCGGGTCCACAGCTGGGTCGTCCCGCTGTCTCCACCGAGGTTGGCCGTCTCCTGCCCGATCCTGATCAGGCCCTCGCGGGCAGCGACCTTGTTGTCGGCCTTCACCGCATCCTCGAGGTTGCCGAGGAGTACGTCGACAGTCCCGACCATCTGCGGGATCTTGGCGGCCATCTTCTCGTTGCTCGGGTCGAAGAAGTGGATCGCCCGGCTCGGCCGGGCCGGAATCTCCCGGACGGGAGCCGGGGCTCCGACCGCGAGGGGAACGAAGAAGTCCTTGGCGCTACGCAACTTGATGTCTCCTAATCGGGCGGGCCCAGCTAGCCGCGACGCTAGCAGCGGGTTCGAGCGCGCGGTATGACCAACGCCACGCTCGTGATGACTACGCTGCCGCCATGCGGACCAGTCGGCTCGAGGCGTTCAGTGACGGCGTACTCGCCATCATCATCACGATCATGGTGCTCGAGCTGCACACGCCCGAGGCGCCGACCTGGAGTGCGCTGGGCGATTCGGCGAACGGCCTGCTGACCTACCTGCTGAGTTTCGTCTACGTCGGCATCTATTGGTCCAACCACCACCACATGTTCCAGCTCACCGAGCGCGTGACCGGGACGGTGCTCTGGGCGAACCTGCACCTGCTCTTCTGGCTGTCGCTCTATCCGTTCACGACCTCCTGGATGGACGAGCACTTCGCCCGGATCCCGGTGCTGGTCTACGGGGTCAACCTGTTGATGGCGGCGATCGCGTACTACCTGCTGCAGCTGTCGATCATCCGCGCCGAGGGCGACAGCTCCCTCCTCAAGCAGGCGGTGGGTCGAGACGTGAAGGGCCGGATCTCGCCGGTGATCTATCTGCTCGGCATCGGGGGAGCGTTCCTCAGCCCGTGGATCAGCATCGTGCTGTTCACCGCCGTCGCAGTCATGTGGCTGGTGCCGGACACGCGGCTGGAGCGTTTCGTCATCGACCAGCAAGGTCGCTGACTCGGCGGCGGTGCTGGTGGGCCTGTCCGAAGAGCTGGCTCAGGGCGTGAGCGCGCTTGAGGATGAGCTGGGCATCGTGCTCCCACGTGATGGCGATGCCGCCGTGCAGCTGCACGGTCTCGGACGCGATGTGGTCGAGGGCATCGGAGCAGTAGGCCTTCGCGGTGGCAGCCCGCCTGGCGAGGTTGTCGAGATTGGCCGCGTCCGGTTCCTGGAGGTACGCCGCGGCAGCAGTCGTCGCGGCCCAGCTCGCCGAGCGCGACGCCTCGACGAGCACGAGCATGTCCGCCATCCGGTGCTTGAGCGCCTGGAAGGACCCGATCGGCCGTCCGAACTGGACGCGTTCCTTGCTGTAGGCGACCGTCATGTCCAGGCCACGTTGGGCAGTGCCCACCTGGACGGCAGTGAGTAGCGCGGCGGCGATGTCGGACAGGGGGCTGGGCGCGGGCCGTTCCACCTCGACGCTCGCGAACCGCATCGTCTGGTCGAGGGCCGGCTTGCTGGTGGTGGTGGCCCCGGTCAGCTCCCTGAGCCCGTCCGTGGTCGAGGTCAGCACGATCGTGGCCGCTGCCGCGTCCAGGACCACGTCCGGATCCAGCACGAGGGTGGCGATCTCGCCCGCGGCGATGCGCGGAAGAAGCGTTGCCTGCTGCTCCGCGGTGCCCCGGGCCACGAGGGCCGCCGTCGCGATCGCCGTTGCCAGCAAGGGGCTGGGGGTCAGCGCGTAGCCGATCTCCTCGAGCACGATCGCGGTCTCGATCAGCGATGCGCCAGCGCCGTCGTGCTCCTCCGGAATCGGAAGCGCGGCGACACCGATCTGTTCGCAGAGGGTCTGCCAGAGCGGTTCGTCGTACCCCACCTCGGTCTGGACCGCGGCGCGGACGGCGGCACTGTCGGAGCGCTTGGCGAGCAGCGAGCGGATGGTCGAAGCGAGCTCGTCCTGTTCCTCGGTGCGGGCGAAGTGCATCAGCGCTCTCCGGTCAGGGCGGCGAGGACTCGGCCGCGGTGGTACGCCGGGGTGCCCCATGCCGCGACCAGTGCCCGGACCTTGGTGATCCAGAGGCTCAGGTCGAACTCGGCGGTGTAGCCGATCGCACCATGCACCTGGAGACCGGTCCGAGCTGCGAGGTACGCCGCTTCGGCGACCGCGACCTTGGCAGCCGAGACGTCGCGCGCACGGTCCGGCGAGTCGATGGTCAGCGCCGCACCCTGGATCAGCGGGCGCGCGAAGTCCAGCGCGATCCGTACGTCGGCAAGGTGATGCTTGATCGCCTGGTAGGACCCGATCTCGCGACCGAACTGCTTGCGCTGCTTGACGTAGCTGACCGAGTCCGCGAGAAGCCGTTCGCCACAGCCGAGGAGCTGGGCCGATGTGGCCAGCACCGCCAGGTCGAACGCCCGGTCGGTGGTCGGCTGCCCCCCGGTGGTCGGCTGCCCCCCGGTGGTCGAGCTTGTCGAGACCACTTCGAACAGACGCCGGGTCGGGTCCACCGAGCGGTGCCGAGCTCCCGTTGTCGCTCCTCGCATGACACCGTCAACGACGACGTACACCTGCTCCGCGACGTCTGCGTCGAGCGCGTAGGGAACGTGCGGGGGAGCACAGACCGTCCCGATCCCGCCCGCGGCGAGGGCGCCGACGGCCTCGTCGGACCCGAGCGCGACCGGCAGGAAGACCGCGGACTCGACCCAGGGGCCGGGCACAGCGTGACGACCCAGCTGCTCGAACCCGACGACCATGTCGATCGGCTCGGCGCCCGCGCCGCCCTGGGCCTCCTCGGTGAGCAAGGCGTTGACGCCGAGGCCGGCAAGCTGCTTCCACAGCGCGAGTCCCGGACCGGTGTCGTCGACGGACCAGGCTCGCGCGACGGCCGAAGCATCGGAGGAGGAGAGGAGCTTGTCGATCGCGGCCGCGAAGCCGGTCTGCTCGTCGGTCAGCTCGAACCTCATCGCTGCACCATCTTCTGGACCACCTTCGGCTCGCGGGGGAGTCCGAGGATCCGCTCGGCGACGATGTTGCGCTGGATCTCGTTGGTGCCGGCGTAGATCGGGCCGGCCAGCGAGAAGAGATAGCCGTCGGTCCAGGTCGACTCGACCTCGGACTCCGGTCCGAGCAGGTCGAGCGCGGTCTCGTGCAAGGAGATGTCGAGCTCGGACCAGAACACCTTGTTGACGGAGCCGGCCGCACCCATCTCGCCGCCATCGGCGAGTCGGGTGACCGTGCCCCAGGTGTAGAGCCGGTAGGCCTGGGCCTTCACCCACGCGTCGACGACACCGTCCCACGACTCGGGATGGTCGGCGCCGCGCTCCTTCCAGAGCTCGACGAGCCGGTCGGCGGCCGCGCAGAAGCGGCCCGGGGAGCGAAGTGACAGGCCGCGCTCGTTGCCCGCCGTACTCATTGCGACGCGCCAGCCGTCACCCGGCGCTCCGAGGACGTCGGCGTCGGGAACGAAGACGTCCTCGAAGAAGATCTCGGCGAAGCCGGCCTCGCCGTCGAGCTGCGCGATCGGCCGGACGGTGATGCCGGCGGAATCCAGCGGGAACAGGAAGTAGGTCAGGCCGTTGTGTCGCTCGGCCGAGGGGTCGGAACGGAAGAGCCCGAAGCCGCAGTGCGCGAAGGTGGCTCGCGATGACCAGGTCTTCTGGCCGTTGAGCAGCCAGCCACCGCGTTCGTCGTCGCGCGTCGCGGTTGACCGGATCGAGGCAAGGTCGCTGCCGGCTTCCGGCTCGGACCAGGCCTGCGCCCAGATCTTCTCGCCGCTCGCCATCGTCGGCAGGTACCGGTCCTGCTGCTCCCTGGTGCCATGCTCGAAGATGATCGGCGCGAGCAGGAAGATGCCGTTCTGGCTGACCCGCCCGGGCGCGCCGGCGCGGTAGTACTCCTCCTCGAAGATCACCCATTCGATCAGGGAGGCGCCGCGGCCGTGGTACTCCTCGGGCCAGCTGACGACCGAGTAGCGGGCGTCGGTGAGCCGGGCTTCCCAGTCCTGGTGAGCCCGGAAGCCGACGGCGGTGTCCATCGAGGGCAGCGGCTCGGCCGGCACGTTTGCCTTGAGCCAGTTGCGCGCCTGGGTCTGGAAGGCCAGCTCCGCTTCGGAGAAGTCGAGGTTCATTCCGCAGACTCCGGTTCCTGAGCTTGTCGAAGGGCAGTCTTGAGCACCTTGCCGGAAAGATTCCGGGGGAGTACGTCGACGAAGGCGATCTCGCGGGGCACCTTGAAGTTCGCCAGCCGTTCCTTGCAGAACGCGATCACGTCCGCCGCGGTCAGGCTTCCCGGCGTCGCGACCACGACGTACGCCTTGCCGACCTCGCCCATCCGGTCATCGGGCACGCCGATGACCGCGCACTCGACGACACCGTCGAGCCGGGCGATCGTCTGCTCCACCTCGGCGGGATAGACGTTGAAGCCGCCCGAGATGTACATGTCCTTGAGCCGGTCGGTGATGGCCAGGTTGCCACCGGCGTCCAGCGTGCCGATGTCACCGGTGTGCAGCCAGCCGTCGCTGTCGATCGCCTCGGCGGTGGCGGCCTCGTCGTCGAGGTAGCCGAGCATGACGAACTCGCCGCGGAGCAGCAGCTCGCCTTCCTCCCCGGCAGCGAGCGCGGCGTTGGTCCCGGGCGCTGCGATCCGTGCCTCCATGCCCGGAATCGCGCGGCCACAGGTGGTGGCGACGAGCTCGGCGGCGTCCCCGGGACGGCACATCGTCGCGACCACCGCCTCGGTCATCCCGAAGGCCGTGACCACGTTGTCGATCTGGAGGTCGTCCCGCATCCGCTCGATGAGGACGACAGGCACCACGGCCGCGCCCGTCACGGCAAGCCGCAGCGAGGACAGGTCCCGTGCGGAACGGCCAGGAGCGGCCAGCAGGGACTGGTAGATCGTCGGCGCACCCGGAAGCACACTGATCCGCTCGGCCTCGATCAGCGTCATCGTCGCGTCGAGGTCGAAGGTCGCGAGCGGGTAGAGCGTGGCGCCGGTCAGCAGCCCGACGACGATGCCGGCCTTGTAGCCGAACGAGTGGAAGAACGGGTTGACCACCAGGTAGCGGTCGGCACTCGTGAGGCCACCGAGGCTTCCCCAGGCAGCGGCAACGCCGACGGTCTGCCGGTGCGCGCTCATCGCGCCCTTGGACCGGCCGGTCGTCCCCGAGGTGAACAGGATGTCGGCGACGTCATCGGCGCAGACGGCGTCTGCACGAGCCTCGACCTCGGCCTCGCTGACCCCCGTCCCCAGCTCTCCGAAGTCGATAGTCCGAGACGTTCTGGCCCCGGAATCGGCACTCTGAGGGCCAGAACGTCTCGGACTATCCGGGCTGGAGAGTCGGATCAGGGCTTGCACGGAGGGGAGGGTGGAGGCGGCGGTCAGGTCGGCAATCTGGGTGCGGCCGAGGAAGCCGTCGTCGACGACGACCACGGTGGCGCGGGTGCGGTCCACGATGTCCGCGACCTCGTGGCCCGTGTAGCGGCTGTTGACGGGCACCAGGACGGCGCCGGCGTAGGACACGGCGAGGCCTGCGATCACCCAGTCGATGCTGTTGGGCGCCCAGACCACGACCCGGTCGCCGGGGGAGACGCCAATGCCGGCGTAGGCCTGGGCGGTACGGCGCACCTGGGTCAGCAGCTCGTTGAAGGACAGCGCGCGGCCACCTTCGACGTACGCCGGATGGTCGCCGAAGCGAGCGGCCGCAGCCCGGAGGACGCCCGGCAGCGTCCGCGCCCCGGTGGTCGAGCTTGTCGCTTCGGTGGTCGAGCTTGTCGAGACCAAAACCACTCCGTCCAGTGAAACCAAACAAGTGCTTGGTAGGCTACCTTAACCGGTGGTTGACGAGCCCTGGAATCCCCGAGTGGAAGGAGCCACACGATGGACCTGACCTACTCCACCGAGGACGAAGCCTTCCGCAGCGAGGTCCGCACCTGGCTCGAGGACAGCCTGTCCGGCGAGTTCGCGCCACTGCGTGGCCGTGGCGGACCGGGCCGGGAGCACGAGGCCCACGACGAACGCCTCGAGTGGGACCGCCACCTCGCCAGGCACGGCTGGACCTGCATCGGCTGGCCGACGGAGTACGGCGGCCGCGGGCTGCCGCTCTTCCGGCAGGTGATCTTTCACGAGGAGTACGCCCGCGCCAACGCGCCGGGCCGCGTCAACCACCTGGGCGAAGAGCTGCTCGGCCCCACCCTGATCGCATTCGGCAGCGAGGCGCAGAAACAGCGGTTCCTGCCCAGGATCGTCGCCGTTGAGGAGCTGTGGTGCCAGGGGTACTCCGAGCCGGGTGCCGGCTCCGACCTCGCGAACGTGCAGACCAGGGGCCGGCTCGAGGGTGACCAGTGGGTCGTCGACGGACAGAAGGTCTGGACCTCGCTGGCCCATCACGCCGACTGGTGCTTCGTGGTGGCGAGGACCGAGCCGGGTTCGCAGCGCCACAGCGGCCTCTCCTACCTGCTCGTCCCGATGCACCAGGACGGTGTCGACGTACGTCCGATCCAGCAGCTGACCGCCACCTCGGAGTTCAACGAGGTCTTCTTCACCGGCGCCCGCACCGATGCGGACCTGGTCGTCGGTGAGCCCGGCAACGGCTGGGCCGTCGCGATGGGCACGCTCGGCTTCGAACGCGGGATCTCGACGGTCGGCCAACAGGTCGGCTTCCAGCGCGAGCTCGCCACCCTGGTCGAGGTGGCCCGGGCCAACGGGACCTACGACGACCCGGTGATCCGTGACCGGATCGGCAAGGCGACCGTCGACCTCGAGGTGATCCGGCTGAATGCACTCCGGACGCTGTCCGAGGCCCAGGCGCCCCGGCAGGCGAGCATCTCGAAGCTGCTCTGGGCGAACTGGCACCGGTCGCTGGGCGAGCTCGCCATGCAGATCCGCGGCACCGCATCCCTGACGGCCGGCGAGGGCTACGACCTCGACGACTGGCAGCGGCTCTTCCTGTTCAGCCGGGCCGACACGATCTACGGCGGCTCCGACGAGATCCAGCGCAACATCCTTGCCGAGCGCGTGCTCGGCCTTCCCAGAGAAGTCAACAGGGAGCTCCGATGACCGCAGTACGTCCCGAACAGCCCACGCCGGGGTACGTCGCACCGCACGACCTCCTCAACGGGAAGGTTGTCGTCGTGACCGCCGCCGCCGGGGCGGGCATCGGCGCCGCGGTCGCGCGCCGGGTGCTCGAGGAGGGTGCCAAGGCGGTCGTGCTCGGTGACACCCACGAGCGCCGGCTCCACGAGGCCGAGACTGCGCTGGCTGAGGAGTTCGGCCAGGACCGCGTCGCCAGTGTGGTCTGCGACGTCACCGTCGAGGACCACATCACCGCACTGCTCGACGCGGCCGACCAGTTCGGCGGCGTCGACATCATGATCAACAACGCCGGTCTGGGTGGCACCGCGAGCATCCTGGAGATGACCGACGACCAGTGGGGCAAGGTCCTCGACATCACCCTGACCGGGACGTTCCGCTGCATCCGCGCCGCTTCGAACCGGATGATCGCGCAGGGCAAGAAGGGCGTGATCGTCAACAACGCCTCGGTGATCGGCTGGCGCGCCCAGGAGGGTCAGGCGCACTACGCGGCTGCGAAGGCGGGCGTGATGGCGCTGACTCGATGCGCCGCTCTCGACGTCGCGCCGCACGGCATTCGCATCAACGCGGTCTCGCCGAGCCTGGCGATGCATCCGTTCCTCGCGAAGGTCACCAGCAACGAGCTGCTCCACGAGCTCAAGCAACGTGAGGCCTTCGGTCGGGCAGCAGAGCCGTGGGAGGTGGCGAACGTGATGGTCTTCCTGGCCAGCGACTACTCGTCGTACCTCACCGGCGAGGTGATCTCGGTGAGCAGCCAGCATGCCTGACGCCTCGACCACCAGTGGAACGGGAGCTGCCACCCGGCGCGACGAGCTCCTTGCCATCGCGGCAGAGCTGTTTGCCGAGCGTGGCTTCAAGAACACCACCGTGCGCGACATCGCAGACGCGGCCGGGATCCTGTCGGGCTCGCTCTACCACCACTTCGACTCCAAGGAGTCGATGGTCGACGAGATCCTCTCGACCTTCCAGGCCGCGCTGTTCGCGTCGTACGAGGAGGTGCTCGTCAGCGACTCCGATGCCCGGGCCAAGGTCGAGCGGATGGTCCGGCTGTCGTTCGAGGCGATCGACCAGCACCATTCCGCGGTCGCGATCTTCCAGAACGACGCCGGCTATCTCTCGGCGTACCCCAGGTTCGGCTACCTGCGTGATCGCAGCACCCAGTTCCGGGAGGTCTGGATGACGTTGTTGTCCCAGGGCGTCAAGGAAGGCGTACTGCGCAAGGACCTCGACGCGACCCTCGTCTACCGGTTCATCCGCGACACCGTGTGGGTGGCCGTGCGGTGGTACCGACCCGGCGGCACGCTCAGCGCCGACGAAGTGGCAAACCAGTACCTCTCGATCCTGCTCGACGGGATCGCCAGCTGACGTTGGTTGAGCTTGTCGAAACCCCCTGACCCAGGAGAATCAATGTCTCATCCCTCTCAGGCCTACATCATCGACGCGGTCCGGACGCCGGTCGGCAAGCGCGGCGGCTCACTCGCCGCCATGCACTCCGCCGACCTCGGCGCGCATGTGCTGTCCGCACTGATGCGCCGCACCGGCATCGACCCGGGCGCGGTCGACGACGTGATCATGGGCTGCTGCGACACGATCGGCTCGCAGGCCGGGGACGTGGCCCGTACGTCGTGGTTGGTGGCCGGGCTTCCCGACCACGTTCCCGGGGTGACGATCGACCGCCAGTGCGGGTCATCGCAGCAGGCAGTTCACTTCGCGGCCCAGGGCGTCATGTCCGGGACCCAGGACCTCGTCGTCGCCGGCGGCCTGCAGAACATGTCCGCGATCCCGATCTCCGCGGCCATGCTCGTCGCGCAGCAGTACGGCTTCTCCACGCCGTTCGCCGAGTCACCCGGCTGGCTCAAGAGGTACGGCGAGCAGGAGGTCAGCCAGTTCAAGAGCGCGGAGATGATCGCGGAGAAGTGGGACATCAGCCGCGAGCAGATGGAGGAGTTCGCCCTCGCCAGCCACCAGCGTGCGCACGCGGCGATCGCCGAAGGCCGCTTCAGGGCCGAGATCGAGCCGGTCGGCGCGTTTGACACCGACGAGTGCCCGCGTGACACCTCCCTGGAGAAGATGGCCGGCCTCGAGCCGCTCGCACCGGGCGGCCGGATCACCGCTGCTGTCGCCTCGCAGATCTGTGACGCCTCCAGCGCGATGCTGATCGCCTCGGAGCAGGCGGTCAAGGACCACGGCCTCACGCCGCGCGCCCGGATCCACCACCTGTCCGTCCGCGGTGACGACCCGATCTGGATGCTGACCGGCCCGATCCGGGCGACGAAGCACGCGCTGGAGAAGACCGGCATGAGCATCGATGACATCGACCTGTTCGAGTGCAACGAGGCGTTTGCCTCGGTCGTTCTCGCCTGGGCGAAGGAGACCGGTGCCGACCTCGACAAGGTCAACGTCAACGGCGGCGGCATCGCGCTGGGTCACCCGATCGGTGCGACCGGCACCCGGCTGATGAGCACCCTGCTCAACGAGCTCGAGCGCACCGGCGGCCGCTACGGCCTCCAGACGATGTGCGAGGGCGGCGGTCAGGCCAACGTGACGATCATCGAAAGGCTCTAAGTACCGTCGTTCTCCCGGTCCCGGCGGCGCTGGCGCTCGACCTCGCGCTGGGCCTCGGCGCGTTCGCGGACCTTCTTGAGGAAGTCCTCGTCGGCCTTCGGGTCCTGGGCGGCCGCCCGGCCCGGACGGTCGTACTCCGGGAACGCCGAAGCGGAGCGCTCGTACGCCGACCGCGTCCGGACGTGCTTCTCGGGCTTGCCGGCCGCCAGCCAGGCGATGGAGCCGACCAGCGGGAACAGCAGTACGACGAAGATCCAGGCGGCCTTGGGCAGGTTCCGGGCGGCGCCGTCGGGGGTCATGATCGCATCGAGGATGCAGTACAGCCACAGGATGGTGATGAGAGGCACCATCACCTCTTCGAGTCGAAACATCTGTCCCCCAGGCGCGTCGTGATGTGGCCGGAGCCTAGACGAGAACACCACCTCGCGCACCCATAAAGAGGATGCGGTCGTCGAGGCGAGGGAGCAGGCTGACGGAATGCGACTCACCGAGTTCTTCGCCGACGACGCGGCCGCGATCGACGCATTCGTCGCGCTCGAGAACGCCGTGCAGGACGCGGATGCGCCATGGGAGTACCCGTCGACGACGTACCGCCTCGAGATGCGGATGCGGCACGGCTGGGACGGCGAGCTCAGCCGCTGGTTCCTCGCGTACGTCGAGGACGGTGATCCGGTTGGCTCCGTGATCATCCATGCCGGCGACTACGACAACCTCGACTCGTGCTGGCTCTCGATCTCGGTCCATCCCGACCGGCGTCGACGCGGCCACGGACGGGCCGTCCTCGAGCTCGTGCTCGAGCTCTGCCGTGAGATGAACCGCCCGCTGGTCGGCATCGACGGCTGGGACAGCGAGGCCACCCATGGGTTCGCAGCCGCTGGTGGGTTCGAGAAGAAGTCGCAGGCGATCAGCCGGAGGATGACCCTGGCTGACGTGCCGGTGGAAACCGTCCAGGCGCTCTACGACGAGGCCGCCGGTCGCGCGTCGGACTACGAGCTGGTCAGGATCAAGGGCTACTCGCCCGACGACCTGCTGGAGGCGCTGGCCGAGAGCACGGCAGCAATCAACGACGCACCCCTCGACGACCTCGAGATGGAGGACGAGGTCTTCACCGCCGACCGGATCAGGTGCTACGAGGCGGCGCAGATCGAAGGTGGCCACCGGTTCTACCGCCTCATCGCCCGGCACAGGGAGAGCGGTGAGATCGGTGGTCTGACCGTGGTCAGCGTCGACGTCGAGCAGCCCGCCGATGGCGAACAGCACGACACGTCCGTCGTACGAGCCCATCGCGGGCACCGGCTCGGCCTGCTCCTGAAGGCCGACATGGTCCGCTGGCTGGCAACCGAGGAGCCCGGGTTACGCACCATCGACACCTGGAACGCGGAGTCCAACGACTTCATGATCTCGGTCAACGAACGCCTCGGGTACCTGATCCTGGGTCGCGATGTGCAGTTCCAGCGCCGGCTCGAGACCAGTGCGCAACCGCCCGAAAGGACTCTGGTTGCCGATCCCGGCCGCCGATAGGTTGCAGGTGCGCCGGAGCGCAGGCTCCGGGCCGACAGGACAGGGGATCTGATGCGTAACAAGATGTGTGCGGCTCTTGCGATCGTGTTGTTGCTGGGAACAGCAGCGTGTGGTGGTGGAAGCGGCAGCAGACCGTCCACCGACGACATCTCCAAGGCACTGCAGAAGGGCACCAGCAGCGGCGACCTCGGCGGCATTCCGAAGCTGGACAAGAAGGCGGCGGACTGCATCGCGAAGAGCTTCGCGGACTCCAAGCTCTCCGACAAGGCGCTCAATGCGCTGGTCAGCGGGGACAGCAAGTTCAAGCCGAGTGCGTCCGACACGAAGGCACTGACGGGCATCATTCCCGCCATGGCGAAGTGCGCGCCGGCGCTCGCTGGTCAGTAGCAGTTCGCCGGTCCGGCGCCCGCGGTCACGACGACCGCGGGTGTCCGGGCTCGATGTCCATCGCGTCCCGAAGGCCGAGTGGCACGGCGTCGTCGAGGATCTCGACGTCCAGCGGTTCGAGCACGAAGCCGACGTGGTCCCCGAGCGGGATCCGGTCCAGCACCCGACCGACGAGCCGGCGCGGCACCCCGTCCAGCAGCACGACGCCGTCGCGGTCATCCCGGACCGGGAGGCCGGCGAACTTGTCGACGGTGTCCCCGGTCTCCGCGCCGAACCGCTCGGCCAGGTCGTGCTGGCCCGACCCGAGCAGGTGTACGCCGAGCAGCTCAGCCTGCCGGGCGACGTCGTAGGTGTTGTTGAGGGTCGACAGGCAGACCAGCAGCCGAGGCGGGTCGATGCTGACCTGGCTCGAGAAGCCCACCAGACAGCCCGCCCGTACGTCGCCATGGCTGGCCGTGACGACCAGGACGGGCGTGTCGATGCCTTCGACGAAACGATCGAAACGGGTCATCCGCCGATCGTGCCACTGCCGTCGGATCAGCGTCAGATCAGGTAGGTCTGCGCTCGCTTGAGCTCAACAGCAGCCTGGGTGACCACCCGGTCGATGAGTGCCTCGCAGGTCGGCAGGTCGTCGATCACGCCGACGACCTGGCCACTTGCGAGCACACCTGCGGAGGCGTCGCCTTCGACGAGGCCGGCCTTGAGCATCATCGGGGTGTTCGCGGCGAGCACCATCGACGTCCAGGAGCGGTCCTGGCCGTGCTTCATCGCGCGGCCGTCCTTGACCAGCTCGCGCCAGCTCATCCCGCTCATCTTCTTGAAACCCAGCGTGCGCTTCATCGTCGGCGCCAGTCGCCGGACCGCATTGGACTCCTCGAGCTCGCTGACGAGCTCGGTGCGGAGCATCCGGTGCGGCATCCCGTCGACCTTGGTCGTGACGGTGGTGCCGTTCAGGTCTGCCTCGAGATAGCGCTGCTTGACCGGGTCGGGCACGGTGGAGTCCTGGGTCAGCAGGAAGCGGGTGCCCATCCCGATGCCGGCGGCGCCGTAGGAAAGTGCAGCCGCGAGTCCGCGGCCGTCGAAGAAGCCACCAGCCGCGATCACCGGGATGTCGACGGCGTCGAGGACAGTGGGCAGCAGCAGCGTGGTGGGCACGCTGCCGGTGTGGCCACCGCCCTCGCCACCCTGGATCATCACTGCGTCCGCGCCCCAGCCGGCCACCTTCTCCGCATGCCGCGGAGCGCCGACACTCGGGATCACCACGATGCCGTGGTCCTTGAGCTTCTTGATCAGCTCCGCCTTGGGAGCAAGGGCGAACGAGGCAACCTTCACGCCGTGCTTGATCAGCAGGTCGCAGCGCTCCTGGGCATCGCCCGCGTCGGCGCGGAGGTTCACCCCGAACGGCTTGTCGGTGCGTCCCTTGACCTCGATGATCGCGTGCTCGAGCTCCTCGTACGTCATGGTGGCGGAGGCCAGGATGCCGAGGCCGCCCGCGTTCGCCGTACCGCTGACCAGGCGTGGGCCGGCGACCCAGCCCATGCCCGTCTGCACGACTGGATGGCGGACGCCGGCCAGCTCGGTCAGGGGTGTCTTCAGCAGCTGGTCGATCATCCGGTCACCACCGGGGGGACTTCACGATCACGCAGCAGCCTCGGATCGAGCATCTCCCGGATCAGGATGAGCTCCTCCGTCGTCGGCTGGCGGGTCTCGGGGACCTCGGCAGGCGCGTGGATCTCGAATCCCGACGCAGCCTGTACGTCGGCCACCGTGACGCCCGGGTGCACGGAGAGGAACTGCATCGTGTTGCCGGGGCCGTTGAAGTCGAAGACGCCGAGATCGGTGACGACCCGGTGCACGTCGTGGAACTTCGTCGCGGCCGGACCGGCTGCTTCGGCGCGGGTGCGACCGACACCGGAGACGATGTCGACCTGCTCCACGAAGACCCGGGTCGAGTGCTTGGGTACCCAGTAGGACGTCCGGTTGTTCACGGTGTTGCCAGGCGCGCCCCGAACGCCGAGGAGCTGGCGATCCGGTTTCGCCCACGGGCCGATCGCGGAGATGTTCTGGTTGCCCTCGCGGTCGATCTGGGTGGCGCCCATCATCACGTGGCGCTTGCCGTAGGGCACGGTCGACTCGAGGACCAGCCGGAACGGCATCCAGCCCTCGACGATCTCCGTCGACGAGCCGAGCGGGGGGACTCCGGCCAGGATCCTGGCCTCACCGTCGGTGAGCATCAGGTCGGGGTTGCTGGTCAGCTTGGCCAGCCGGGCGCCGAGCTGGGGCAGCAGTCCCATCGGGCTGCCCATGATCTCGCCGTCCTCGGCGAAGCAGTCGGCGATCGCAATGGCGCAGATCTCGGCGCGGGTCACGTCGGTCATGCGATCTCCTCGGCGAAGGCGCGGACGGCAGCTTGATAGGTCGACTCGTCGCCGGACAGGAAGCGCGTCTCGAACGCTGTCCAGGCCTCGTCGTCCTTGGCGGCGGTTGCGTAGGCCTTCTGGAACTTCTCGTCGCGCGCGTACGTCGGCGTGCAGTCGGTGAAGTGCGCCCCATTGGGCGTCTCGACGACGCCCGTGACCATCGTCCGGTTGAGCAGGAGGGTCTGCAGCGCCGCGTCGATCGTGAGGCCTGCGGTGTCGATGATCTGCTCGCAGCTGACGAACGCCTTGTCGGCGGCCATGCAGAACAGGTCGTCGAAGTACGGGTCCGGACCGAGGTACTGGCCGCTGCCGTGCTCGTCGGCCCGGTTCATGTGCACCAGGGCAACGTCCAGCTTCAAGGCAGGCACCGCGACCAGGACCGGGTAGTCGCCG
Source organism: Marmoricola sp. (assembly GCA_025965195.1). Taxonomy (GTDB): domain Bacteria; phylum Actinomycetota; class Actinomycetes; order Propionibacteriales; family Nocardioidaceae; genus Marmoricola. The sequence goes on from JAOPXK010000046.1 coordinate 34,773, forward strand.
GGACCGTCGGCGTACGGGCTGGTCACGGTCTTCAGGCTCGGGTCGTTCTCGAGTACGGCGGACCCGAGGCCCGCGCGCATCGGCAGGAACGGTACCCGTTGGGCGGCCGCCCGCAGGCCGGTCTGGAACATCCCCTCGTCCCACTCGGTGAACTCGGCGGTCGCGCCCTGGCGGGCCTTCTGGAAGAGCGGCTCGAGCGGGATCGAGTCCAGCGTGCAGAACGCGAAGACGAGTCGTTTCGCCTTGCCTGCTTGGAGAAGCAGACCGACGTCGGGTCCGGCGTACGACACGATGGTGAGGTCCTTCAGGTCGCTGCGCAGGATCGCCCGCACCAGCGCCATCGGCTTGCGCCGAGAGCCCCAGCCGCCGATCCCGACGGTCATGCCGTCCTCGATCTGGGCGATGACGTCGTCGATGGACATCACCTTGTCGCGCATCTTCTTCACTGGCTCTTGCCCGCCTTGTCGGTTCCCGCAAACGCATCCCGGTGTTCGTCGGCCACTCCGGCGAGGTTGAGCTCCATCGTGAAGCCCTGCTCGAACCGGTAGCTCTTGTTCACGTCGATCGGGTCGATGCCGTTGATGGCTTCCTTGGCAGCACGGATCACCCGGGTGTCCTTGCGCGCGATCTCGGCGGCGACCTTGAGTGCGGCGTCGTCGAGCTGGTCGCGGGGGACGACCTCGAGGACGCTCCCGTGCTGGACCAGGTCTGTGGCAGCGATGTTGCGGCCGGTGAAGTAGAGCGTGCGCATCAGGTGCGGCGGGACCATCCGGGCGAGGTGGGTCGCGGCGCCGAGGGCACCCCGGTCGACCTCGGGTACGCCGAAGAACGCGTCGTCGCTCGCCACGATGCAGTCGGCGTTGCCCACCAGCCCGACCCCGCCGCCGAGACAGAACCCGTTGACCGCAGCGATCACCGGGACCGCGCATTCGTAGACCGCCTTGAAGGCGGCGAAGCAGCCCTTGTTGGCGCCGAGCAGGGCGTCGAACCCCTCGGTGTGCTGCATCTCCTTGATGTCGACGCCGGCGTTGAAGCCCTTGCCCTCCGCCCGGAGGACCACGACCTTCGTCGCCAGGTCGGCGGCGGCCTCGTCGAGCGCCGCGGCCACGTCGAACCAGCCCTGGACCGTCAGCGCGTTGACGGGTGGAGCGTCCATGGTCACGACGCGGATCCCGTCGGGTCTCAGCTCACTGGTGACCGCCACCGGCGCTCCTCTCGGACCAAACCAAGCATTTGCTTGGTAGGGTAGCAGCATGACCCTGTGGATCGACCTCAACGACGAGGTCGCGCTGGTCA
>JAOPXK010000056.1 GCA_025965195.1 Marmoricola sp.
ATCTCGACTTCGGCTTCGGCGCGGCCGACCCAGTTGGCGCCTTCGACGGACTTGCCGGGCTCGAGGTCGTTGTAGACCTCGAAGAAGTGCTGGATCTCGAGCCGGTCGAACTTCGAGACGTGGTCGATGTCGCGCAGGTGCTCGAGGCGGGGGTCGTGGGTCGGCACGCAGAGCACCTTGTCGTCGCCGCCGGCCTCGTCGGTCATCCGGAACATCCCGATCGCGCGGCACTTGATCAGGCAGCCGGGGAAGGTCGGGGCCTGCAGGATGACCAGCGCGTCGAGCGGGTCGCCGTCCTGGCCGAGAGTGTTCTCGATGTAGCCGTAGTCCTCGGGGTACGCCGTGGAGGTGAAGAGCATCCGATCGAGGCGAATGCGACCCGTCTCGTGGTCCACCTCGTACTTGTTGCGTGAGCCCTTGGGGATCTCCACCAGTACGTCGAACTCCAGCACAGTGCATTCCTTCCGAACGGGGTGCACCGTCGAGGCGTTGACGATGTCCGGAGGCTAGTCTCGCGCACAACCTGCTCGAAACGACAGTTGAAAGGGGCCGATGTGGCCAAGGGTGAGGAACGACACCCTCCTCGTCGTCGCAGGCGCAGCTGGCTGCCCGATCTCGGCGTCCTCCTCGTCGTCGCGCTGGCCTTCGCTGCCGTGCAGTACAACCTCGGTGGCCGGCTCTTCGGCTGGGACCCGGTCGACCCGGCCACGAACCCTGCCGCCGTGCAGCCCCCGCAGGGACTTCGACTGCAGCCGCAAGCCCAAGCCGCCCCCGTCGCGGACGCAGCGGCAGGAGGTTCGGCAGTTGCCGCGAAGGTCGCGAAGGCGGTTGCGCCGTACGTCACCGACCCGGAGCTCGGGCGTCACGTCGACGTCCTCGTTGCGCGGCTCTCGGACGGCAAGGTCGTCTATCGCCACGGCGCCGGCGACACGATGCCGGCCTCGACGATGAAGCTGCTGACCACGACCGCGGCGTTGCAGTCGATCGGCCCGATGGCGCGGTTCACGACGACGGTCGGCCGGATCCCCGACACGAGGCAGATCGTGCTGGTCGGCGGTGGCGACCCGTTCCTGATGAGTTCGCCGGCGAAGGCCAAGGGTCTCTATCCGGCGCGGGCCGACATCGTCACGCTGGCCCGGAGAGCGGCCGCGAGCCTCAAACAGCAAGGCCTGACCCGGGTCCGGCTCGGCTACGACAACAGCCTCTTCTCCGGCCCGGCGACCAACCCGACCTGGCCGTCGTCGTACGCCGACGTGGTGCCGCCGATCAGCGCGCTCTGGGTCGACGAGGGCCACAACCCGGACGGCGCCGGCTTTCTGAAGGATCCGGCGGCGCAGGCCGCTCAGGACTTCCGGCTGGCCCTGATCGCGAGCGGCATCCAGGTGCCGCTGCCGGCAGTCGCCCGGACGGAGCCCGCGGGGGCGATGCCACTCGCGAAGATGGAGAGCGCCCCGCTCGGCGAGATCATCCAGCAGACCCTCGACGTCAGCGACAACACGGCGGCCGAGGTGATCGGCCACCATGTCGGCCTCACCGAGGGGTACCCCGGCTCGTTCGCCGGTGGGGTCCGGGCGGTGCGGCGCGTGCTCGGCACCCTCGGTATCGACACCACCGCGGACAGGATGTACGACGGCAGCGGACTCTCGCGCAGGGACCGGCTCGACCCGCAGACCTTGATCGACGTACTCCTCCATGCCGCCAGCTCCGACCATCCAGAACTGCGCGACGTCATCACCGGTCTGCCGGTCGCCGGGTTCACCGGCTCGTTGCAGTACCGCTTCGACGAGGGTGCTGCAGCCGGCCGAGGCCGGGTGCGCGCGAAGACCGGCACCTTGACCGGGGTGAACGGGCTGGCGGGGGTGGCCACCGACCTCGACGGCGACGGGCTGGTGTTCGTGGCGATCGCGGACCGGGTCAGCGAGCCCGACACCACCCTGGCGCGCGACGCCCTCGACAAGCTTGCCGCCGCACTCGGTGCCTGCCACTGCGGTGCGTCAATCCCATGACGTCGGTTGCGCAGCCCCACGTAGGGTCGCTTCATGACTGAGCAGCCTCCCTCCCGGATGATCGACTGGGACCTCGCCGTGCGTGTCGCCGCCAAGCTGGCAGGCGACGGACCCGCCGTACCCCACGCAGAGGCCGTCGAAGCCGTCGAGGAGCTGCGTGCAGGCGCCGAGAAATCGAGTCCGCTGGTGCGGGAGTTCACCGGGCTGGTGGCCGCGGAGCGTACGGCGCCGGTGCTGGTCGTCGACCGGACCGGCTGGATCCAGGCCAACGCCGACGCCTTCGAGACGATCATCGCGCCGCTGATCGGCAAGCTGCAGGCCAAGAAAGGTGCGCCCTCGCCGATGGCCGAGGCGATCGGCTCCCGGATCACCGGCGCCGAGCTCGGCCTGATGCTGGGCTTCCTGGGCAACAAGGTGCTCGGCCAGTTCGACCCGTTCTACAAGGACGCCGGTGCGGCCGGCCGACTGCTGCTCGTCGCCCCCAACATCGTGCACACCGAGCGTGAGATCGACGCCGACCCGCACGACTTCCGGCTCTGGGTGTGCCTGCACGAGGAGACCCACCGGGTGCAGTTCACCGCCGTCCCGTGGATGCGCGACCACCTGGAGTCGGAGATGGGCAGGATCATCGGCGAGGTCCAGACCGACCCGGGCAAGCTGCTCACCGAAGGCATGAAGAAGATGGCCGACGTCCTCGCCGGCAAGTCCGAGGGCAGCCTGATCGACGTCTTCTCGAGCCCCGAGCAGAAGGCGGTGATCGACCGGATCACCGGCGTGATGAGCCTCCTGGAAGGCCACGCCGATGTGGTGATGGACGGTGTCGGACCCGAGGTGATCCCGAGCGTGGAGGAGATCCGGAGGAAGTTCACCCAGCGCCGCAAGGGCGTCGGCACCCTCGACAAGCTGCTGCGCCGGCTGCTCGGCCTCGACCAGAAGATGGCGCAGTATCGCGACGGCGCGGTCTTCGTCCGCGACGCGATCGGCGCCGTCGGCATGGAGGGCTTCAACGCCGTCTGGGCCGGCCCGGAGAACCTGCCGAGCAAGGCCGAGATCCACGACCCGGCCGCGTGGGTCAAGCGCGTCCACGGCTGAGTCCGACCCCAGATCCGACCCGGACACGAGGAGCTGCCAGCAGTGCTGAACCCGGCAACGGCCGCCATCCGGATCGGTGTACGCCGGACCTTGGCCGACCTCGAACCCGGCGACACCGTGATCGTGGCCTGCTCGGGCGGCGCCGACTCGCTGGCCCTGCTGGCCGCAACCGTCTTCGAAGCCCGGCAGCCCGGCTGGCGCGTCGTCGGTGCGACCGTCGACCACGGCCTCCAGGTCGGCTCGGCCGAGCACGCCGCCGCGGTGGTCGAGCAGATGGATGCGCTCGGCGTTGACGAGTCCGTCCTCGCGACCGTGCACGTCGAGGCGCCCGGGATGGGGCCCGAGGCAGCAGCGCGAGAAGCGAGGTACGCCGTACTCGAGGAGCTCGCGGAGCGAATCGACGCCAGCGCCGTGGTCCTCGGCCACACCCTCGACGACCAGGCCGAGACCGTGCTGCTCGGCCTCACCCGGGGCTCGGGCGGCCGGGCGCTGGCCGGGATGCGGCGGGCGTTCGATCACTACCGCCGGCCGCTGCTCGACGTGACCCGGGCAGACACCGAGGAGTCCTGCCGGGCCGAGGGCATCGAGTTCTGGCGCGACCCGCACAACGATGATCCGCGCTTCACCCGGGTCCGGGTCCGGGGCACCGTGATGCCGATGCTCGAGACCGAGCTCGGTCCCGGCGTGGCCGTGGCGCTGGCGAGGACCGCCGACCAGCTGCGCGCCGACGCCGACTTCATCGACAAGGTCGCCGACCAGGCGTTCGAGGAGGTCCGCGCCGAGGACGGGCTGGTCCTCGCCGCACTCCGGCAGCAGCCCGATGCGATCCGCCGCCGGGTGATCCGCCTCGCTGCCCTGGCGGCGGGGAGTCCGTCCAGCGAGCTCTTCCTGCAGCATGTCCTCGAGGTCGATCGGCTGGTCACCGACTGGCACGGTCAGACCGGTGTCGACCTCCCCGGCCACGTGCGGGCGGCCCGGGATGGTGACCACCTCATGTTCCGCAAAGGCCCTGTGGCAGGCTGACGCCCATGGATGCAGCCGACGTCGATGCTGATCTGACGAACACACTTTTCACAGAGGAGCAGATCCAGTCCCGGCTCGGCGAGCTCGCCAAGCAGATCGAGGCCGACTACGAGGGCGAAGACCTGCTGATCGTCGGTGTCCTTCGTGGGGCCGTGATGGTGATGGCCGATCTGGCGAGGAGCTTCAACCGCCATGTCGAGATGGACTGGATGGCGGTGTCGTCGTACGGCTCGGGGACGAAGTCCTCAGGCGTCGTACGCATCCTCAAGGACCTGGACACCGACATCAGTGGCCGGCACGTGCTGATCGTCGACGAGATCATCGACACCGGCCTCACGCTGTCCTGGCTGACCTCGAACCTGAACTCGCGCAACCCGGCGTCGGTGACGATCTGCACCCTTCTCCGCAAGCCCGAAGCAGTCCGGATGGACGTCGACGTGAAGTACGTCGGATGGGACATCGCCAACGAGTTCGTGGTCGGTTACGGGCTCGACTATCACGAGAAATACCGCAATCTCAGGAGCATTGGGACACTCGCTCCCCACGTCTATGCGTGATTGCTGGGCCCGCCTGAGAGGATTGGGCCGACATGTACCGTCGGGCATTCACCGCAACGACGGCTGAAGTGGCAGGAGGGCGGGGCGTCGACCCCGGCTTATGGACGTGAAAAGAATTCTCCGCGGTCCCTGGTTGTGGATCGTCGTGGCTGTTGTCGGCGTGCTCGTAGCGCTGCAGTTCCTGGTGCCCAACGGCGGATACACCGAGATCAAGTACTCCGCGATGGTCAGCCATATCGACAAGGGCGACATCAAGGAGATCACCTTCGTCGACGGCGGTGACCAGCAGATCCGCGCGACGCTGGACAACGGCCAGAAGGTGCTCACCACCTGGATCGCCGGCACCCAGGAGGGTCTGGTTGCCGCGGCCGAGAAGCAGTACAAGGCCGGCAACATCGACTCGGTCGTCACCAAGGTCTCCAAGCCGAGCCTGCTCGGCTCGATCCTCGGCACACTGCTTCCGTTCGCGCTGATCGTGCTGCTGTTCCTCTTCTTGATGAACCAGGTCCAGGGCGGAGGCGGCCGCGTCATGCAGTTCGCCAAGTCCAAGGCCAAGCTGATCAGCAAGGACATGCCGAAGACCACCTTCGCGGACGTGGCCGGCTGTGAAGAGGCCATCGAGGAGCTCGGCGAGATCAAGGAGTTCCTCCAGGAGCCGGCGAAGTTCCAGGCCGTCGGCGCCAAGATCCCCAAGGGCGTGCTGCTCTACGGCCAGCCCGGCACCGGCAAGACCCTGCTGGCGCGTGCCGTTGCGGGCGAGGCGGGCGTGCCGTTCTACTCGATCTCCGGCTCGGACTTCGTCGAGATGTTCGTCGGTGTGGGTGCGTCCCGTGTCCGCGACCTCTTCGAGCAGGCCAAGGAGAACGCCCCAGCGATCGTCTTCATCGACGAGATCGATGCCGTCGGCCGTCACCGTGGTGCCGGCATGGGCGGTGGCCACGACGAGCGTGAGCAGACCCTCAACCAGCTGCTGGTCGAGATGGACGGGTTCGACGTACGCGGTGGCGTGATCCTGATCGCCGCGACGAACCGTCCCGACATTCTCGACCCCGCACTGCTGCGCCCAGGTCGCTTCGACCGGCAGATCAGCGTGGACGCCCCTGACCTCAACGGTCGTGAGCAGATCCTCAAGGTGCACGCCCGCGGCAAGCCGATGGGTTCGGACGTCGACCTGCTCTCGGTTGCACGTCGTACGCCGGGGTTCACCGGCGCCGACCTGGCCAACGTGCTCAACGAGGCTGCCCTGCTGACCGCGCGCAACAACGCCAAGATGATCGACAACGCCGCGCTCGACGAGGCGATCGACCGCGTGATCGCCGGTCCGCAGAAGCGCACCCGCCTGATGAGCGAGAAGGAAAAGCTGATCACGGCGTACCACGAGGGCGGCCACGCCCTGGTCGCTGCGGCGCTCCCCGGCACCGACCCGGTCCACAAGATCACGATCCTGCCGCGCGGCCGGGCCCTCGGCTACACGATGGTGCTGCCGGACGAGGACAAGTACTCCCAGACCCGCTCGGAGATGCTCGACAAGCTCGCCTACATGCTCGGTGGCCGTGCCGCGGAGGAGCTGATCTTCCACGACCCGACGACCGGTGCCGGCGACGACATCGAGAAGGCGACCTCGCTGGCTCGCGCCATGGTCACCCAGTACGGCATGACGGACAGCCTCGGCGCGATCAAGCTCGGCGAGACCAACGGCGAGCCGTTCCTGGGCCGCGACTTCGGCCACACGAAGAACTACTCCGAGAGCGTCGCGGCGATCGTCGACGACGAGACCAAGAAGTTCCTCCAGACCGCGCACCAGGAAGCCTTCGACATCCTCGAGGCGAACCGCGACGTGCTCGACGCGCTGGTCACCGAGCTGCTCGAGAAGGAGACGCTCGACAAGGCCCAGGTGGCCAAGGTCTTCGAGCCGCTGCGTCGACGTCCGGCGCGTCCGGCGTGGACCGGATCGCCTGACCGCAGTCCGTCGAACCTGCCTCCGGTGGCCGTGCCCAAGTCCGCGGCCAACGGCTCTGCATCCGAGCAGGAGGAGGGCGCGATCATCCTCACGCCTCCCGGCGCCGACGGCGACACGTTCGGAGAGAAACCGATGTCATGAGCGTCAACAAGGTCTCGCTCGATGCAGACCGCGAGGTGCCCGACTTCGACCACGCTCGTGCCGAGGCCGCCGTCCGCGAGCTGCTCTACGCGATCGGCGAGGATCCCGAGCGCGAGGGCCTGCACGACACGCCGGCCCGCGTCGCCAGGGCGTACGCCGAGATGACGGCCGGCCTTCGTCAGACGGCGAAGGACGTCCTCACCACCACCTTCGACATCGGTCACGACGAGATGGTGCTGGTCCGCGACATCGAGCTCTGGTCGATGTGCGAGCACCACCTGGTGCCGTTCACCGGGGTCGCCCATGTCGGCTACATCCCGGCCGAGTCCGGCAAGATCACCGGCCTGTCCAAGCTGGCGCGGCTGGTCGACGTCTACGCCAAGCGCCCGCAGGTGCAGGAGCGGCTGACCACCCAGGTCGCCGACGCCCTGATGGAGATCCTCGAGGCGCGTGGCGTGATCGTGGTGATCGAGGCCGAGCACCTCTGCATGACGATGCGTGGAGTGAAGAAGGCAGGCGCCCGCACCATCACGTCAGCAGTGCGCGGGATCATGCACAACTCGGCGACTCGGTCCGAGGCAATGACGCTGATCGCCTCCCGTCGCTGAGGGCCACGGGACTAACGTGGATCTGTGACCTCGATGAAGCACACCCTCAGCCAGACCCAGATGCTGCAAGAGCTGGAACCGGTGGTCGCCGAGAACCTCAACCGGCATCTCTCGGTGGCCAAGGAATGGTTTCCGCACGAGTACGTCCCGTGGAGTGACGGCCGCAACTACGACGGCATCCTCAACGGCGACGCCTGGACACCCGCGGACTCCCCGATGTCCGACGTCGCGCGATCCGCACTGATCGTCAACCTGCTCACCGAGGACAACCTGCCGAGCTACCACCACGAGATCGCCTCGCTCTTCGGACGCGATGCCGCCTGGGGCGAATGGGTGCACCGATGGACCGCAGAGGAGGGCCGGCACGCGATCGCGATCCGCGACTACCTGCTGACCTCACGTGCGGTCGACCCGGTGCAGCTGGAGCAGCTCCGGATGGACCACATGTCGATCGGCTACACCGCCCAGCACCCGGACGACATGCTGCGCTCGCTGGCCTATGTCTCCTTCCAGGAGCTCGCCACCCGCGTGTCTCACCGCAACACCGGCAAGATCACCGGCGACCCCGTCGCGGACCAGCTGCTCGCCCGGGTCGCCACCGATGAGAACCTGCACATGATCTTCTACCGCAACCTGCTCCAGGCCGCGCTCGAGCTCGCGCCCAACCAGGTGATGCCGGCGATCCGTGACGTGGTCAAGACCTTCCAGATGCCGGGCACCGACATCGCCGGGTTCCAGCGCAAGGCAGTCGAGATGGCCATTGCCGGGGTCTACGACATCAGGCAGCACCGCGACGACGTCGTCGCTCCGGTGCTGAGGTTCTGGGGGGTCTTCGACATCGAGGGGCTCGATGCCGAAGGCGAGGCTGCGCGGACGGAGCTCGCCGAGGTGATGGCGGAGCTCGAGACGCAGGCAGCCCGCTTCGAGGACAGGCGCGACGCGCTGAAGGCACGGCTGGCTGCTCGCAACAAGTGACTCGGCGGCGTCGCCGTTAGGGTGACCCGCATGAGCCTGCCCGTGCGCCACGTCGCCGGCCTGCCGGTGGTCGACCGGCCGCTGGTGATGGGCGTGGTGAACGTGACCCCGGACTCGTTCTCCGACGGTGGCAGGTTCGCCCACACCGATGCGGCGATCGCCCACGGGCTGGAGCTGCGGCGGCGCGGCGCCGACCTGATCGACATCGGCGGAGAGTCCACCCGCCCGGGTGCCACGCGTCCCGTCGTCGCGGAGGAGCTGAACCGGGTGGTTCCGGTCATCGCCGCCCTCGCCGCTGCCGGCGCCGCCGTCTCCGTCGACACGATGCGCTCCGAGGTCGCGGCCGCAGCGCTCGACGCCGGCGCGGTGCTCGTCAACGACGTCTCCGGAGGGCTGGCCGACCCGTCGATCCTGCGGGTCGTTGCCGACCGCGGTTCGGCGTACCTCGCGATGCACTGGCGGGCCCACTCAGACGTGATGCAGCAGCACACGGCGTACGCCGACGTGGTCGCCGACGTCCGTGACGAGCTGAGGCAGCGGGTCGACGCCGCCCTCGCCGCAGGCATCGACCTCGACAAGATCGCGGTCGACCCGGGCCTGGGCTTCGCGAAGACCGCGGACCACAACTGGCAGCTCCTCCAGCGGCTCGACGAGCTCGACGCCCTGGAGCTGCCGATCCTGGTCGGCTCGAGCCGCAAGTCCTTCCTCGGCACCCTGCTGGCGGACTCCGAGGGCAAGCCGCGCCCGGTGCTCGACCGGGACGATGCGGGCGTCGCGCTCACCACGATCGCGGCGATCAGCGGCGTCTGGGCGGTGCGCGTCCACGAGGTCCGGGCGAGCGTGGATGCCATCAAGGTGGTCACCCGCTGGCGCAGCGGCCACTGAGGATTGCTGAGACGCGCGTTTCTGCCGTTCGGAGGCCCCGGCTAGGGTCAAAGACGAAATGACTGACCAACTCGCGGTGCGCGGCATCGAGATCCATGGCCATCATGGAGTGTTCGACTTCGAGCGCCGTGAAGGCCAGGTCTTCGTGATCGATCTGGTGCTGGGGCTGGACAGCTCCGTGCCGGCCGCGAGCGACGACTTGTCGGACACCGTCGACTACGGGACGCTCGTAGAGGCCGTGAAGGCAGCCGTGGAGAACGACCCCGTCAACCTGATCGAGACCCTCGCGCAACGGATTGCCGACGTCTGCCTGGGGTATTCGCGGGTGGAATGGGTAGAAGTGACTGTGCACAAGCCGCACGCCCCGATACAGGCGACCTTCAACGATGTCGCCCTGACCATCAACCGGAGCCGATAAGTGACCGAGACCCCCAATCCCAACATCGTCGACACCGACACCCTGACCGGTGAGATGCACCCGATCCGCCGGGCGGTGTTGTCGATCGGGTCCAACCTCGGCGACCGCTCGGTCAACCTCCAGGGCGCGCTCGATGCCCTTGCCGACACCCCGGAGGTCTGGGTCACCGGCATCTCCCCGATCTACGAAACCTCCCCGGTGGACTCTCCCGAGGACGCCGAGGACTACCTGAATGCCGTGATCCTGATCGACACGACGTTGTCTGCTCCGACGCTGCTCGACCGCGCACTGGCCATCGAGTCGGCCTACGGCCGCGAGCGCGGGGTGCCCAACGCTCCCCGGACCCTGGACGTCGACCTGATCGTCGTCGGGGACCGGCGGTCCGACACCGACGAGCTGCAGCTGCCGCATCCGCGTGCCGGAGAGCGCGCGTTCGTGCTGGTGCCCTGGTTCGACCTCGAGCCGGATGCCGAGATCCCCGGCCTCGGCCCGATCGCCGAGCTGCTCGAGAAGACCGGGCGCGACGGCGTCATCCGTCGCGACGACATCGAGCTCGACGGGCAGTGAGCCGGGCGCTCCCTCCGGAGCCTCCGACCGATCCCGACCCCACCCCGCCGGGCCACGTCGGCACGACCGGACCAGGGCCGCTGGTCGGGTTCGGTTCCGTCGCGCTGGTCCTCGGCTGGGCCGTTCGCCCGCTGAGCATCCGGCTCGGTGTCACCGAGCCCAACGTCTCCTGGGTCGCGATCGCGATGGTGTTCTTCATGGCCGCGATCGTGGGCGGGGCGGCGTACCTCACCTGGACCGCGCTGCACCGTCATCACCAACGCCTCCAGCCCCATCAGGCCGTCAACCGGCTGGTGCTCGGGAAGGCCTGCGCACTGGTCGGCGCGGTGATCGCGGGAGGCTACTTCGGGTACGCCGTCGCGCACCTCGGGGTCACCGACTCCGACCTGGCGACGGCCCGGCTCTGGCGCTCGGTGGTCGCAGGCATCGGCGGACTGGCCGTGACGACAGCCGCGCTGCTCCTGGAGCGAGCGTGTCGCGTCCGTCGAGACGATGACTAGCCGCCTACCCTTACGACATGGCAAGTTCTCGTACCCCTGCGCGTCGTAGGCAGCGCAGTGTTCGCGTCACCGTTTCGGTGGTGTTGCTCTGCGCAGCCACGATTGCCGTGATTGCTTCGATTCCGACCCAGAGCGCGCTGGTTCTCAGCGGCAGCTCCGTCGCCTCGCTCGTGCTGGCCTGGGCCGCGCTCCGGATGATGTGGACCGAGGTCCTCGTGTCCCGCCGCGAGCACGCCCTCGACCGCGCGCAGGCCGCCGGCGCCTACCGGTCGCTGTTCACCGAGCGGGCCGCCGAGCACGCCGAGTTCACCAGCTCGATGACCGAGCGCCTGGCCGAGTCCAATGTCGTCGTCGGCCAGCTCCAGGAGACCCTGATCGATACCGAGAAGCGCGCGATCGGCGCGGAGCTCCGCGCCCAGCGCGAGGGCCGCCGGCTGGTCGAGCTCCAGGACCAGGTCAACGAGCTCGAACACACGCTTGCCGTGCGCCAGGCCGAACAGGCTGATGCACTCGCCAGCTGGGAGGCCGAGGGTGGCGACCCGATCTCCGACCTGGTGAACTGGGACGAGAGGGCCACCCAGAAGGCGGCCGATGACCTGGCCGACAAGGTCTCCGCGGCCTCCACCCGCAAGGGCGCCTGAAACCTTTCACCGGCTTCCGCACTTGATCGAGCTTGGCGGGAGTTTTCACAGGGTATGAACCCAACACTCCTCATCGCACACGTCGTGACTTGGGCGATGAGGAGGTCTGACCTCATACCCTGTGAAAACTCCTACCAAGACCCGCAGCTCCGGTGCCGGCGGGTCAGCTGTTGACCGATGCCCGGAGCATCTTGTGGATGCCGTTGGGCGTGAGGACGCCGAGGAACTTCGGGCCCGCGGTCACGCCGACGACGGACTTGTCCTCACGCATCAGCAGGGACATGGCCTCCTCGAGAGTGGCGCCGACGTCGATGGTGCCGGCCAGCTCGGAGGCCGACAACCCGTCCAGCGGCTCCAGATGTTGTACGTCGATGGAGGTCACCGCGAGCCGGCGGAGCCCACGACTGCCGCCGACGAACTCGGCAACGAACTCGTCCGCCGGAGCGCCGAGGATCACGGCCGGTTCGTCGTACTGGACCAGGTGGCCGCCGGTGGCGAAGACCGCGACCTTGTCGCCCATCTTCACCGCCTCGTCGATGTCGTGGGTGACGAACAGCACCGTCTTGGCGAGCTCGCGCTGGAGCCGGAGGAACTCCTCCTGGAGGTGGCCCCGCACGATCGGGTCGACGGCTCCGAACGGCTCGTCCATCAGCAGCACCGGCGGGTCGGCCGCGAGCGCGCGGGCAACGCCGACGCGCTGGCGCTGACCGCCGGAGAGCTGGTGGGGGTACTTGTCGGCGAACTCGTCCGGCGGCAGGCCGACGAGCTCCATCAGCTCGTTGGCCCGGGTGCGGGCGTGCGCCTTGCTCTCGCCGTACAGCAGCGGCACGGTCATCACGTTGTTGACGACCTTCTGGTGCGGGAACAGCCCGACCTGCTGGATCACGTAGCCGATGCCGCGGCGCAGCTTGACCGGATCGGCGTGGGTGACGTCGTCCCCGTCGAGGATGATCCGCCCCGTGGTCGGCTCGATCAGCCGGTTCACCATCTTCAGCGTCGTCGACTTGCCGCACCCTGAAGGACCGACCAGGCAGACGATCGCGCCACGCGGCACCTCGAGGTCGAGCTCGTGCACGGCGACGGTGCCGTCGGGGTAGGTCTTGCCGACACCTTCGAGGCGGATCATCGGCTCTGCCTGTCTCACGGCCTGTCCCTCGGTTGGGCTAACGTCCATGTCGTGACCTCGCTCATGGTGCCTGCTGTCGCTGACAACTGCCTGACCCGCAACGAGTGGATCTGCGGGAAGTACTACTCGACCCGAGCCAGCGACCTCGCTTCCGCCGTCGGCCAGCACGTGCACATCGTGGTGGTCTCGGTGTTGCTGGGCTTCGTGATCGCGTTTCCGCTCGCCTTGCTGGCCCGACGTTACCGAAAGCTCGAGCTGATGGTCGTCGGCATCACCACGGCGATCTACACGATCCCGTCGCTGGCGCTGTTCTCGCTGCTCGTGCCCATCTCCGGTCTTGGCCTCTCGATCAACACCGTGATCGTCGGGCTGGCGCTCTACTCGCTGACGGTGCTGGTTCGCAACATGCTCGACGGACTGCGCGCAGTGCCGGCAGATGTGAAGGAATCCGCGATCGGGATGGGCTACTCCAGCACCAGGATGCTGTTCAGGGTCGAGCTCCCGCTGGCGCTTCCGGCGATCATGGCCGGACTCCGGGTCGCGACCGTCTCGGCCGTCGCGCTCACCACCGTCGGCGCGATCGTGGGGTACGGCGGCCTCGGAACGCTTCTCATCAACGGCAACAACACCGAGTTCAAGGCGCAGGTGCTGGCGACCAGCGTGCTCTGTGTGCTGCTCGCGGTCATCCTCGACGTGCTGCTGGTCGGCACCCAGAGGCTCCTGACGCCCTGGACCAGCAAGGCGGTGGCCAGATGAGTCACCGGACGAAACCGCTCACGTCTGCGCGGGGGCCCCGCAAATGAACGGCATCCTCGACTGGTTCAAGGACTCTGCGCACTGGCACGGGTCGAGCGGGGTCCCGACGCTGCTCGCCCAGCACACCCTGCTCACCTTCGCGGCCGTGCTGATCGCGATCGCGATCGGGCTGCCGGTCGCGGTCTGGCTGGGTCACCTCCGTCGCGGCGGCACACTCGCGGTGAACATCTCCAACGTCGGGCGGGCGATCCCGATCGTCGCACTGCTCTCGGTGCTGTCGCTGGGCTACGTCGGGACCGCGAACTTCGGTCCGTTCGGCAGGGCCGGGCTCGCGACGCTGATCACGTTGGCGCTGTTCGCTCTCCCGCCGATCATCACCAACGCCTACACCGGCGTCTTCGAGGTCGACCGTGACACCGTTGAGGCCGCGCGAGGAATGGGGATGTCGGAGCGGGAGATCCTGACCAAGGTCGAGCTGCCGCTGGCCGTGCCGCTCATCGTCTCGGGCATCCGGCTCGCCGTCGTACAGGTCTGGGCGACGGCGACGATCGCCGCGCTGGTGGCCGGGCCCGGGCTCGGGCAGCTCATCACCGAGGGCTATGCGACGTACAACCAGCCCGAGGTGCTCTCGGGCGCCATCATCGTGGGCGCGGTCGCGTTGCTGCTCGAAGGCACGATGGCCTTCCTGCAGCGCGTCGTCGACCCGCTCGCCCGCGCTGCGCGATCCTAGAGCCGGATCAGACCTGCCTGTCGGTGCCTGGCACTAGAGTCATTGGCGGGTAGCTCGGGGGCCCACCGGACACGCGCGGCCATCATGGTCGCGGGACACAGAAGGGGAGCATCACCATGAAGAAGACTTTCGCACGGATCGCTGCCGTCCTGATGGCGGCTCCGCTGGTCCTGACGGCCGCTTGTGGCAGCAGCGACCTCAGCTCCAGCAGCAAGATCACGATCGTGGGCCAGGACTTCACCGAGGGCAACATCATGACCGCCCTCTACGGCGACCTCCTGAAGGACGCCGGCTACAAGACCCAGATCAAGAACTTCACCGCCCGCTCGGTGTACATCAAGCCGATGGAGAAGAACCAGGTGCAGATCTCGGCCGACTACCTCTCCTCGATGACCGATGAGCTCAACCACGAGGCCAACGGCGCCGATGCGCCGGAGGTGGCCACGCCCGACACGGCGCAGACGCTGGCCGTGCTGACCAAGCTGGCCAACAAGGTCGGGCTGACACCCCTGACGCCCGCGCCGGCCCAGGACGCCAACGCGTACGCCGTCACGAAGAAGTTCGCGCAGGCCAACAACCTGACCACGTTGAGCGACCTCGGCAAGCTCGGCCAGCCCATCAAGCTCGCCGCAGCTCCGGACTGCGCCACCCGACAGAGCTGCAAGCTCGGTCTGAAGTCGGTCTACAACATCAACATCACGGCCGTCCAGCCGCTCGGCTTCGACTCGCCCCAGGGCAAGTCCGCGCTGGTCAAGGGCGAGGTTCAGCTCGCCCAGGTGGCGACGACCGACGCGACCCTGGACGCTCAGGGCCTGGTGATCCTGACCGATGACCAGAAGCTGCAGAACGCCGAGAACCTGGTGCCGATCGTCAACTCTGCCTGGCTGAAGAAGAATGCCAAGGCCGCGACGGCGCTCAACAAGCTCTCGGCCGTGCTGACGACCGCCGATCTCACCGCGATGATCGACAAGGTCGACAGCCAGCGTGACGAGGTCAGCACGGTCGCGTCTGACTACCTGAAGTCGAAGGGCCTCATCTGAGCTCGATCCCGCGACGCGCCGCACGCCGTCTCCGCCAGTGGCGGGCCGACCGATCGGTCGGCCCGGTCACTGTGGTGGTGACGGTCTCTGCTGCGCAACGGCGGTTCCTCGACGAGTGCCTGGCCTCGGTGCGGGCGCAAGCCTTCCATGGCCTCGAGGTGCGGGTGCTGCCGTGGGGGGAGGGCGAGGAGTTCGCGACGCTCGCGGCCGCGCGCAACGCCGCGATCGATCGCGCCCCGGGCATGGTCCGGCTGGTCGAGGCCAGTGACACGCTGCCCCAGGAGTCGACCGGCACCCTGGCAAACCTGCTCAGCACCGCCGAAGCCGGCGCAGCCGCGGGCGCGTCCGAGCCGGTCGGAGCGCACTGGCGCGGGCTGGCACATGCCCCGGGCGCCGGAGCGCTCGCCCTGGGCGGCTGGATCATCGACGCCGGGCGCTGGCGAGCGGCCGGGCTGGCGTTCGCCGACAGGCACGGCGGCTTCGCCGATGCGACCCTGGCCGAGGCCGAGCGGTCGCTCGGGCTGGCGAGCACCGAGCGGGTCACGCACTTCAACCACGGCCGCCAGGCCGGACTGCCCTTCGGGCACCTTCGCCGGTGGGCGCAGGAAGCCGATGCCTGGCTGACCGCGATCCAGGACGCCCTCGCAGTCGTGGAGACGTCCGGGCCGTGGGCCGCGGCCGTGCTCGACACCCGGTTGCCGGCGTTTCTCCAGGACGTCGAGTCGCTCAGCGAGGCGCAGTGGGAGCGGCTGAGCCAGCTGGTCGGCAAGCTCGTTGGACTGGCGGACGATCGGGTGCGGGTCGAGTCACGGATGCTTGCCTGGCTCACTGCGCAGGGTGACCGGGACCGGGTCACCGACCTCGTCATCTCCCGCTGGCGCGAGGACGACGACCTCCCGACCACGGTGTTCGAGGAGTCGGTGTTCGCCGACCTGCCTGGCCTGTCCGACCTGCCCGGTGACGTCCGCCGGCTCGCCGAGCGGGAGACCCCGACCTGGGCATCGCTGCGTCGGGTCGGCTGGGAGGGCGACCTGCTTCGGCTGGAGCTGGTCGCGTTCATCCGCGGCGTCGAGACGACCGAGCCCCCCGTCGTACGCTGCTGGCTGGTCGGTCCCGACGGGCAGAGCCGCGACTTCGAGGTGGCGACCACCCCCACGCCTGAGGCGACGAAGGTGGCGGCCGAGTCCTGGCACGGCCACGACTTCGGCTGGCACGTTGCCCGGCTCGACCCGAGCCGGCTCGCGACCGGCACCTGGCGCGTGCACGTCGAGCTCACCAGCCAGGGCGTACGCCGGGCCGGGCTGGTCGAGCATCGCGATGAACGAGGATCGGCCGGCCGGCTGGGTTCGCTCGGCCGCGCTGACCTCGATGTCCGCCCGGCCTGGGTGGACGGCGCGCTCTCGATCCAGGCGGGAGTCAGGGAGCCGCGGCCACCGGCTCCGGGCGTGCGGCTCACGAGCATCGAGTCGGCCGTCGACGACAGCGCGCTGACGGTCACTGGCCTGACCGAGTCACGGGGACGGCTGGTGCTGCACGACGGGCCCGTCGAGCTGACCTCGGCTGCGGTGGACCCCACCAGCTCGGGCTTCACGGTGCAGCTGCCGCTGCTGACCAGGCGTTGGGGCAGTGTGGACGAACGCATCCGCAGCGGCACCTATCGCCTGCAGTTTTGGCCCGAGGGTCGCACCGGCACCCTCGATGTGGGCCTGAGCAACGAGCTCCTGGCCCGGACACCGACCGACCAGATCGGGTCGACCTACCGGGTCCGCGTCCGGGTCAGCCCAGCCGGCGACGCCCTGATCGAGCTGGCTGCACCCCGCGGTGACGACGAGATCGGGCCGCACGCCCAGCGGAGGCTGCAGCAGCTCTACGCAGGGGAGCACCCGATCGACGAAGGCCTGGTCTACTTCCAGGCCTATACCGGGGAGAACCTCACCGACAGCCCGCTGGCGATCTACCTTGCCCTGCGCGACAAGCTCGACCACGGGGGACAGCCGATCGAGGTGCGCTGGTGCGTCGCCGACCTCTCGGTGCTGGTGCCGACCGGCGCGGTGCCGGTCGTCTATCGGAGCCGGGAATGGTACGAAACACTTGCCACCGCACACTGGATCGTGACGAACATCGAGATGGAGCAGTGGTTCCGCCGCAAGCCCGGGCAGCAGCTGCTGCAGACGTTCCACGGCAACCCGGGGAAGTCGATGGGGCTGGTGCTGTGGGAGTCGATGGGCTTCACCCCGCGCCGGATCGAGGCGTCCCTCGACCATGGTCCGCGCAACTGGACGATGCTGCTCAGCCCGAGCCCGGAGATGGCGGTGCACTACCGCGAGCAGTTCGGCTACGACGGACCGGTCCTCGACCGCGGCTATCCCCGTGACGACGTGCTCGTGCGCCCGAGATCGGCAGAGGTCCGGGCCGCCACCCGCAACCGACTCGGCATCGCGGACGGCCAGCGTGCAGTGCTCTACGCGCCGACCTGGCGCGATGTCCAGGCCACCAACTATCGCGCCGCCGCCTTGCCTGACGGCCTCGATGTCGAGCGCGCTGCGCGCCAGCTCGGAGACGGCTACGTGATCCTGCTGCGGGGTCACCGGTTCCATCGGGACGTGCAGGCGGCGGGCGCTCGGGTAGTCGACGTGACGGCCTACCCGAGCATCAATGCCCTGATGCTCGCCTCGGACGTCGCAGTGCTCGACTACTCCTCGCTCCGCTTCGACTTTGCCCTTACTGGCAAGCCGATGGTGTTCCTCGTGCCCGACCTCGACGAATACACCGGCGGCCGCGGTTTTCTTTACGAGTACACCGGCTCCGCGCCCGGGCCGCTCGTGAAGACGACGGACGCCGTGGTCGCCCGGCTGGGTGATCTCGATGCCCTCGCGGAGGAGTACGCCGACGCTCGTGCTGCGTTCAACGAGCGGTTCAACGCCTTCCAGGACGGCCACTCGGCCGAACGCGCGGTCGAGGCGTTCTTCAGCCTTCCGTAGGCCGTCTCGGCCTGTCCGGTGGCCGGAGCCGCGACGTGACGCGCCGGCGAAGCAGCCCCGCCAGCTCTCGGCTGGTGAGCTCCGACAGGTCACGCGTGGCGGGACGCTTCTGGGCGGCCCGCCTCTGCGCCATCCGCTTCCGCACCGTCCGTTTCTGCAGGTCGAAGCCGCCGGCGATCGCACCTTCGACGACGTTGGCGAGCAGCTCGATGCTCACCGTGTCGACGGTGCCGCACTCCTCGACCGGAGCGACGATGTCGCGGATCCGCAGTGATTCCGGGTCACCGACGACGTGGACCCCGGCGGACTTGATCGCCTCTGCCTGCTGGTCGGCCAGCTCGGCGACCCGGCCGAACGCCGAAGCGGGCAAGCCCGGGATGGGGCTGGGGTCATCGGTGCGAGGGGAGTTCTTCAGCTTCTTCGCGATGCCGGCCTGGACGACGCGCCAGTAGGCCTCCGGGGACCACTCCTGCTCGGCGAAGACCTTGTTGACGCGGCGTACGGCCTCGGCCTCGGCGAAGCCCAGCGAACGGTTGGACTTCTGGTCCGGTGGGACCAGCAGGCCCTCGGTGAGGCCGAGCAGCCGCTCGAAGGCGCGGGGGATCACCTCACGGTCGGTGTCGCTGGACACGATCACGGTGATCTTGCTGCGGTCGACGTGCCTGGCCCAGCGGTCGATGACGTCGCCGACCGTCTGCGGATCCCAGGTCCGGTGCCACTCCCAGCTCCTGGCGGTCTCGCTGACCATCTGGTCGAGGAACTCCGGGTAGGACAGTGTCAGCCGGGCCTTGACCCGCTCCTGCCACTGGGACGGGAGCAGCCTGTCGATCCGGCGGGCGACGTAGACCAGGTGGACGGCCTCACCGCCGAGGCTGCTCACGATCCGGTCGACCGCGGCGTCGTCGGCCCGGGCGAAGTCCTCATCGCTCACACAGACACGGGGCAGCGAGGTCTCCGCGACGTCCCTGGCGAGCTGGTCCCAGAGCTCGATCCGCGGTGCCGGCCTGCCGACCGCGGCATTGATACCCATCACTGCCCAACCGCCCTCAGCGGGGCGGAACTTCGGACCCGGATAGAGGACGCCCTGCTCGGCGAGGTCCGCCCGGGCCTGGTGCATCGCCTGCTGGATCCCGGTCGAGCCGGTCTTCTGCGGCCCGATGTGCAACAGCACGCCGCCCTCGGGGATCAGCAGTTCGTCGGTCGCCACTCAGGCCCCTGCCTTCGTCGGAGCGGAGAAGAACGCGTCGATGACGCGCTCGGTCGCGTGGCCGTCCTGAAGCGCGTTGAAGCGCTTGTTGAAGGCGTCGATGTCGGCGGCGTACTTCCGCGTCAGGCCGGGGAGGTCGGCGAGTGCTGCCGCGACCTGGTCCGTGGTCTCGGCCCAGGGCCCGGGTGCGGTGCCTTCGAAGGCGAACAGCGGCGCCCGCAGGGCGAAGTAGCCAACCAGGTCAGGCACGAAGAACACCATCGGCTTACCGGTGATCGCCCAGTCGAAGCGCAGCGAGGAGTAGTCCAGGACGGCTACGTCGGCGGCGACCGTGAGCTCGTTGATGTCGGGGTAGTCGGTCACGTCGATGACCCGGGAGACCCCGTGCACCCGGTCGAGCTCGCGCTGGTTGTTGTTGTGCCCGCGGACCAGCACGACGTACTGCTCACCGAGCGTGCGGACCAGCCTGGCCAGGTCGAGGTCGTCGAACCGGGTGGCGGCGTACTTCCTGGTCGTGAGCTTGTCGCGGTACGTCGGCGCATAGAGCACCACCGTCTTGTCCTCGCCGACTCCGAGCCGGCGGAGTACGTCGGATCGCACGGCTGCCTTGTCCGCGTTGACCAGGAAGTCGCTCCGGGGATAGCCGGCGACCAGGACCTCGCCGCGGTAGGAGTACTGCTCGCGGTAGTAGTCCGCGCACTCCTCGCTCGGCACCAGGATGATGTCCCACTCGCCATTGACCCGGTCGACGGCGCGGCCGACCTCTTCCTCGCTGAGGCCCTTGCTGCGCCAGAACCCGATGCCCATGGACTTGAACGGGTAGCCGTGGAACGTCTGCAGGTAGCGCTGGTGTGGCTTGAGCCGGAACCACTCGCCGAAGTCGATGTTGTTGCAGATGTAGCGCGACGAGGCGATCGCGGCGTACCACCTGGCACTGCCGAAGATCAGCGGGACGGCACCCTCGGGAACCTCGGTCGCGCGGTCGGCAACCCCCCAGTAGCGAGTCAGGTCGGGCCTCGTGCGGGCGAGCTCCCGGTCGATCGCGAGCTGGCTGTCGGTCGCGAACTCGCCGCGGTAGCACTGGAAGAAGATGCTGTCGGTCGGAGTGACCTCGGTCGTCCGGTACGCCTCCTGGAGCCGACGCTCGTTGACCTGCCCGACCTCGTCCTGCCGCAGCGGCGGGCTGATGGTCAGCCGGACCGGGCCCTCGCGCAGCTGCCCGAGCTTGAGGTCGACGACCGGGCCGTAGAGACGTTCGGGGAGGCGCGCGGCGTACTGCCGGGAGGCGGTGGCGAACAACGGTCCGGTCGAGAGCGGAATGCTCAGCTCATAGATCGCACTCGGCACCGGACGAGGTGCGCTACCGAATCGCGTTGTCAGCAAGGAGAAAGTCAGTCTCGTCAGGTCGCCGTCACTGTCGACATCGAGCAGCTCGAGGGTGTCTCGGGCGTTGCCGAGTTGAGCCTGCGACAGCTGGGAGCCGGTCAGGCCGTCAGTGTGCAGCGCGATCCCAAGGGTGTCCTCGAGTGGGTTCAACGAGTCGATCTCGAACCGCGGCAGGCCGACCACCAGCTCAGGAGTGCAGGTCGCCGACCGGACCCAAGCGGCCGAGTGGTCGCTGCGCGTGCCGACCGGATCCGCCACGTAGGCAGGCCAGAGCAGCACCGCGTTCTTCGCGGTCAGCTCGAAGGCGCGGCTCTCCTGCGGTGCCGCGGTCAGGGCCGGCACCGGCACCGAGAACTGGACGGTCGAACCCGAGCGGCCGGTGATCTGCGCCCGGACCGGATCGCTGCCCGGTGCCTTGAGGGTGAGCTGTGGCGGTTTGGCCCCCTCCGGGATCTGGAGTACGCCGGTGGCGGTGCGGCCTTCGATGGCGAGCGACTCGACCAGCAGCGGCACCGCGGTCACGGCCACGCCGAACCCGTGGGAGTTGTCCCAGCTGGTGCTCGCGACCATCGGCCAGCCGGCGAGGTCGAGCTGCTGCCCGGACGGTCGGACCGCGGATGACTCGAGGACCCGGTGCAGCAGGTTCCCGGTCGACGTGATGCCGTCGTAGCTGACCTCGACCTTGACCTGCCAGGTGCTGTCCCGTCCGGCCGAAGCCGCAGCGAGCTCGGCGAGGGGGATCGACGCGATGAACCCGCCGCCGTCGGAGGCGGCATAGAGCTGTCGTGACCAGATGTTCGACTCGTGCAGGAAGACCGGCTCGGCGGAGACGTCCAGTCGGCCCTCGCCGTGCTGTTCCTCGAGCCAGATCCTGAAGTCCGCATGGCGATCGGCGATGCCCAGGGCCCGGCGTACCGCCCAGCCGGTCAGCCGCAGGTCCGATGAAGTCCACTCGACGTGCTCGATGACGCCCTCGAAGTGGCTCTCGAGCGGCGAGAACTGCAGCACGGTGTCGGGCAGGCCGGCGATGAAGGTCGCATCCGGTGGGAGGTCGGCGATGATCTCGCCGTTGGCCGCGTGGGTCGGCGGGATCTGCTCGACGCTCTCGAAGTAGACGTCGGCCGCGGGCAGGTCGTCCCAGCGTCCCTGCGCGACGAGGTGTCCGCGGACCTTCTGGTAGACGCGCACCAGGGCGAGCGCCCGGTCGGTGGCCCGAGCGTTGAAGGTCTGGTAGACCGCCGAGAGCACGTTGCGATAGAGGTCCTCGCCGCCCTGGGCGTGCGCGATGAACGGCGGGAAGTCGACCTCGAGGGTCCGGCCGATCCAGATGTCGTAGACGAAGTCCGAGGCCTCGGCCTTCAACAGCTGGTGCGCCTCCTCCTTGACCGCGATCCGGTCCATCAGGTTCTCGAGGTTGGCCTTCTGCTGGCCGGTCGAGGTGAGGTTCTCCCGGATCCGCCAGTTGTAGGTGATCTCGGAGAGGATGTCGAACTTCGCCGCCCGGACGTATGCCGTCAGCATCGGCACGTGGTCCTCGTAGGCGATGTGCCCGCGGAAGTCGCCCACCTTCTCGCGCCAGAACGACGTCTTGAACATCCGGTTGCAGGCGATGATGTCCTGCATCGCGTTGGGGAACTCCTCGAGCGTGGTGCCGATCCGGTCCGACGCGTGCACGGTCCTGGTCCACACGTGCCGGATGTACTCGTGGTGCCGGAACCGGCGGACGCCGCCGACCGAGAAGTCCGAGCCGCTCTTCCGCAGCGACCTCACCATGTACTCGTAGGCATGCGGCGGGACCGTGTCATCGGAGTCGAGGAAGGTCAGGAACTCACCGCGGGCGTGGCTCACGCCCAGGTTCCGGGCGATCCCCTGGCCGGCGTTGACCTGGGTGAACACCTTCACCCGCGGGTCCTTGCGTTCGTACTCCCGCAGGATCGCCAGGCAGCCGTCCGTCGAGCCGTCGTCGACCGCGATCACCTCGAGATTGCCCAGCGTCTGCCCCAGCGCGCTGTCGAGGGCCTGCCGGAGGTACTCCTCGACGTTGTAGACCGGGACGACCACGCTCAGCTCGGGGGTCAGCCCGCGGCGCTCGTAGGACACCAGCGCCTTGCCGCCCACGCGTCGAGCCGCCTGCTTCACCCGTGGCGAGGATGCCTTGCGGGCAAGCCCGAGCGCTCGCTGACGTGCGGAGGGGGACTGCGGCATGCGGTGATCGGCCTCTTCTGAC
The DNA here is from genome assembly GCA_025965195.1 of Marmoricola sp. GTDB lineage: Bacteria > Actinomycetota > Actinomycetes > Propionibacteriales > Nocardioidaceae > Marmoricola. Next base: position 22,827 of record JAOPXK010000056.1, read on the forward strand.
GGGGGCTGAGGACCGGGTCAGTCTAGAGGGGCACGCACACCCCTAGAGCGACGGATCGTCGGTGGAACTCGCGTCCGGTGCCATCGGGTCGTTGCGGCGTACGTCGATGATCGCGCCGGTCTCGCCGCTGATCAGGATGTCGATCGACCGCCGAGCCACCTCGGTCGATTCCAGCAGCGAGCCCGGCGGCTCCTGGCCGAAGGCCTTGGTGCGCATCGGGGTGCCGGTGCGTTCGGGGTTGATGCAGTTGACCCGGACGCCGTCGCCGGACCACTCGTCGGCCAGCGCCTGGGTCAGGTTGACGACGGCAGCCTTCGCCGAGGAGTAGAGGCTGTAGCCGCTGCGCCCCCGGGTGTACGAGCTCGACGTGAAGTTGAGCAGGCTGCCCCTCGTCGCGCGCAGGTGCTCGAAGAACTCCTGCGCCATCAGGATCGGGGCGAGGTAGTTGATCTCGGTCGCGTTGAAGACCGTCTCCTCCGACGTCTCGACCAGCAGGCCGCGCGGCAGGACCCCGGCCGTGTTGACCACGAAGTCGATGTGGTCGGTCTTCGCCAGGACGGTGTCGATCGCGGCGCGGACATCGGTGCGCCTCTCGACATGGGTGCCGGTCGACGACCTGCTGAAGGTGAAGACCTGGGCGCCGTACTGCTCGGCGAGCCCGGCGATGTCGGCGCCGATGCCGTAGCTGCCGCCGAAGATCACCAGGGTCTTGCCGAACAGCGCCTCGCGGTACTGCTCATCCGTACGCCGGTCCGGGAGGTTGTCGGTCGTCAGCTGGAAGAGCTTGTCGGCGAGGTAGACGTCGATCGGGTCGGTGACCTTCATGTTGCGCTCCTCGCCGGCGACGACCCAGATCGGCACGTCGGGCAGGTAGCGCAGGACCACGGTGCAGTCATCGGTCGCCTGGAAGTTCGGGTCGTCGGCTGCGACGTCGTAGGCCTTGCGGATCACGCCGGCCCGGAACGCCTGCGGGGTCTGGCCACGACGCAGGTTGGCCCGCAGCGGGATGTCCCGGATCACGTTGTGCTCGTCGACCTCGATGATCGTGTCCGCGGACGGGATGGCGACGTCGACGGCGTCGTAGCTGTCGAGCGCGGTGAAGCACTCGCTGATGATCCGGGAGCTGACCAGCGGGCGCACGGCGTCATGGAAGAGCACCTTGCTGTCCGGGTCGGTGATCGTGTCGAGCGCCAGCAGCGTGGTGCCGTTGCGCGTCGCGGCCCCCTCGAGCACCTGGGTGACCTTCGAGTAGGAACCGCCACGCAGGATCGCGTGTACGGCGTCGAGGTGACCCGGCGCCATCATCACGACGATCTCCTCGACCGACGGATGGGAGTCGAGCTTGGCGATGGTGTGCTCGAGGATCGTGTGACCGGCGATCTTGATCAGCTGCTTGGGAATGTCCAGGCCGACTCGCGTGCCCACCCCGCCGGCGAGGACCACCGCGACGTTGCGACTCATCAACTCTCCTCATGCCTCTGTGAGCGCTTGCGTGCGCTTCGGATCCGTTGTCCGAGCGCGAACTTCGCGGCCCTGAGCACCCCGAGGCCCTCGAGCTCCTCGATGCGTCCACGCTGCCGGCCGAGGCGTTCGCGCTGGCCGGCCAGCAAAGTGTCGCGCACCGCGGCCTGTTGCTCGCCATGCTCCCTCGCCGCGGCCTCGATCTCGCTGATCCGGGCCAGCAGGTCGTCGTCGGCCGCGGACAGGCGGCTGGACAGGTGGATCTTGTGCAGCTCGGCCAGGAACCGGTGGTAGTAGTCCGGCGTGTAGTGCACGTAGAAGACACCCCACGGGTGCTCGGCGTACGACGTGTAGCCCTCGGCGCGCAGGTCGATCGAGGCCCAGCCGAACTTCTCGATCGCGTAGTCGTCGAGCCGTGCCCAGAGCGCATTGGCGAGGGGTACGTCGAGAGGTGACAGGCTCTTGCCCTGGCTGACCTTGTACTGCCGCAACGTGATCGGCCCGGGTTCGCCCGGTGCCGTCGTCAGGTTGGTGTTGTAGCCCCGGTGCACGATCACCCTGGTGTTCGGGCAGTGCTCGGCGAGGTAGCCGCCGAAGCGGTCCATCGCCTCACACCAGAGCGCGAAGTACTCCTCCGGGTCGGTCTGGAACCTCAGCCGGGTGAAGCTGCCGGCCGCCTCGCGCTCCTTGTAGAAGTCGGTGCGCCAGAGCTTCCAGCGGTTGTCGGTCAGGTAGCGGCCGTCGTCGAGGCGGATCACGCCGAAGTGGATGTCGCCGAAGAAGTCCAGGATGACGTACTCCGGCTGCAGCTCGGCGACGAGCGGCAGGAACTCCCGGCTCATGTCGGACTCGACGTTCCACCGGTCGTAGTCGGTCATTGTGCCGATCGGCTCGAAGACCGGCTCCACCGGAGGCGACATCATCGCGATGATCGACGTCTGGTTGGCCGCGAGGTCGCAGCTGTAGAACCGCTTGTAGTCGGCGTTGAACCGCGAGTTGAAGTTGTCCCGGGTCGTGCAGCTTCCCGCGATCGCCACCACGGCCGGCGTGTTCACTCGCGACCCCGGAGGCTGGAGAGCTGGACCGGACCCGGCGCGACCGGCGTCGGCACGGGTGGCTCTGCCGCCTTGGACCGGATGGACGCCCGGACCGCTTCGACGACGCGGTCGCAGCAGAGGCCGTCCCGGGGAGGGAAGGTCGCGTCGATGCGGGCCTGGTACTCCGGGAGTGGAGCCGGCCCGTGGTCGAGCGCCTCGACGATCGCCGACACCGCGTCCTCGACGGTGAGGGTGACGGGGCCGAAGCCGTCCCGGCGGTACTCGAAATAGCCCTGGCGACCGGTGTGTCCGCCACCGAGGACCTCATCCTCGTCGAACTGGAAGTAGACGACCGGCCGCTCGAGGAACGCCGCGTTGAAGGCGATCGACGAGAAGTCGGTGACCAGCACCCGGGCGCGCGCGAAGAACTCCTGGACGTCGTTGCCGTCATACCTGAGGGGCACGACATGGGAAGGCAGGTCCAGAAGGGGCAGGACCGCATCGAGGTTCGGATGCGGCAGGAAGGCAACGGAGAGCCCGTGGCGGCGGCAGGTCTCGGCCAGCCGCTCGTCGCGCAGGACGGCGAGCCACTGCTGGATGAACTCCGAGTCCAGGACGGTCCCGGCATGGTGGCGCTGGCTGCCTGCCTCCGGGTTTCCGGAGAGCCACTGCCGCCAGGTCGGGGTGAGCAGGACCAGGTCGCGCTGGTCGGGCGGGAAGCGGGCGCCGACCTCGAGCAGCCTGTCGAAGCGGGGAAGCCCGGTGAGCTGGCACTCGCGCGTGGTGAGGGCGAACGGTGACTCGTCCCCGGCCAGATAGGCGTGCTCGGGACGGGTGCTGGTCACGAAGACGTCGATCTCCTTGCGGTTCAGCCAGCCGGAGAGGTCGTCCTTGATCACGCCGTGCTCGAGGAAGGTGAACCGCCACGACGGATGGGTGAACTCCAGGATCGCCGGCGGTTCCATCACCGCTACGTCGCAGTGGGAGGAGAGCAGGTGCAGGCAGTTGGCCATCAGCAGTCGCCATTGCAGCGAACCGTGCGCGACCAGACGGTCGCCGAGACCTGCTCGCTTGAGTCGTTGCCAGTCGGGGGTGCCCTTCTCGACGACGAAGAAGGCGTTGATCGTCGGGTAGTTCTTGCGGAGGTGGTGAAAGAGGATCTCGCCGCTGTCTCCGGCGTTGTGGATGCGGTCCATCAGCACCCAGGCATTCCGGTAGCGCGCCGTCGTCTTCGGCCTGCTCGCCAGCGACTGTGCCTTGCGGCCATCGGCCGAGGTGGGTTTCGGCTCGAGGATCGGGGCGGCGAGCGTCTGCAGCCGGGCCGAGTCGTCGGACAGCGACCACCGGATCAGCCCGGGGTTCGCGCGCCGCAGCGGAAAGGGTGGCCGCTTGAAGACCAGGTCCATCGGCTTGCCGTTCAGGGAGATCTCGATGGGTCGACTCTGGTGGAGCCAGACGATCCGCTTGCGAAGCAGGGTGCTGCCGCAGAAGTCCAGCGCCCGGGTCTTCGAGTGCTGCGGCTCGACGACGTCCCCGTCTGCGAGGAAGACCTCCTCCGGAGCCGGTCCGGTGAAGAACCAGGTTGCCCGCACCAGTCGCTGGCGTTCGTCGAAGCTCTCCAGCGTCACGAAGTCCTCGTGCCAGGGCTCGTCCCGGTAGCCGTGCTGCATCACGTAGCGCGGCACCCTGGCCATCCGGGCAGTGACGTACGGAACGACGTCATCGAGGTCGAGCTGGTCGAGAACCTGCTTCATCAGCTCGTGGAAACGATCGGAGACCGGTCCCGACAACGGGACGCCGGCGGGCGCTTCCGAGTCGGTGCGGGTGAAGAACCACGACAGGTCGTAGATCAGGAAGCTCTGCACCCAGCCGGGGATCTCGCCGAACCGCTCGCGAGCGAAACGCAGCACCTCGAGGTAGCCGTGCTCGAGGACGGCGGAGTACCTGTCGGGGTGGGCACGCGACCGCTGCGTGCTCGAGTCGCCGGCGGCGCGCTTGCGGTAGTGGTACTTCGCGGAGCCGATGAAACCGACCTGGGGCCGGTCGAAGTGCAGCAGGTACATGCTGTTGAAGTGGCCGTCCTCGAAGGTGGGCCGCACCCTGGCGTCGAAGCGCACGTCCCACTCGAGCAGCTTGGCCAGCTTGAAGAACGAGGCCGCCGAGCTGCCGTGGAAGTGATGGGCGTCGTTGTGCAGGTCGACCAGCCGGTCGTCGCGGAACATGGTGCGCAGCGGGTGGTTGTCGGTGACGGTGTTCTCGTCCTCCAGCCACATCAGCCGCGTGGCGGCCAGCATGACGGCCTCCGGGTGGTCGTCCAGGAAGGCCGACATCCGCTCGAGGTAGTCGGGCGGGAGCACGTCGTCCGGGTCGGGGAAGGTGATCCAGGTGCCACGGGCGGCGGCGATGCCGGCGTTGCGGGCGGCGCCCTGGCCGGCGTTCTCCTGACGGATGACGCGCACCAGGTCCGGCCGGCGTGCCTGCCACTCCTCGAGCAGGCGTGAGGATCCGTCGGTGGAGCCGTCGTCGACGGCGATCACCTCGACGGTGCCCAGGTCGAAGCTCTGGGACTCGATGGCAGCAATGAAGTCCGGCAGGTACTCCGCGACTCCGTACACCGCCGTGACGATGGAGAACCGTGGGTCAGTGCTGCTCGTCATGGGGATTGATCCTGTCATGGCGGGCGGGCCCGGCTGAGAGACCCTCGGAGGTGGCGGCCGGCTGGACGGGAGTCGGCACCGGCTCGGCGCCACCCTGCGGCTGGATGGAGTTCCGGATCGCGGCGATCACCCGGTCCGAGCACCTGCCGTCGCGTTCGGGGAAGGTCGCATCGATGCGCTGCTGGTACGCCGGCAGGGGGTTAGGCCCGTGCTCGATCGCGGCGCAGATGGCCGCAGCTGCCTCGTCGGCCGTCGTCTCGACCGGCCCGAAGCCGTCGCGGCGGTAGTCGAAGTAGTCCTTGCGACCGACATGGTCGCCCTCGCGGACCCGGTTCTCGTCGAACTGGAAGTAGACGGCGGGCCGCTCGAGGTACGCCGCGTTGAACGCAATCGACGAGAAGTCCGTGACCAGCACCTTGGACCGGGCGAAGAACTCCTGCACGTCATTGCCTTCGTAGGTCAGTGGCTGGACGTGCGACGGCAGGTCGAGGTGCGGCAGCAACGGCTGCAGGTTCGGGTGCGGCAGGAAGCCGACGGTGAGGTTCGCGGCGGCGCAGGTCTTGGTCAGCTGCGGGTTGTTCAACAGCTCGAGCCACTGCTTGACGAAGTCCGAGTCGAGCGCCGAGAGGTCGAGGACCCGGCGCTGGCTGGTGATCTCGACGGGCGCGACCAGCCATTTGCGCCAGGTCGGCGCCATCAGCACGAGATCGCGCCTGTCGGCTGGAAAGCGGCTGCCGACCTCGAGCAGGCGGTCGAAGCGCGGCATGCCGGTGTTGTGGACCTCCCGCGTCGTGAAGGTGTACGCCGAGTCGTCCCCGGCGATGGCGGCGTACTCCTGCCGCGAGCTGGTGACGAAGGTGCTGAGCGGCTTGCGCGTCAGCCAGCCGGACAGGTCGTCCTTGATCACGCCGTGGTTGAGGAAGGTGTTGCGCCAGCCGGGTCTGGTGAACTCGGTGATCGCCGGTGGCTCGATGACCGACTTGTCCGCGTGGGACGACACCAGGTGGATGCAGTGGGCCATCAGCAGCCGCCACTCGGCGGAACCGTGCGCGACCAGCCGGTCGGAGTAGCCGTCGGCGCGGAGACGCCTCCAGTCCGCGGTGTCCTTCTCGATCACGAAGAACGCGTTGATCTCGGGATAGTTCGCCCGGATGTGGCGGAACAGGATCTCGCCGCTGTCGCCGGCGTCGTGGATGCGGTCCATCAGCACCCAGGCGTTGCGATAGCGCTCACGGACCTTCGGCCGCTGCATCGCCTTCAGGGCCCGCTTGCCCTCGGCGGTCGTCGGCACCGGGTCGAGCAGCTCGGCTCGCTCCTTCTCGACCCGCTTCGACTCGGGCGCGAGGTTGTAGAACATCTCGCCCGGAGTGAGCCGGTGCTTGGCGAACGGTGGCCGCTGGAAGACCAGGTCCATCGGGCTTCCGTCGAGCAGCAGCTCGACGGACTGGCGAGCGGGCACCCAGATGATCCGCTGGCGCAGCAGGGTCCTGCCGCAGTAGGTCAGCGGACGGTACTTGGCGTGCTTGGGCGCGACCGCCACGCCCTCGCAGCGAAGCTCCTCGACCGGCGCCGGCCCGGCGAAGGTGTAGATCAGCTGGACCAGCCGTTGCTTGTCGTCGAAGCGCTCGGCCGCCACGAACGGTTCATGCCAGGGCTGGTCACGGTAGCCGTGCTGAAGGACGTAGCGAGGGATCCGCTGCAGCGGCGTGGCCGTGACCGGGACGACCGCGTCGACGTCGATGTCGGCCAGGATCTCCGCCATCAGGGCGTGGAACTCGTCGGCCTCCGGGCCATCGGTCGGCCGGTTGGGCGGAGCGTCCGAGTCCGAGAACGTGAAGTAGAAGGACAGGTCGAAGACCAGGTGGTGCTGGAGCCACGGTGGAACTGTCCCGAAGCGTTCCTTGGCCCGGCGTACGACGTCGAGGTAGCCGTGTCGAGGCACCCGGAGATAGCGGTCGATGTCGGACTTGGCGCCCTGCATCGTCGAGGACGCGTCGGACCGGCGGCGGTAGTGGTACTTCGCGGACTGCAGGAACGCGACCTTCCGGTGGTCGCTGTCGAGCAGGTAGCGCACCGTGAAGTGGCCGTCCTCGAAGATCGGTCGCACCTCGGGGTCGAACTCCAGAGCCTGTGCACGCACCCGGTCGAGGCGGAAGAAGCCGGCGGGCGCGCTGCTGTGGAAGTAGCCCACGGTCCGGTCCAGGTCGACCAGCTGGTCGCTGGTGAACAGGTGCCGGAGCCGGTGGGAGTTGCGCGGCTCGCCCTCGGCCTCGAACCACATCAGTCGATGCGTGGCCACCAGATCGGTCTCCGGGTGCTCGCCGAGGAACGTCGCGACATTCGCGAGGTAGTCGGGCTCGACCACGTCGTCCGGGTCGGGGAACGTGACCCATTCGCCCCGGGCCAGGGCCAGACCGGTGTTGCGGGCGACTGCCTGACCGGCGTTGTCCTGATGGACGACCTGAACGAGGTCGGGCCGGCGCCGCTGCCATTGGTCAAGCAGGGTTGAGGTTTCGTCGGTCGACCCGTCGTCGACCACGATCACCTCCACGTCGGCGAGGTCGAAGGTCTGGCCCTCGATGGCAGCGATGAAGTCGGGCAGGTACGTCGCGACGCCGTACGCCGCGGAGACGATGGAGAAGCGTGGATTCCTGCTGCTCGTCATGGGGATTGATCCTGCCATGATGGGTGCTGCCCGCCGGTCACCGTGCGAACATGGGCGCCGTCCTCCAGAAAGGTGCGGGATGTCAGACAGCACGTCCGGGGAGTCGGTGCCATCCCCAGAGCAATTGGCCCGCAAGCATCTCGTCCTCGTCAGCGGCGCCGGCCGCAGCGGCACCAGCACGATCGCCGGCACCCTGCACCATCTGGGCCTGCATGTCCCGCTGCCCGTCATCAAGCCCAACGAGTCGAACCCGCTGGGCTTCTTCGAGTCGACCTGGCCGCTGTGGTTCCACCGGCGGCTGATGGAGACGGCGTTCATCGAGCAGACCGACGGGCGTCCCGAGGCCGTCACCCGGATGGCCGGCGTGGTGACGCCGGAGGTGCGCCAGGAGCTGCACGACTGGCTTGCCGAGGTCGCGGGCGTCGCCGACGAGATCGTCGTCAAGGACCCGCGCTCGATCTGGGTGCCATGGCTGTGGCAGGAGACCGCGGCCGGGCTCGGGGTCGACGCCGGTTTCCTCACGATGCTCCGCCATCCCGCAGAGGTGCTCGGCAGCCGGTCGACGTACTACTCCGGCTACCGGCCGCACATGGACGCGTGGGAGTTCGCGGTGATGAACCTCTGCGGCTGGATCAACGGCAACCTCGTTGTCGAGTCACAGACTCGAGGGAGGCCCCGCGCCTTCCTGCTCTACGACGACCTCCTCGACGACTGGCGACCGGAGCTGCGCAGGGTGCGCGACACGTTCGGGTTGACGTTCAACGACGACCTCGAACCCGGCCACCGGCACGCGGTCGACGACTTCATCGACCCTGGCCTGCGGCGGCACGAGCCGAGCTGGGACGGCCTCGACATGCCCGAGGACCTCGTCCAGATCGCCGACGGGATCTTCGACGCGTGCTGCCGGATCGCCCACGGCGAGGATCCCGACAAGGCCGAGGCTGAGCTCGACACGATCGGTGCTCGCTATGCCGAGCTGATGCGCATCTCTCAGGCCATCGCCTGGGACGGGCTGCTGTCGCATGAGAAGATCGGCCGGCGCAAGGGCGCGGCCGCGGCGGCCGAGGAGAACGACAAGGCGCTCGCGGCGGCACTCCGGGACGTGGACGCCGCGCGAGCCAACGTCGCACGGGCCCGGGAGGAGCTTCGAGTTGCCCGGCTGGAGCGGGTGCCGGCGTCGATGCGGGCCTATCGCTCGGCACGCCGGCGCGCGCGCAACGCCGCCGAGCGCTGGTCCAGGAAGACTCCCGGCTAGCGCCGGATCAGCTGCCGTACGGCCGGTTCGAGGTACGGCGCCAGCGTCTTCGCGTAGGTGGCCGTCAGGTGCGACCCGTCGAAGTAGGTGATCACGCCGCCCGTGATCGCGTGGCAGATCTTCGGGTCGCAGATGTGGTCGGTCAGGTCGAGGAACTCGATGTTCGGGTCCGCCAGCTCCTTGACGACCTCCTGGACAGGTTCGTCCGGCACCCAGTCGGCGCGGGCACCGTCGCACGCCTGCGGGTTCCCGGTGTGCTCGGCCAGGCAGTCCGGGATCGAGGCTCCGATGAACGGAGTGTCGTGCAGGGCCAGCACCTTGAGCCCGGCGGCGTGCCAGGCGCCGAGGACCGGACGATAACCGGCCGTGTAGGCCTCGTCACTCTCGGTCAGCTTCTTGCCCTCAGCCCCGACCGAGAGTCGGTTCGCCATCACCACGAGGTCCGGTTTCGCGTGAGCCACGTTTGCCACCGTCCGCTTCACCCAGGTCAGGCACGCGTTGGACAGCGAGGTGGCTTCGAACTTCTGGTGCACCTCGGACAACGCGCACCGGGACGACAGGTAGGTGGTGATCCGCCAGTGGTGCTTCGCCGCGATCACCTGGAGCGTGGGCAACCACTCGGTGGCGTGCGAGTTCCCGACCAGCGCGATGTCGACCTTGCTCGACTTGTCGCCGAATGTGCAGGTCGTTGTCGGGAAGTCCGGGACGAAGGAGGAGCACTTCGTGCCGCCGGGCACCGAACCGTAGGCCGATGACTTGTCGCTCGCTGCCTCGGCCGGTGCCGGCACGACCTCGTTGAAGGGGACCGCCTTGCAGGTGCGCGGCGGGGTGAGCGCGGCTGCTCCGAAGCAGGGGCCCGGGTGGGCGAGGGCGCTCTTCAGCGCGGCCTGGGCGACCTCGGTGCGCTGGGTGATCTCGTTGAGCTGTACGCCGGTGAGGCCCACGACCAGTGCCATCGCGCCAGCGGCCACCAGGTAGGGCTTGCGCAACGGGAGACCCCAGTGCGCCGAGCGGAAGGGATCCTCGACGAAGGTCTTGGTCAGCCAGGCAAGGACCAGGGTGGCGACCAGGATCCCGGCGCGGTCCAGGTTGTCGAGGTTGCGGCCGAGGACCTGCGGGACCAGCACGATCAGCGGCCAGTGCCAGAGATAGACGGAGTAGGACACGTCGCCGAGCCACTGCATCGGCCGCAGCGCCAGGACCGGGCCGGGAGAACGCCTGTCGGTCGAGGGCTGGGCGGCGATCACCAGCGCGGTGCCGACGACCGGGAGGCCGGCCTGCCAGCCCGGGAACGGCGTACTGCCTGAGTAGGCGACCGCGCTCCACGCGATCGCGGCGATGCCGAGCCAGGCGAGGACCACGGCCGGTAGCGGTCGCAGCCGGGTCCGGGCCGGACCACGGCCGAACGCGCCCGGCGCCAGCAGCGCTGCCAGCAGGCCGCCGATGCCGAGCTCCCAGATCCGGGTCGGCGTCACGAAGTAGGCGCTTGCCGGGCTGACCGAGGTCTGGTGGATCGAGTAGACGAGCGATGCCGCGGTCACGGCAACGAGGCCGCCGGCGACCAGCCGCGCCTCGCTGCGGTGGGTACGCCGGGCCAGCAGTGCGAGCAACAGGATCAGGATCGGCCAGACGAAGTAGAACTGTTCCTCGACCGCGAGCGACCAGAAGTGCTGCACCGGGCTGGCGGCGTTCTCCGCAGCGAGGTAGTCGACCGAGTCCCTCGCCAGCACCCAGTTGACGACGTACAACGCGGAGGCCCGGGCCTGCTTCGCGGTGTTCGCCCACTGCGTCTCGGGCGCGACCAGCCGTGAGGCGATGATCGTGCAGGTGATCACCAGCAGCGAGGCCGGCAGCAGCCTGCGGATCCGCCTGCTCCAGAACTGCGCCAGGTCGCGCGGCCCGCGGGGCAACCGGCTGAGCAGATGGGAGGTGATCAGGAAGCCGGAGATCGCGAAGAAGACATCGACCCCGACGAACCCGCCGGGCAGCGCCTTCGGCGACAGGTGATAGATGACCACCATCGAGACCGCTATCGCGCGGAGCCCCTGGACATCGGTCCGCAGGTCAGCCGGTCGATGGGATTTGCTCACGCGTGCGCAGTCCTCTGCTGGGGAACGTTCGTCAGGGGAATTCGTGCTCCGATGGTAGAACGGCCGGCTTTTCGGCCTCCCCTCCGGGTCAGTGGGCGATCAGGCGCTCCATGGCTGGTTCGAGGTACGGCGCAAGGGTCTTCGCGTAGGTGGCCGTCAGGTGTGATCCGTCGAAGTAGGTGACCACGCCGCCCGTGATCGCGTGGCAGATCTTCGGTCCGCAGATGTGGTCGGTGAGGTCGAGGAACTCGATGCCCGGATCCGCGAGCGCAGCCACCACGTCCTTGACCGGTTCGCTCGGCTCCCAGTCCACGCGCTGCCCGTCGCAGGCCTGCGGGTTCCCGGTGTGCTCGGCGAGACAGTCGGGGATCACGGTGGCCGGGCCCGGGGTGTCGCGCAGCACCAGCACCGGGACCTTGGCCAGCTTCCACGTCCGGAGGATCTTCGCGTAGCCGTCGTCGTACGCCTTCTGGGTGCCTGCCAGCGACGGCTGGCCGACGGCTCTCGACGAGATCCGGTTGGACATCACCACCAGGTCGGGCCTGGAGCTCGCGATCCGTTGTGCGGTGCGCCTGCCCCAGTCGTAGCAGGAGCGGCTGTCGGCGGCGGTGTCGAAGTCCTGCATGGTCTCGCTGCTCGCGCACTGGGACGCCAGATAGGTGGTGATCCGCCAGTGACGCGCGTCGGCGATCTGCTCGAGCGCCGGCAGCCACTGGCCGGCGTGGGAGTTGCCGATCAGCGCGATGTGGACCGGGCTGGTCTTGTCACCGAAGCTGCACAGCTTGGTCGGGAACTTCGGGGTGTAGGACCAGCAGTCCCGCGCGCCGGGGTCGAGGTAGGCGTCGGAGCGGTCGGTCGCGGCGATGACGGGCGCCGGCACCACCTGGTCGTACGGGACCGCCTTGCACGACCCCGGTGAGTCGAGGCTGGCAGCGCCGAAGCAGGTTCCGGGGTCGGCGAGCGCGGTCTTCAGGGCTGCCTCGGCGAGGTTCACCCGGTGACCCACCTCGAGCAGCTGTACGCCGGCCAGGCCGACCACCAGGGCCATGCCGGCGGCGCCGAGGAGGTACGGCTTGCGCAGCGGGATGCCCCAGCCGGCGGCTCGGAACCGGTCCTCGACGAACACCTTGGTCAGCGCGGCCAGTCCGAGGGTCGCAACCACGATCAGCACCCGGTCGAGGTTGGTCAGCTCGTCGCCGGTGACGAACGGCACCAGCACGATCAGCGGCCAGTGCCACAGGTAGACGGAGTAGGAGACATCCCCCAGCCACTGCATCGGGCGCAGCCCCAGGATCGGACCTGGGGAGCGCTTGTCCTTCGCCGGCCGCGCCGCGATCACCAGGGCGGTCCCCACGACCGGCAACGCAGCCTTCCAGCCCGGGAAGCCGCTGCCGTCGTAGGTGGCCGCACTCCAGGCGATGCCGGCGAGCCCGACCCATGCGAGCAGGGCGGCCGGGACAGGTCTCAGCCAGGCCTGCTTGGGAGCGCGTCCGAACACGCCGGGCGCCATCAGCGCTGCGAGCAGGCCGCCGACGCCGAGCTCCCAGATGCGGGTCGGCGTCACGAAGTACGCGCTGGCCGGGCTGACCGCGGTGTCGTGGACCGAGTAGAGGAACGACGCCAGCACCACGACCGCCAGGCCACCGGTCACGATCACCGCTTCGCTCCTCCGGACCCGCCGAGCGAGCACGACCAGCACCAGGATCAGGATCGGCCAGACGAAGTAGAACTGCTCCTCGACCGCAAGCGACCAGAAGTGCTGCACCGGGCTGGGTGCGGCATTGGCCGCCAGGTAGTCGACCGAGTCGTGTGCGAGCACCCAGTTCACGACGTACAGCGCAGCGCCGCGGGTCTGGGTGGCGGTGTTCGCCCACTGCGTCACCGGCGCGACGAGCCGTGACAGCACGAGCGTGACCGTGAGCACGAGGAGCGAGGCGGGCAGGAGTCGCCGGATCCGCCGGCTCCAGAACCTCGCCAGGTCCCGCGGTCGCTCGGGTGCGTGGCCGAGCAGGTGGGAGGTGATCAGGAAGCCGGAGATCACGAAGAAGACGTCGACGCCGACGAAGCCTCCGGACAGTGCCGTGGGCGTCAGGTGGTAGATCACCACGATCGAAACGGCTATCGCCCTGAGCCCCTGGATGTCGGTCCGCAGATCCGCCGGTCGTTGGGGCTTGTTCACGCTTGCGCAGTCCTCGGGTCCAGAACACTGATCGGGTTGGCGATCGGGTCTGATGCTAGTTCGTCCGACACGGGTGTCTTCACTCGGCCTCGCTCCCTCCTGGGCCCCGTCCGGCTGTGACGGAGGCCACCGAGACAGCCATAGGCAGCACCTTGGGCCGGGCGTAGGCTCGGCCTGCACCAGTCATTGAGTAGTCCGGTACCCGAGAGGGACTGGAACGAAAGGCGATGAGTCTGATGGCCCTTGTCGGGGTTGTTGGCGCCGGCCGAGTCGGTGCCGCTCTAGCTGCTGCTTTCCGCGCCGCCGGTCACGACATCGTGGCTGCTGCCGGCGAGTCCGATGCTTCGCGCAACCGGATCGCGACGATGCTTCCCGGCGTACCCCGTGCCAAGCCGACCGACGTCGCCCGCGCGGCCGACCTGCTGCTGCTGACCGTGCCCGACGACATGCTCGAGAACGTCGTGAACACGCTCGTCGGTGCCGGTGCGATCCGCGAGGGCCAGTACGTCGTGCACACCTCCGGCCGGCACGGACTGACCGTCCTCGACGCCGCCACCGCGATCGGCGCCCATCCCGTCGCGATGCACCCGGCGATGACCTTCACCGGCACCACGGTCGACCTCGACCGGCTCGACGGCACCGTCTTCGGCGTCACCACCAACGACACCGACAAGGCGTACGCCGAGCAGCTGATCGCCGACCTCGGCGGCCTCCCGCTCTGGGTGGCCGAGAGCAAGCGCACGCTGTACCACGCAGGCCTGGCGCACGGCGCGAACCACCTCGTCACGCTCGTCGCCCAGGCGATGGAGCTGCTCGCCGCCTCGGGTGCCGACGATCCGGCGGCAACCCTGCGCCCGCTGCTGTCGGCGGCTCTCGACAACGCGCTGACCTACGGCGACGCGGCGCTCACCGGGCCGATCGTCCGAGGCGACGTGAACACCGTCCGGGCACACCTGACCGACATCGCCGAGACCGCGCCGGGCACCATCCCGGCCTACGTCGCGATGGCGAAGGCCACCGCCGACCGTGCCGTCCTCGACGGCCGGCTGCTGCCGATCCGGGCCGCCAGCATCATCGGCCTCCTCGACGATGCCCTGACCCGCCTTTCCGCCGACCCGGCACAACCTCACGCCGAGAACGCGCCGACCCGGCGGAACTTCACGCACGGGACCGGTTTGCAGTGACCACCCCGCCCGTCCTCGCGAGCAGTCGCGAGGAGCTCCACGACGCGCTCAAGGGCTCGGCCAGCTCGGCCGCCGGAAGCTCCCGGGTCGGCTTCGTGCCGACGATGGGCGCCCTCCACGAGGGTCATGCGTCGCTGATGGCACGTGCTCGGGAAGAGATCAAGGACGGCCCACTGGTCGTTTCGATCTTCGTGAACCCGATGCAGTTCGGGCCGGGCGAGGACCTCGATCGCTACCCCCGCACCCTCGACGCCGATCTGCGGATCTCTGCAGCACAAGGCGTTGACGTGGTGTTCGCGCCCGCCGTCGATGAGGTCTACCCGGCCGGGCTGCCCCAGGTGACGGTCGATCCGGGTCCGCTGGCGACCATCCTCGAAGGGGTCTCGAGGCCGACCCACTTCCACGGCGTACTCACCGTGGTGGCGAAGCTCTTCGGGCTGGTCCGCCCCGACATCGCCGTCTTCGGGCAGAAGGACTACCAGCAGCTCGCGCTGATTCGCCGGATGGTGTCGGACCTCTGCATGGGCATCGAGGTCGTCGGAGCCGAGACGGTCCGCGAGCACGACGGCCTGGCGTTGTCGAGCCGCAACCGGTTCCTCGACGCCGGGCAGCGGGTCAGTGCAACCGCGTTGTCACGCACGCTCTTCGCTGCCCGTGCTGCCGCCCCCTACGGGGCGGACGTCGCACTCGCAGCCGCCCGCGAGGAGCTCCGGAAGGCGCACGGCGTCGACCTCGACTACCTCGAGCTGACTGCCCCCGATCTCGGCCCGGCACCCGCCAGCGGAGAGGCCCGGATGCTGATTGCCGCCCGGGTCGGACCCACCCGTCTCATCGACAACGTATCGCTGGAGCTCGGCGAGACGACTGCCTCGACACGATCGACCACCGGAAACGGGGAACTCTGATGTTGCGCACCATGATGAAGTCCAAGATCCACCGCGCCACCGTCACGCAAGCCGACCTGCACTACGTCGGCTCGGTCACGGTCGACGAAGACCTGCTCGACGCTGCCGACCTGCTGGTCGGCGAGCTCGTGCACATCGTCGATGTCACCAACGGCGCCCGTCTCGAGACCTACACGATCGCGGGCGAGCGCGGATCCGGCGTGCTCGGCATCAACGGCGCAGCCGCCCGCCTCGTGCACCCCGGTGACGTCGTCATCCTGATCGGCTATGGCCAGATGGACACCGCCGAGGCCAGGGAGTTCGCACCGCATGTGGTCTTCGTCGATGCAGACAACGCGATCATCGGCACCGGGTCCGACCCGGCGCAGGCGCTGCCCGGCACCGGCCTGCTGCGCGGCGACCACACCTACGCCGGCACTCGATGAGCAAGTCGATAGCCTGCCGGGATGACTGACTCGCTGGACCGGACGACTCCGTCATCCTCGGCGGAGCTGCCCGCGCGGCTCGCCGCCGGTGCGCCCGGCTGGAACAGCAAGGTCGACGTCATCGTGATCGGGTCCGGCATCGCCGGCCTGACTGCCGCGCTGCGCCTGCATGAGGGCCTCAAGTCACGCCGCGAAGCCGGCACCATCCTGGTCGTGACCAAGGATGTCCTGTCGGCCGGTTCGACCCAGTGGGCGCAGGGCGGCATCGCTGCTGCGCTCGGTCCGGGGGACACCCCTGAACAGCACGAACGAGACACCCTCGTCGCGGGCGCTGGAGCATGTGACCTCGAAGCCGTCCGGGTGCTCGTCAACGAGGGTCCGGAGGCGGTCCGGGAGCTGATCGCCCTGGGCGCGAACTTCGACCATCACGACGGAGTGCTGTCCCTGACGCGTGAGGGCGGCCATCACCGCGACCGGATCGCGCACGCCGGTGGCGACGCAACCGGCGCGGAGATCCAGCGCGCCCTCGTCGCGGCGATCCGCGCGGCGCCCGAGATCGAGGTCATCGAGCACGCTCTCGCCGTCGACCTGCTGAAGTCCGCGGACGGCCGGGTCTGCGGGATCACCCTGCACGTGATGGGTGAAGGCCAGCGGGACGGGGTCGGCGCGGTGCAGTGCCGGGCCGTCGTCCTGGCCTCGGGCGGGCTCGGCCAGGTCTTCTCCCAGACCACCAACCCCGCGGTCTCGACCGGTGACGGGATGGCGATCGCGCTCCGTGCCGGCGCCGTCCTGCGCGACCTGGAGTTCGTGCAGTTCCACCCGACCGTGATGTACCTCGGCCCGGACTCGCGTGGTCAGCAGCCACTGATCTCCGAGGCTGTGCGTGGCGAGGGTGCGTTCCTCGTCGACTTCGAGGGCAACCGGTTCATGCAGGGCCAGCACGAGCTCGCCGACCTGGCACCGCGTGACGTGGTCGCCAAGGCGATCACCCGCCGGATGCACGAGACCAGCCATCCGCACATGTGGCTCGACGCCCGGCACCTCGGAGCGGAGTTCTGGGAGCACCGCTTCCCGACCATCCTGGCCACCGCGCGGGCGCACGGCATCGATCCGGCGACCCAGCTGATCCCCGTTGCTCCGGCCTGCCACTACGCCTCGGGCGGGGTGCTCACCGACCTGTGGGGCCGCTCGACGGTGCCCGGTCTCTATGCGACGGGCGAGGTGTCCTGCACCGGCGTACACGGCGCCAACCGGCTGGCCTCCAACTCCCTGCTCGAGGGCCTGGTGTTCTCGCGACGGATCGCGGACGTGCTGCCGGACGAGCTCGGGCCGTACGCCGATCCGGGCCCAGACGAGCGCGAGCCCGGCGTCGTGGATGCGGAGATCCGGACGCCGCTGCAGGCCGTGATGACCGAGCGGGTCGGCGTACTCCGCTCGGCGACCGGGCTCGACGTCGCCCTCACCGAGCTGGCCGCACTCGCTGGAAAACAAGGGGAGATCGGCACTGCTGCCTGGGAGTCGACCAACCTGCTGATGATCAGCGCGGCCCTTGCTGCCGCGGCGAAGGGCCGCGAGGAGACCCGCGGCTCGCACTGGCGCGAGGACTTCCCCGAGCGCAACGACGACCAGTGGGCCGGGCACTTCGACGTGACGCTGGTCGACGGCCGGCTCCAGCTCGCGTTCAGCCCCAGCCCGGCCACCGATGGTGAGGACGACCAATGACCTCCGCAGTCCGGCTGCCGTACGCCGACATCCCGGCCGGTCTCGCGACCGAGCTGGCGCACAGTGGACTCGACCCCGACGAGGTCTACGACGCGGTCGTGTTCGCGATCGCCGAGGACCTCCCGGGGGAGGACGTCACGAGCTCTGCGACGATCCCGCCCAACCAGGTCGAGGTCGCCGACTTCGTGGCCCGTGCGGACGGGGTGGTCGCCGGTCTCGCGATCGCCGAAATGGTCTTCCGCTACGTGCTCGGCAACGACATCACGGTCGAGCGCACGGTGGCCGACGGCACCCCGGTGAAGCGGGGTGACCTGTTGCTCTCGGTCACCGGCCCGACGGCCCTGCTGCTCACCGCCGAACGCACCGCACTGAACTACGCCAGCCATCTCTCCGGCGTCGCAACGGCCACCGCGACGTGGGTGCACGCGCTCGAGGGCACCAAGGCCCGGGTGCTCGACACCCGCAAGACCATCCCCCATTTCCGGCACATGGAGAAGTACGCCGTGCGCTGTGGAGGCGGGGTGAACCACCGGTTCAGCCTCTCCGACATGGCGCTCGTCAAGGACAACCACGTCATCGCCGCGGGCGGGGTGGTGCCGGCGTACAACGCGGTGAAGGCGATGTACCCGGACCTGCCTGTGGAGGTCGAGGTCACCACTCTCGCCCAGCTCCGCGAGCTCCTCGACGTCGGCTGCGACCGCATCCTGCTCGACAACATGGACTCGCCGACGATGGCCGAGGCGGTGCAGATCACCCAGGGCCGGGCGCTGCTCGAGGCGTCCGGCGGCCTGACCTTCGACCGCGCCCGCGAGGTTGCGGAGACCGGAGTCGACTTCATCTCGGTCGGCGCCCTGACGCACTCGGTGAAGGTCTTCGACATCGGGATGGACCTGCGGCCCCCTGGACAGGCTGCGGAGTGACGCTCCTGTGCGCCGACATCGGCAACTCCCACACCGTGATGGGCCTGGTCCTGGACGGCGCGGTGCTGGACCACTGGCGGGTGGCGACCGATGAGCGGCGTACGGCGGACGAGTGGGCGGTCCTGCTCAAGGGCCTGATCCGCGACAGCACGGTCGGCGACCGGATCACCGGAATCGCGGTGTGCGCGACGGTCCCGGCAGTGCTGCACGAGTGGCGCGACATGCTGACCAGACACTTCGGGACGGTGCCCAACGTGGTCGTCGAGCCCGGGGTCCGGACCGGCGTACCCGTGCTGATGGACAACCCGCGCGAGGTCGGTGCGGACCGGGTGGTCAACGCCCTCGCAGCCGCCACCCTGTATGCCGGACCGTCGATCGTCGTCGACTTCGGGACGGCCACGACCTTCGACGTGGTCAGCATCCGGGGTGAGTACATCGGCGGGGCGATCTCGCCCGGCATCGACATCTCGCTCGAGGCGCTGGGTCGTCGTGGTGCCCAGCTCCGCAAGGTCGAGCTGCTCCGGCCGCGCACCGTGATCGCGAAGAACACCGTGGAAGCCGTCCAGTCCGGGGTCGTCTTCGGCTTTGCCAGCCAGGTCGACGGGATCGTGACGCGGATGATCGAGGAGCTCGGCGTACTCCGCGAAACGGTGAACGTGATCGCCACCGGCGGCCTCGCACCGGTCGTGGTCGACGAGTGCGTCTGCTTCACCGACCACCAGCCCTGGCTGACGCTTCTCGGCCTCGAGCTGGTCTTCCAGCGCAACGCCTGACCACGACTGACCTGGCGTTCGACGAGTTGCGCCCGCCAGTTCGTACGCCGGTCCTCCGACCTTCTAACCTGTGACCCATGACCGACGCCCCCGATCCGACCGTTGACGACCTGCCCGAGCAGATGCAGGTCCGCCACGAGAAGCGGCAGCGGCTGCTCGACGCCGGCCTGGCGGCGTACCCGACCCTCGTCGAGCGCACCCACACCATCCGCGAGATCCGGGAGAAGTACGACGCCCAGGCGCTCGAGCCCGACGTCCGCACTGGTGAGGTCGTCGCGATCGTCGGCCGGGTGATCTTCCTCCGCAACACCGGCAAGCTCTGCTTCGTGAAGCTGCGCGAGGGCGACGGCTCCGAGATCCAGGTGATGCTCAGCCTTGCCGAGGTCGGCGAGGACGCACTGGCGGACTTCAAGGCGCTGGTGGACCTCGGTGACCTGCTGGCGGTCAAGGGCGAGGTGATCACCAGCCGTCGCGGTGAGCTTTCGGTCCAGGCGACCTCGTGGTCGATCGCGGCCAAGACACTGCGCCCGCTGCCCAACGAGCACAAGCCGCTGTCCGACGAGGCGCGCATCCGGCTCCGGTACGTCGACATGATGATCCGGCCCGAGGCCCGCGAGATGGTCCGCACCAAGGCCACCGTGTTGCGCAGCCTGCGCAACACTCTCGATTCCCGCGGCTACGTCGAGGTCGAGACGCCGATCCTGCAGCTGACCAACGGAGGCGCCGCGGCAAGGCCGTTCAAGACGCACCTGAACGCCCTCGACCAGCCGATGCTGCTCCGGATCGCCCTCGAGCTCGACCTCAAGAGGGCGATGATCGGGGGGGTCGAGAAGGTCTACGAGATCGGCCGCACGTTCCGCAACGAGGGCTTGGACTCCACGCATGCCGCCGAGTTCTCGATGCTCGAGGCCTATGAGGCCTACGGCGACCAGTTCACGATGATGGACCTGACCAAGGCCCTGGTCCTCGACGCGGCCAGGGCGGTCGGCCGGACCGTCGTCCCCGGGCGGGACGGGTCGGACATCGACCTCGAGGCCGACTGGCGCCAGGCTTCGATCCTTGATCTTGTCTCCGAGGCCGTCGGTGCCGAAATCACCGTCGACACCGATCTGGCGACGCTGAAGAAGTACGCCGAACAACACGATGTCGAACTGCAGCCCAAGTGGGGTCCCGAAGAAGTAATCGTCGAACTCTACGAACAGCTGGTCGAGGATTCCCTGATCAATCCGACTTTTGTGATGGATTACCCGTCGGCCGTGAAGCCGCTTGCCAAGGCGCACCGGTCAAAGCCAGGGCTCAACGAGGCCTGGGACCTGATCATCAATGGTGTCGAGCTGGCGCCTGCCTACTCCGAGCTCAATGACCCAGTGGTGCAACGCGAACGCCTGATCGCCCAGTCGCTGCTCGCCGCACAGGGCGACCCCGAGGCCATGGAGCTCGACGAGGTATTCCTCAAGGCAATGGAATACGGAATGCCGCCTGCCGGTGGTATGGGGATGGGTGTCGACCGGCTGGTCATGCTACTCACCGGTGCCGGTATTCGCGAGACCATTCTGTTTCCGCTGCTCCGCCCGGAATGAATCCCGGATTGAACGCGCCGGTGAATGCGTTCGCACGGTGATGTCGGCTATTGTGGCAATATCCGCAACCGCATCCTGATGGGACAGTTCATGGCGCAAAAGGTCAACATCGTTCTGGTCGACGACATTGATGAGAGCGAAGCCGATGAAACCGTGATATTCGGGCTCGACGGCAAGGAATACTCCATCGATCTCAGTGCACGCAACGCCGGCAAGCTGCGCGATGCGCTCGCCCTCTACATCGGCCACGCCCGCAAGGGTGGGGGCCGCGGCGGCCGGCGATCCGCACGCTCCGCCGGAGGCACTGCCGCGTCCGAGATCCGCGACTGGGCTCGCGGCAACGGCTACGACGTCTCCGAGCGTGGCCGGGTCTCCGCAGAGGTGCGCGAGGCCTACAACGCTGCTCACTGAGCCCGGGACTGGGCTGGTCCTGATCCGTCAGCCCGGTCCCGTGTTCGCTGTCAGCGAAGCATTCTGGTCCTGATCCCGGAACACGTAGGCTGTGAGAGGGGTTGTAGAGACCATGCGGGGTCGCATGTGTCTACCCGCGTGAGTCTTTGAGGAGCGATGCCACATGTTCGAGCGGTTCACCGACCGAGCCCGGCGAGTTGTCGTGCTGGCGCAAGAAGAAGCCCGCATGCTCTCGCACAACTACATCGGCACCGAGCACATCCTGCTCGGGCTGATCCACGAAGGCGACGGCATCGCCGCCAAGGCGCTGGAGAGTCTCGGCATCTCGCTCGAGGCCGTCCGCGCCCAGGTGGAGGAGATCATCGGCCAGGGCCAGCAGGCGCCCAGTGGCCACATTCCCTTCACCCCGCGTGCCAAGAAGGTGCTGGAGCTGTCTCTTCGTGAGGCGCTGCAGCTCGGCCACAACTACATCGGCACCGAGCACATCCTGCTCGGCCTCATCCGCGAGGGTGAGGGCGTTGCCGCCCAGGTGCTGCAGAAGCTCGGCGCCGACCTCAACCGGGTGCGCCAGCAGGTCATCCAGCTGCTCTCCGGCTACCAGGGCAAGGAGTCCCAGCAGGCCGGGACGGTTCCCGAGGCTGCCCCGTCGAGCTCGCTGGTCCTCGACCAGTTCGGCCGCAACCTGACGCAGGCCGCCAAGGAGGGCAAGCTCGACCCGGTCATCGGGCGCGAGAAGGAAATCGAGCGGGTCATGCAGATCCTGTCTCGACGTACGAAGAACAACCCGGTCCTGATCGGCGAGCCCGGCGTCGGCAAGACCACGATCGTCGAGGGGCTGGCCCAGGACATCGTCCGTGGCGACGTGCCCGAGACGCTGAAGGACAAGCAGATCTACACGCTCGACCTCGGTGCGCTCGTTGCCGGGTCGCGCTACCGCGGTGACTTCGAGGAGCGCCTGAAGAAGGTGCTCAAGGAGATCCGCACCCGCGGCGACATCGTGCTGTTCATCGACGAGATCCACACCCTCGTCGGGGCAGGCGCGGCCGAGGGCGCGATCGATGCTGCCTCGATCCTCAAGCCGATGCTGGCTCGTGGCGAGTTGCAGACGATCGGTGCGACCACGCTCGACGAGTACCGCAAGCACCTCGAGAAGGACGCTGCGCTCGAGCGCCGGTTCCAGCCGATCCAGGTTGCCGAGCCGTCGATTGCGGACACCATCGCGATGCTCAAGGGCCTCCGGGACCGCTACGAGGCGCACCACCGGGTCACGATCACCGACGAGGCGCTGGTTGCCGCCGCGACGCTGGCCGACCGCTACATCTCCGACCGGTTCCTGCCCGACAAGGCGATCGACCTGATCGACGAGGCGGGCTCCCGGCTGCGCATCCGCCGGATGACGGCGCCGCCCGACCTGCGCGAGTTCGACGACAAGATCGGCGATGTCCGCAAGCGCAAGGAAGGCGCCATTGACGGCCAGGACTTCGAGGCCGCCGCGCGTCTGCGTGACGAGGAGAAGCAGCTGATCCTGGCCAAGGCCGAGCGCGAGAAGCAGTGGCGCGCCGGTGACATGGACGTCGTCGCCGAGGTCGACGAGGAGCTCATCGCGGAGGTCCTCGCGGTCGCGACCGGCATCCCGATCGTGAAGCTCTCCGAAGAGGAGTCCACCCGACTGCTCAAGATGGAGGACGAGCTGCACTAGCGCTTCATCGGTCAGGACGAGGCCGTCAAGGCGATCAGCCGGGCGATCCGGCGTACGCGTGCGGGTCTGAAGGACCCCAAGCGCCCGGGTGGTTCGTTCATCTTCGCCGGCCCGTCCGGTGTCGGAAAGACCTGGCTGTCCAAGACGCTCGCCGACTTCCTGTTCGGTGACGAGGACTCGCTGATCCAGCTCGACATGTCGGAGTTCTCCGAGAAGCACACCGTGTCCCGGCTGTTCGGCTCGCCTCCCGGCTACGTCGGCTACGAAGAGGGCGGGCAGCTGACCGAGAAGGTCCGCCGCAAGCCGTTCTCCGTGGTGCTCTTCGACGAGGTCGAGAAGGCCCACCCCGACATCTTCAACTCGCTGTTGCAGATCCTCGAGGAAGGTCGGCTGACCGACTCGCAGGGCCGGGTCGTGGACTTCAAGAACACCGTGATCATCATGACCACGAACCTCGGCACCAGGGACATCTCCAAGGGCCAGAACCTCGGTTTCCAGCAGGGGAGCGACACGTCTGGTTCCTACGACCGGATGAAGGCGAAGGTGACGGACGAGCTGAAGCAGCACTTCCGCCCCGAGTTCCTCAACCGTGTCGACGAGATCGTGGTCTTCCCGCCGCTGACCAAGGACCAGATCATCATGATGGTCGACAACATGGTTGCCTCGGTCGAGCTGCGCATGAAGGACCGCGACATGTCCCTCGAGCTGACCCAGAACGCCAAGGACCTGCTTGCCACCCGGGGCTTCGACCCCGTGCTGGGTGCACGTCCGTTGCGGCGGACCATCCAGCGCGAGATCGAGGATGTGCTCGCCGAGAAGATGCTCTTCGGTGAGGTCGGCCCCGGCCAGATCGTGCTCGTAGACGTCGAGGGCGAAGGCCCGACGGCGACGTTCACCTTCAAGGGCACGCCTCGCGGCGAGCTGCCCGACGCCCCACCTGTCGAGGTGGCCAGCGCCGGCGGCGACGCGGCCGAGATGTCCTGATCGGCTAGTTCGGAAGCGAGAAGCCCTGACCGGGCAGTTCGATGACCAACCCGTCGTCGAGCAGGCTGGTCAGGGCTCTTTCGCGTTGTACGCCGTCCGCCCACACCATGTCGAGCCTGAGCTTGGCGACCGGGCCGTCCGCGTCCCGGAGGACGGCGAGCAGCCTCCCGCGCACCTGCCGATCGGTGCCGGCATAGGTCTGGCCCTTGCGTGGTGGGCCGTCGTACGGAGGGAAGCCGGCCTGCTTCCACGCGCAGAGGCTGCTGACCGGGCAGCTGCGGCACTTCGGTGACGTCGCGGTACAGACCAGGGCGCCGAGCTCCATCACCGCAATCGCCCAGGTGGCTGCCTGCTCGTCAGGCACCAGCGACACGGCAATGGTGCGCTCGGCCCTGGTCACCGCCTTCGCCGGGAACTCCACTGCCTCGACCACTCGGGCGAACACCCTGCGCACGTTCGTGTCCAGCACCGGATGGCTGCCTCCGAACGCGAAGCTCGCGATGGCCGATGCGGTGTAGTCGCCGATGCCTGGCAGGGCGATCAGGTCGTCGTACGACGCAGGCACCTCGCCGCCGTGTCGTTCCACGATCGCGGTGGCCGCAGCGTGCAGCCGGAGCGCGCGCCGGGGATAGCCGAGTCGCCCCCACGCCCTGACGGCCTCACCGCTGGGCGCATCGGCCAGGGCGCCCGGTGTCGGCCACAGTGCCAGCCAGGTCTCGAAGACCGGGAGCACCCTCGCCACCGGCGTCTGCTGCAGCATGAACTCCGAGACCATCACGGCCCAGGGGCTCGCCTCGGGCCCACGCCACGGAAGGACGCGGGCATGTGCGGCGTACCAGCTGAGCACGGGGGTGTGCAGGTCGGCTGGATCGAGGTCTGCTGGCATCGCGACTGAGCCTAGCCACCGCTGCCTGCGTCATACCTCCTGGCGGCCAGGACAGCCAGATCGAATGACGTCCGCGCGGGCTGCCCGGTGTGGCAGCCACGATCCGCGGTGCTCGCTGATTAGCGTTGCCACATGAGCCGATTGCCCCAACGCGTCTACTGGACTCGGCGCGCGATGGTGGTGAGCGTCGCACTGCTGCTGGTCTTCGGGATCGGCAAGGTGCTCGGCAGTGGTGGCGGTGGCGACAACAACGTCGCGAAGGCGACCACGACTGCGTCGAAGACCAAGCACAGCACTGCCCCACTCACTCTTGGACCGACCACAGTCGTCACGACCGGCAAGACGGGCAAGGGCAAGGGCCACCTGCCGGTCGTGCCTCTGGCCACGCCGAGCGGACTCTGTGCTGCCGACGAGGTGACGGTGACTCCGACCATCACGAAGGCACCTGCCGGTGGCACCGTCGCGGTCGGACTGTCCCTGACCGGCACCGCCGCGGCGTGCACCTTCACGGTCTCCTCGAAGACCGTGGTCGTGAAGATCACGTCCGGCACGGACCGGATCTGGTCGAGCCAGGACTGCCCGAGATCGATTCCTCGCCAGGTTGTCGTCGTACGCAGCGCGGCGCCGGCCACGGCAACGGTGAACTGGAGCGGCCGCCGGTCCGACACCGGCTGCCCCAACAGCACCCAGTGGGCGGGGCCCGGCTACTACCACGCCACCGCCGCAGCCCTCGGCTCGACGGCTGGGGACGATGCGCAGTTCCAGCTGACCCTGCCGCCACGGCCGGTGGTCACCAGGACCACGCACCCCAAGCCACAGAAGACCCCGACCAAGACCCCGACCCCCACGCACCACTAGTCGTTGAGTTAGGCCTCCGTCACTGTTGAGTCGTGCCGCAGTTACGCGCGCGGCGTGTTTGAGACCCAAGTCAATGGTGACTCAGACCCAACTCAACAGTGATTGACACCCAACTCAACGGGAGGGTCAGACGTAGCGCTCGAGGATGCTGGACTCGGCGAGGCGGGACAGGCCTTCGCGGACGCTGCGGGCGCGGAGCTCGCCGACACCCTCGACGGCCTGCAGGTCCTCGACACCGGCGGAGAGCAGCTTCTGCAGGGTGTCGAAGTGCTCGACGAGGCGGTCCACGACGCTGGACGGCAGTCGCGGAACCTTGGCCAGCAGGCGATACCCCCGTGGTGCGACGGCGCCATCGAGATGTTCGGCCGAGCCGAGTCCGAGAGCGCGGGACACTGCCGCGACGTCGACCAGATCGGTCGGCGAGAGCCCTTCGAGCTCGCCGAGGACGGCCGAGGGCGTGCGTGCCTTGCGACCCGTCGGCAGGTAGTCGCGTACGACGAGCTCGCGTTCGGCGTCCACACCGGTGACGAGCTCTTCGAGCTGGAGTGAGAGCAGTCGGCCGTCGGTGCCGAGCTCGAGCACGTAGTCCTCGATCTCACGGGCGATGCGACTGACCATCTCGAGTCGCTGGGCGACAACCGCTACGTCCCGGACGGTGACCAGATCCTCGATCTCGAGGGCCGACAGCGTCGAGGACACCTCGTCGAGGCGGAGCTTGTAGCGCTCGAGGGTGGCGAGCGCCTGGTTGGCGCGAGAGAGGATCTGGCCGGAATCCTCAAGCACATAACGGGTTTCTCCGACGTACGCCGCAATGATCTGCATCGACTGGGACACCGAGATCACCGGGAAGCCGGTCTGCTTGGCGACGCGGTCTGCCGTGCGGTGCCGGGTTCCGGTCTCCTCGCTCGGGATGGTGTGGTCGGGCATCAGGTGCACGTTGGCGCGATGGATCCGGCTGACGTCACGGTCCAAGATGATGCCGCCGTCCATCTTCGCGAGCTCGCGAAGACCGGTGGCGGTGAAAGGTACGTCAAGGGTGAAGCCGCCCGTCGCGATCGTCTCGACGGTCTTGTCGTTGCCGAGCACGATGAGCGCACCGGTCCGGCCGCGGAGGATGCGCTCGAGACCATCGCGCAGGGACGTGCCCGGCGCGATGCTGGCGAGGGTTGCTCGCAGGCGTTCGATCTCGTCTGCATTGTCGGCTGCTACCACGGCGGCCACTCTAGTGGAGGGACTCGCGCAGATCCGCGCCGCTTTCCAGCCCCAGCAGGCTGATGGCCCTGCGGATGTTGTCGATGTCGACCACGCGGAGGCCGTCGAGCACCCTGCTGCTGCCCACGCTCTCCGGTGACTCGGCGGGTACGGCGGCCTGGCGGAACCCGAGTCGACCGGCCTCGGCAAGGCGTACGCCGATGTCGCGGACTCGCCTCAGCTCACCGGAGAGGCCGAGCTCGCCGATCGCCACCACGTTGCGCCCCAGCGCGAGGTCGCGCGACGCCGAGACGATGGCCAGCGCGATCGCGAGGTCGTTGGAGGGCTCGGTCAACCGGGCACCCCCGACGCTGGAGACGAACACGTCGTAGTTGTGCAGCCGGATGCCGGCGTGTTGCTGCAGGACCGCCAGGATCATCGCGACGCGGGAGGAGTCGACCCCGGACGTCGTACGCCGCGGATGGTCGGACGACGAGTGCGTGACCAGGGCCTGCACCTCGCTGAGCAGCGGCCGCCGGCCCTCGAGGGCAACAGCGACACAGGTGCCCGGCACCGGACCGTGCCGGGTGTCGAGGAACAGCCCGGTCGGATCGGTGATCGCGACGATGCCGTCCGCGGAGAGGTCGAAGCAACCGACCTCGTCGACCGGACCGAACCGGTTCTTCATCGCGCGCAGCATCCGCAGCCGTGAGGAACGCTCGCCCTCGAAGTGCAGCACCACGTCGACGAGGTGCTCGAGCACGCGAGGACCGGCGATGCTGCCGTCCTTGGTGACATGGCCGACGAGGACCAGGGTGATGTTGCGCAGCTTGGCCATCCGGATCAGCGCAGCGGCCACCTCCTTGACCTGGGTGACGCCGCCCGGCACACCGTCGATGTCGCCGGCGCTGATCGTCTGGATCGAGTCGATGACGCACAGCGTCGGCTTGACGGCTTCGACATGGCCGAGCACCGCGCCGAGATCGGTCTCCGCCGCCAGGTAGAGCTCGTCATGGACGCCCCCGGTGCGGTCTGCGCGCATCCGCACCTGCGCGGCGGACTCCTCGCCGGTGATGTAGAGCGTGCGGTGCTTGCGCTTGGCGGTCTGCGCGGCCACCTCGAGCAGCAGCGTGGACTTGCCGACGCCGGGCTCACCGGCGAGCAGGATGGCCGCCCCCGGCACCAGGCCACCGCCGAGGACACGGTCGAGCTCCGGGACCCCGCTGGATCGCGCGTGGGAGTCCTCGATGGCGATCTGTCCGATCGGCAGCGCCGGCGTGGTCACCGGCCCGGCCTGCACCCGGCTCTTCGGCGCGGCCCGCTCGACCACCGTGCCCCAGGCCTGGCACTCGCCGCAGCGGCCGACCCACTTGGAGGCCTCCCAGCCGCACTCGTTGCAGTGGTAGCCCGCCCGGGTTGCCTTCGTCGCCATGGGTTTCACGCTAGGCGAGTGGACCGACAGTTTGGACGCGACACAACGTGCTCCGCCCAACGGGGGTTAACATTTGAACGTTCCAGAAGGGGAGTTCGATGACCGAGACGCACGATCGCCAGGCGGGCGGACCGGTGCCGACCCTTGCGACCGTTGCGGGCGAGGCCGGCGTTTCACGTCAGACCGTGTCCAACGCGCTGAACAATCCCGAGCTCCTGAAGGCCGACACCCTCGAACGCGTCCAGGCCGTGATCGACAAGCTCGGCTACACCCCGAATCGCGCGGCACGCCAGCTCCGGACCCGCTCGTCGCATCTGATCGGGCTTCGTTTCGAGCAGGCCGAGGAGGGCACCAGCAACGCCCTGATGGACCGGTTCCTGCACTCGCTCGTCGAGACGACGGCGCGCACCGGGCACCATGTCCTGCTCTTCTCGGGCGACCCGTCCGACCCGCTCGAGGGGTACGACGAGCTGCTCCGCTCCACTGCCGTCGACGCGTTCGTCGTCACCGACACCTATGCCGGCACGCCGCAGGCCGGCTTCCTCCAGCGCCGGGGCGCGCCGTTCGTGACGTTCGGGCGCCCGTGGGACGACCCTGCAGCCGACCACGCCTGGGTCGACGTCGACGGCGCTGCCGGCGGCCGGCTCGCGACCGAGCACCTGATCGAGCAGGGCCACGAGCGGATTGCCTGGCTGGGCTGGGAGAAGTCGTCCCGCATCGGTGAGGATCGTCGCTCCGGCTGGACGGGCGCCCTCCACGATGCGAACCGCGACACGTTCGGGCTCGGCGTACGCATCACCGACAACGTCGACGCCGCCCGGATGGCCGCGCACTCCCTTCTCGACGACACCGGGCCACATCGGATCACCGGGTTCGCCTGCGCGAGCGACACGATCGGCATCGGCGTACTCCATGCCTGTGCGGAGCGCGGGCTGCGTCCGGGCGCCGATGTCGGAGTCGTCGGCTTCGACGACTCCCTCGGCGCACAGGTGATCTGGCCCGGGCTGACCTCGGTGCGCCAGCCCCTCGAACAGGTCGCCGTGGAGCTGGTCGCGATCCTGCACCAGGTGCTCTCGCACAAGCCGATCGAGGACCACGGCAAGATGCTGACGCCGAGTCTCGTCGTACGCCGCTCCAGCATGCGTCAGTAGGTCCGGCTCCACAGGTTCACCGCGTAGTCGACCGAGGTGCCGGGGTGCGAGGCGACGATCTCCCCGGCGAGTGACTCATCGAACTCGATGCGTACGACGGCCTCGAAGTCCTCGCGCGCGTCGAAGGTCCAGGCGATGTCGAGTCGATGACGGGTCCATCCACGTGCTGACCAGAAGCGCTCGACCTCCGGCCCGGACACCGATGGATAGCCGCGGCGGAACCAGGATCCGAAGGTCGACCGGGTCGAGTCGTTGTCGATCACGAACGCGGTGCCACCGCGTCGCATCACTCGGTCGAGCTCGGCGAGCCCGGGCTCGCAACCCGGTCCGAAGAAGTAGGCCCACCGGGCCTGCATCACGTCGACCGAGGCCGGCGGGAGTGGCAGCGACGTGGCCGACCCCTGCAGCACGGACACCGAGGCCAGTCGCTGGACGCGGCGTCGGGCGATCGCGGCCAGGCCGCCGTGCGGCTCGACTCCGACCACCGACGAGGCGGACGACGCGAAGAGCGGCAGATGGAAGCCGGTGCCGCAACCGATGTCGAGCACGTCGCGCCCGGACCAGTCGGCGAGGCCGAGCATGGCCGAGGTGAGTACGCCGGCACGGTCGACGGCGAGGTTCTCGATCTCGTAGGTCGCCGGATGCTGCCAGATGTTCGGGCTCGGCGTTGCCCCCGAAGTGATCCCGGAAGTGATCCCGGAAGTGATCCCGGAAGTGATCACTGAGCTCACGATCGGGCCACCAGCAGCGGAGCCGGATCAGATCCGGACGATGCCGTCGCGGGTCTGGAACTGCACGGCCTGGATGCCAGGAGTCCCGTTGACGGCCACCCACTCGACCTTGACGTCCTCGAGCGGCTGCTCGACAGGCTGGCCGAGCCACTCGGAGACGCGGGCCGGATCGCCGGCAATCTCCAGTGCGGCGAGGGAGATCTCGCCACTGGCACCGGCAGATGGGTGCGGGCCCGAGTCGGTGTCCCACTGCACGAAGAACGGCAGCTGCGGGTCGGACTGCAGCCCCTTCACGCCGAGCTGCTTCCAGCGCAGCTCGGTGCCGTCGGGACGGTGCCGGTTGCCGCAGACGGACTCACGACCGAGACGCAGCTCGAGCGGCGCGATGTCGTCGACTGCGACGACCCAGCCCATCCAGCCGCCCCCGAGCTCGGAGCGGGCGCGGACGGCCTGCCCGAACGGGGCCTTGTCGGATGCCGGGTGGTCCAGCACCTCCACGACCTCGAGGTAGGTGCTTTCGGTCAGTGGAAGGATCCGGTTACGGGTACCGAACCGTGGGTGCACGCCACCGTCTGTGAACTCCTCACCGAGGAGGTTCGAGAGGCGGTCGGAGGTGCCGGCAAGTCCATCGGGCCCGGCAGCGAAGACGATGTGATCCAGACGCATGGTTGATTCTTACCCTCCCCTGGACGGCACTCGACACCGGGGGTGGATCTGGGTCCGTCAGCCCTGCCCGGGATCGGCCGGGTGGATCGCCAACGCGGAGCGGGACCTCAGGTGGGCTTCGCAGCTTGCGGCGAGTACGTCGTACGCCGGCTGTCCCATCAAGGTGATCAGCTCGGTGGCGTTCGAGAGGTAGACCGGCTCGGCTCCGACGTGCGCCTCGGTGTTCCCCGAGCAGTACCAGTCGAGGTCGTGTCCGCCCGGCCCCCACCCCCTGCGGTCGTACTCGCCGATGCTGATCTCGAGGTACTCCGTGCCGTCCTGGAGCTCGACCTGCCGGAACGTACGCCGGATCGGCAGCTGCCAGCACACGTCAGGCTTGGTCTCGACGAAGTGCACGTCGTTGGCGAGGGCCAGGCCGTGCAGCGCGCAACCGGCACCGGCATCGAAGCCCGGACGGTTCAAGAAGATGCAGGCGCCGTCGACGACCCGGGTCTTGCGGTCGCCGTCCTCGGTCTCGACCCAGAGCGACCGCTTCAGGTTTCCCTTCGGGCTGAGGGCATCGGGGCGGTGCTGCCAGCTGTCGTCGTCGAGCTTGTCGACCCAGTGCGCGACCCGCTTCTCGTCTGCCTTGTCCGAGAAGTGCGCGCCGAGGGTGCAGCAGCCGTCATCGGGCCGGCCGGCATAGATGCCCTGGCAGCCGGTGCCGAAGATGCACGTCCAGTTCGAGGTGAGCCAGGTCAGGTCGCAGCGATAGACCTGGGCCGCGTCCGCTGGGTCAGCGAACTCGACGAAGGCGCGTGGAAAGACAAGATCGACCTCGGGCACGGGCGAAACCCTATGCCCCCGCCGGTGAGACGTGGGTTCGAGACGCCGATCCCGGCGCGGATCGGCACGGATCAGCACGGATCAGTAAGGATGAGCCTGCTCTGCACCCGCTCGAAGGACCGGTGATGACTTCCACTCGCCCGCGCGACCAAGCGACCTTCCTCGGCTCGCTCGTGCTGCTGATGATCATGGCGGCCGTCCTCTGGTGGCTGATCGGCTTCCTGCCGTGGGCACTCGGCGGCTTCAGCTGGTCGACTGCGGCCGCCACTGCGGCAGGCAGCTCGAGCGACGGGCTCGCGGGAGTGCGGCTGCCACTGCCGCTCGTCGCGGCGTACCTGCCTTCGCTGCTGTGCTGCTCGGTGATCGGCGGCGTCCTTGCTGGAGTGCTGCCGCTGGCGTTTCCGCGGGTCTCCAAGCCGGCGGTGCTCACGGCGGTGATGGTGGTGGTCTCGGTGACGGTGGTCATCACCCTGCTCACCACCCGAGCCGTGATCCATTCCCACGCCGGGACGAACTTCGCTGCCGACGACCGGGTCGTCGGTGGGCTGGTCGGCGTGGTGGTTGCCGCGACCGCGGTAGGGCTGGTGGCCGGTTTCGCGGCGTACCTCCACCGCGGCCTGGTGCCGCTCACCGCGGCGGTCGCGGCCGTCGCCTTCCCAAGCTGGCTGTCGTCCTTCCTCAACGAGGGCAGCTACTCGACCGGCCTGGTGCGCGCGGTCGACCGGGCCGGCCCGATCGTCGCCGGGCTGCTGTTGCTGGCCGGCCTTGCCCTGTCCGTGCGCCATTCCTGGTGGCCCCTGGTCGGCTGGCCGGTGGCAGCCGCGATTGCCTGGGTCGGACCGTCGGTCGTGATCGGGGCCGGCTACCTCTCGGTGAACCTGCGCCCGTCGAGCGGCCTACCTGACACCTTCAGCGACATGGTGCGCGGCAGCGCGGAGGCCTTTCGTGACTCCCTCGGCCCGTCCTTCCGGACCTGGTGGCCGCTGCTCGTCGCCTTCGTGCTGGCGATCGCGTGGGGCGTTGGTCAACAGGCGATGCGGTCGCGAGAGGACCGGTAGCCTCGGGGTATGCGGCTGGGCGTGCTCGACATCGGCTCCAACACGGGGCATCTGCTGGTGGTGGATGCACGCGGTGGCGCCGCTCCGATGCCGGCATCGAAGTACAAGGAGCCGCTCCGGCTGGCCGAGCACCTCGATGCCGACGGTGCCGTCACGGACTCCGGGATCGCGGCGCTGACCACATTCGTCGGCCACGCACTTGAGGCCGCGGAGGACAAGGGCTGCGAGGAGATCTTCTCGTTCGCGACCTCCGCCATCCGCGACGCCGTCAACGCCGAAGCCGTCCTTGCCCACGTCCGCGAGCGCACCGGTGTCGACATCCTGGTGCTGCCCGGTGAGGACGAGGCGCGGCTGACGTTCCTCGCCGTACGCCGCTGGTTCGGCTGGTCCTCGGGACGGCTCGCGGTCTTCGACATCGGCGGAGGTTCGCTCGAGATCGCGTCCGGATCGGATGCCGCTCCGGACGTCGCGTGGTCGCTGCCCCTGGGCGCGGGCCGGGTGGCCCGGCAGTACTTCAGCGGTGGCCGCCCCGACGGCAGCACCCTGCGCACGATGCGTCGCGAGATCCGGGCTGCGATCGCCCGGGATGCCGGCCACGTGCTGCGTGGCGGGCCGCCGGACCACGCCGTCGCGACGTCCAAGACGTTCCGTTCACTGTCCCGGATCTGTGGCGCAGCACCGTCCAGTGACGGTCCGCTGGTGAAGCGGGTACTCCCGGCGGACGAGCTGGAGGAGTGGATCCCGAAGCTGATCGAGATGAGCCAGGCCGAGATCGCGATGCTTCCCGGGGTCTCGCAGTACCGCACCCACCAGATCGTTGCGGGTGCCCTCCTGGCCTCGGCCGTGATGGACATCTTCGACCTCGCCGAGCTCGACATCTGCCCGTGGGCGCTGCGCGAGGGCGTCATCCTCGAGCGCCTCGACAAGATGAGTGTGCTGGGCTGATCGTGTCCACTGGCCCGCTGTTCGCCCTGTCGACTGCCTCGGTCTATCCGGAGCCGACCTCGGCCGCGTTCGAGTACGCAGGCCGGCTGGGCTACGACGCCGTCGAGGTGATGGTCGGCATCGACGAGGTCAGCCAGTCCGTCGACAGGGTCAGGTCGTTGATCGACGCCTACGACGTCCCCGTCTGCGCGATCCACTCACCGTGCCTGCTGATCACCCAGCGGGTGTGGGGGACCGAGCCATGGGCGAAGCTCGAGCGCAGCGCGGAGATGGCTGACGCGGTCGGGGCCGACGTGGTCGTCGTGCACCCACCGTTCCGCTGGCAGCGTGAGTACGCCCGTGGCTTCGTCGACGGCATCGCGAAGCTCGAGAAGAAGACCGGCATCGCGTTCGCCGTCGAGAACATGTACCCGTGGCGGGCCACGTCGAAGCGCGAGATGCAGGTCTACCAGCCGGGTTGGGATCCCTCGATCGAGAGCTACGCGAACACCACCGTCGACCTCTCCCATGCAGCCACCGCGCACAGCGACCCGGTGGCGATGGCACGACGACTCGGCGGCCGGCTGCGGCACATCCACATGACCGACGGCAGCGGCTCGGCCAAGGACGAGCACCTGGTGCCGGGCCGTGGGGTGATGCCCTGTGGGGACCTCCTCGGCCATCTCGCGGAGTCCGGCTTCAAGGGTCACATCGTGATGGAGATCAACACCCGCAAAGCCGCTTCGCGTGAGGAGCGCGAGTCGGATCTCCTTGAGTCATTGGCGTTCAGCAAGCTGCACTTCGCCCGGACCCCCTCATGAGCCGGTGACTCGACGAGATGGTGACCGACGCTGTCGAAGTGACCGACCTGACCGTCGTACGCCGCGGGAAGGAAGTGCTGCGCGACCTTCGGTTCGCCGTACCTCCCGGTGAGGTGACGGGGCTGCTCGGACCGTCGGGCTGTGGCAAGTCGACGCTGATGCGCGCGATCGTCGGAGTGCAGCGGATCAGCTCGGGGTCCGTGGCGGTGTTCGGCCAGCCGGCAGGGGCCAAGTCGCTTCGCGACCGGATCGGCTACGTCACCCAGGCCCCCAGCGTGTACGACGACCTGACCGTTGCCGAGAACCTCTTGTTCTTCGCGCGGGTGCTCGGTGTCGACAAGGACCGCGTCGCACGCTGCCTGGAGCAGGTCGACCTGGCGGACAGCCGCGCCAGCGTCGTCTCTCAGCTCTCGGGTGGGCAGCGGTCCCGGGTCTCGCTCGCGGTCGCACTCCTTGGCGAGCCGACTCTGATCGTCCTGGACGAGCCCACGGTCGGCCTGGATCCCGTGTTGCGCAAGCAGCTGTGGGGCACTTTCCACGAGCTCGCCGACCAGGGCGCGGCCGTCTTCGTCTCCAGCCATGTGATGGATGAGGCGGATCGCTGCGACCGGCTGCTGCTGATGCGAGATGGCGTGATCATTGCCGACGGCACACCGCAGGACCTCCGCGAGAAGACCGGAGCCGCCGACATCGAGCAGGCGTTCCTCACCCTCGTCGAAGGGGATCCGGCGTGAGCCCGCGGATCACCCTTGCCGTCGCTGCCCGGGTGCTCCTCCAGATCCGCCGGGACCGCCGCACGCTGGCGATGCTGCTTGTGCTGCCGTGCGCGCTGATGACCCTGCTGTGGTGGATGTTCCACGACGTCGGCGGTGGGCCGTTCACCTCCCTCGGGCCGGCACTGCTCGCCCTGATCCCGTTCATCATCATGTTCCTGGTGACGTCGGTGACCACCCTCCGCGAGCGCACCTCGGGCACCCTTGAGCGGCTGCTGGCGATGCCGATGGGCAAGGGTGACTACCTGCTCGGGTATGCGCTTGCGTTCGGGCTGATCGCCGCGGTCCAGTCCGCGTTGGCTGTCGGCCTCAGCGTCTGGCTGCTGGACCTCGGCATCACCGGCCATGCCTGGCTGCTGCTCGTCGTTGCCGTGGTCGACGCCATTCTCGGTACGGCGCTCGGGTTGTTCGTGTCGGCGTTCGCGCAGACGGAGTTCCAGGCCGTCCAGTTCATGCCGGCCCTGGTGATTCCGCAGATCCTGCTGTGCGGCTTGTTCGTCGCGCGTGACGCCCTGCCGGGAGTGCTGCACGTGGTGTCCGACCTGCTCCCGCTGTCCTACGCCGTCGATGCGATGCGCACCGTCGCCTCCTCGACCGAGACCGGCGACGTCTGGCAGGACCTCGGCATCATCGCCCTCTTCGTGGTCGGCGGACTCGCGCTCGGTGCCCTCACTCTGCGCCGGCAGTCCCCTTGAGAGCCGGGTCGTCGTCGCGGTCGATGAGTCGGATCTGCAGTCCCGCGGGCAGGTGATAGAAGCTCTTGTAGCGCTGCTCCCAGACCCCCGGGACCGGATCGGGCACGTGCACGTAGTCGCGGAACGGGAGGGTGGGCACCCAGACGACGGTTCGTCCCTTCGCCACCTGGTGACGGATCTGTGCGACCCGGTCGTCCGCCGCCTTGTGGACGATGGCGAAGACGGCAAAGTAGCCGGCGAGTGCCACCAGCCCGACCGCGGCCGCAGCGCCGGCGATGGCACGTGCCATCGCCGGGGCGGGCACCCGCTCCTGCACCTCGGCGAGCAAGGTCAGGGCAACGGCGACCAGCACGACGTACGACGGCAGGAAGTTGCGCGGACCATAGGGGTGAATGGCTGCCATCGGGGCGGCAAGCGCCACGGCCGACAACGTCAGGACCACCACGTCACGTGAGCGAGTGCTGTCGATGACCAGCGACCGGGCGGCCAGCACCAGGGCGCCGACCAGGGGGAGAGCGCAGATCCAGGACCAGGGCGTGAGCACGCTGATGTAGTGATGCTGGTCGATGCTCGAGGAGACTGCGGCTCCACCGGCCAGGGCAACTGCGGCGAGGGCGACGGACGCGGTCACCCCGCGGTTCCAGGCTGACGCCTTGTGCGCGGCGACTGCCAGCCCGAGGACCAGGACGAAGAGGCTGACGTTGAGCACGGTGTTGGTGGTGACGGCGAGCTGGCTGATCTCCCCGGCGCCCTCCCGGATGATCGCCAGCAGACCACCGATCGCCGAGTGGTCGCCCCGGGCTCCGATGCCCTGGTAGGTGGAGCTGCCGTTGGCGGCCGCACGGTAGCGCGAGTTGGAGAACATCACGGCCGCGCCGGACAGGGATGCCACCACCCAGATCAGCGCGACCGCGCTGACGCGCCTCCGGCGACGGACGTGGAGCGCGAGGTTGACGAGGCTGGCGAGCACGATGAAGAGCGAGACGTGCTCGACGAAGAGCTGGCCGGCGAACCCGACGAGCAGCAGACCGATGCCGGCAGGCACGGCCAGCCGGCGGCTTCGCAGCCAGTCGCGTTGAACGCTGACCATGAACACGAGCAGGGCGAATGTGCCGGTCGTGTAGTTGGAGAACCCGGAGAGCCAGACCACGGTCTCCTGCCACATCGACCGGGGCATGGCGACGAGCAACATCGCGCCGACCAGATACCCCGCAAACGTGCGGGTTCGGGTCAGCACCGCCAGCAGGAACAGCAGGGCCACCAGGGTGAAGCCGACAACGAGCGGTGTCAGCCACGGCGTCCGGGTGAGCAACAGCACCGTCAGGTTGCCGACGTACCGGCCGTTGTAGTTCGCGAAGTGCTCGTGCAGCCTGGTGATGCCGAGTCGCGCACCCCACTGCCAGTCGTCGCCGCTGGGCGGAAAGAGCACGGCGAGTGCCGAGAGCACCAGCCCAAGTCCCACGAGGAGGAGCGCCTCGCCACGGAATGCCACCGACGGTCTCAGCCGGCGGGCGACGCGGTTGTCTGCGAGCAACGTGACCCGGGCTCCCTGTGGTCGATGCATGAACAGGCTGGAGTATCCCATCCGGGTCACCCAGGCCGGAGCGGGCACCTGCTCGGCCGACGACGCTCACGACGGTCGCCTAGGCTGGCGAGGCATTGCGGGCGGCGAGCGGGAAGGACATGTCGGTGAAGCTGTCAGTCGTGGTTCCCTGCTACAACGAGGGCGCCGTCATCGACCGTCTGGTCGACGAGCTCGCGTCGGTCCTCGAACGCCTCGACGGGGACTACGAGGTCCTTCTCGTCGACGACGGGAGCACCGACGACACCCTGGACCGGATGCGGCACATCAATGCGACACGACCTGCCTTCCGCTACCTCGTCCTGAGCCGGAACTTCGGCAAGGAGGCAGCGATGCTCGCCGGCCTCAGCCATGTCGACGCCGATGCGGTCGCCATCATGGATGCCGACCTGCAGCATCCCCCTGAGCTGCTGCTTCCGATGGTCGAGCTGCTGGGAGCCGGTTACGAGCAAGTGGTTGCCAGACGGGACCGTGCGGGCGAGGCGTGGCCGCGGAGGCTCGCGTCCCGTGCCTACTACCGGATGGTCAACGGCTTGATCGACGTCCGGCTGCAGGACGGAGCAGGCGACTTCAGGGTGCTCAGCCGGAGCGCGCTTCGGGCGCTCCTCTCGATCGGCGAGGTGAACCGGTACTCCAAGGGCCTCTTCGCCTGGATCGGTTTCAGGACGACGTACGTCGACTACCGGAACGCCGCTCGTGCAGGCGGGGAGAGCAAGTGGGGCTTCCGCTCGCTGTTCAACTACGGGATCGACTCGGTCATCTCGTTCAACAGCAAGCCGCTGCGGATCGCGATCCACGTCGGCGTGCTGATCTCCATGCTGGCGGTCGTCTACGGCGTCTGGGTCGGCGTGGACGCGATCGTCAACGGCAATGCCGTCCCGGGCTATGTCACGTTGATCTGTGCGGTGGTGGGGCTCGGCGGGCTCCAGATGATCATGCTCGGGGTGATCGGGGAGTACCTCGGGCGGATCTACACCGAGACCAAGGGGCGTCCGCACTTCTTCATCCGCGAGCGCAGCGCCGACCTCGAGTCGCGTTGACCTCCCCGCTGATCTTCCCGCTGACACCCCGGTTCATCTCTCCATTGATCTCCCGGCTGATCTCCCGGTGCGCCGACTGGTCCGTGCGGGCGTACCGTTGGCACCGTTTTCAACTCACCAGGGAGGTCCGCACGTGCTTCGGCAACCGCTGCTGATGCTGGCACGCAGCCAGCAGATCAAGCAGCTCGTCACCAAGATGCCGGTCAGCAGCGGCATCGTCTCGCGCTACGTGCCCGGTGAGGACACCGAGTCAGCGGTGGACGCGACCCGTCGGCTCGTCGACGACGGGCTGAGCGTGACCCTCGACTTCCTCGGTGAGGACACCCTCGACGAGGGCCAGGCCGAGGGGACCGTGACGGCGTACCTCGACCTGCTCGACGGCCTCACCAGGGCAGGCCTGTCCCGGAGCGCCGAGGTCAGCGTGAAGCTCTCCGCAATCGGCCAGGCGCTTCCCGAGATCGGCCACAAGCTCGCGCTCGAGAACGCTCGCCGGATCTGCCGGGCGGCCCGCAACGCCGGCACCACGGTCACCCTGGACATGGAGGACCACACCACCACCGACTCGACGCTCGCGACCCTTCACGAGCTCCGCAAGGACTACCCGGAGACCGGCGCCGTGGTGCAGGCCTACCTCCGTCGCACCGAGGGCGACTGCCGCGCCCTGGCCTACGAAGGTTCACGCGTCCGGCTCTGCAAGGGTGCCTACAACGAGCCGGAGAGCGTTGCCTACGGCAGCCGCCACGAGGTCGACAAGTCCTACGTCCGGTGTCTGAAGGTGCTGATGAACGGCCAGGGCTACCCGATGGTCGCCAGCCACGACCCGCGGATGGTCAAGATCGCCGCCGCCCTCGCCACCCGCAGCGGCCGCTCACCGGGGAGCTATGAGTTCCAGATGCTGTTCGGCATCCGCCCCGACGAGCAGAGGCGGCTGGCCCGCGCGGGCGAGACGGTGCGCGTCTACGTGCCCTACGGCCAGGAGTGGTACGGCTACCTGATGAGAAGGCTCGCCGAGCGCCCGGCGAACCTGACATTCTTCTTGCGTTCGCTCATCTCCCGGAAGTAGGCAGGACTCCCCATGACAGTCGCGATCATCGGCGCCGGTGTGATGGGGGAGACCCTGCTCTCCGGGCTGATCCGTAGCGGCCAGCCGGCCTCCGAGCTGTTGGTCGGCGAGAAGCGGGCCGATCGCGCCAGGGAGCTCACCGAGAAGTACGGCGTGAAGGTGGTCTCGAACACCGAGGCCGCCGGCGGCGCGGAGACCGTCGCGCTCGTCGTCAAGCCGCAGGACATGGGCGACGTGCTCACCGAGATCGCGCCGTTCCTGAAGCCCGGTCAGCTGGTCGTCTCGCTGGCAGCGGGCATCACCACCGGGTACATCGAGAAGCACATTCCGGACGGCGTCGCCGTGGTCCGGGTGATGCCCAACACCCCCGCTCTCGTCGACGAGGGGATGGCTGCGATCTCGCCGGGCACCCACTGCGACGAGGAGCACCTGGTCATCGCCGAGTCACTGCTGTCCGCCACGGGGCGGGTGGTTCGCGTCCCCGAGAAGCACCAGGACGCGGTCACGGCCATCTCGGGTTCCGGTCCGGCGTACATCTTCTTCGTCGTCGAGTCGATGATCGAGGCCGGCGTACACCTCGGGCTGCCGCGCACGACTGCGACCGAGCTCACCGTCCAGACGCTCTTCGGCTCGGCCAAGATGCTGCGGGAGACCGGCGACCATCCGACCGTGCTGCGCGAGCGCGTCACCTCTCCGGGCGGCACCACGGCTGCGGCGATCCGTCAGCTCGAGGACCACAAGGTGCGGGCCGCGTTCATCACCGCCATGGAGGCCGCGCGCGACCGGTCGATCGCCCTCGCCAAAGAGGTCGACTGATCGCCGGCTGGTCAGGCCCTTGCGCAGGCCGATCGCCCAGCGCGGGCCTGCACTGGTACAGACCAGTGGGTTTGAGCCTGAAACGCCCGATTTTCGCCTGAAATAGCCGAGAGATTGAGCCGAATTGCAAGCCGCCACGCCGAACGGCATCGGAACTCACGATTCACCCCTTCCCCATGAGTCACATCAGGCCCTATCCTCACAGCAGTCAGGCACGCATTGTTGTCCGGTGGGGAAGCCGGAGAGCGTGCCAGGAAAGTGCGGGTGCTACATGGCTTCCAACACGACCGGAGACATCTCCGAAGTGAAGTTCTTGACCGTTGCCGAAGTGGCCGCGGTCATGAGGGTGTCGAAGATGACGGTCTATCGCCTGGTCCACAGTGGGGAGTTGCCTGCCGTTCGCGTGGGCCGCTCGTTCCGGGTCAGCGAGAAGGACGTCAACGAGTACCTCAAGAACAGCTTCTTCCAGACCGGCTGAGACTTCTTCGGCCGCAACGCAGCACCAACCACCGGATCGGACGTGAGACCACTCACGTCCGATTCGTCTGTCCCGCTGAGGGCCGTTACGCTGTGATCTTCCAAGGGGCGGCTGCCGCAACGGCATTTTCGCTCCCTGCACGTACTCGAGAGGTCCACCCGTGGGTTCAGTCATCAAGAAGCGCCGTAAGCGCATGGCGAAGAAGAAGCACCGCAAGCTGCTGAAGAAGACACGCGTTCAGCGTCGTCGTCTGGGCAAGTAAGCATCCCCACGGGAACACGCATGGGCCGGGTCGTACTCGTCACGGGGGTTTCTCGTGATCTCGGGCGTCGCTTCGCGCGACAGCTCGCAGAGTCGCCCGGCGTCGATCGGGTGATCGGCGTCGACGTGACGCCGCCGCGCGGTGACATGGGCAAGGTCTCCTTCGTCCGTGCCGACATCCGCAACCCGGTGATCGCCAAGGTGATCGTGCGCGAGCACGTCGACACCGTGGTGCACATGAGTGTCATTGCGTCCACCGGTGGTCCGGGCGGACGCGCCGCGCTCAAGGAGCTCAACGTCATCGGGACGATGCAGCTGCTCGCGGCCTGCCAGCAGGCGCCCGATCTCGAGCACCTCGTGATCAAGTCGAGCACGGCGGTGTACGGCGCCTCGCACCGCGATCCGGCGATGTTCACCGAAGGCATGAACGCCACGCGGACGCCCACCAGCGGCTACTCGAAGCAGGTTGCAGAGGTCGAGGGCTACGTCCGCGGCTTCGCGCGCCGCCGGCCTGATGTGCGGGTGACCACTCTCCGGATGGCCAGCATCGTCGGGCCGGTGATCACCACCCCGATGACGACGTACTTCAAGCTGCCGGTCATCCCGACCGTCATCGGGTTCAACCCCCGGATGCAGTTCCTGCACGAGCACGATGCCCTCGGTTCGCTCGAGCACGCCACGCTCAACGACGTGCCGGGGACCTTCAACATCGCCGGTGACGGCATCATCATGATGTCCCAGGCCGTACGCCGGATCGGCCGCCCTGGCCTGCCCATGCCTGCGTTTGCCGTCTCGACGATCGGCTCGACGATGCGCCAGGCCCGGATGGCCGACTTCTCTCGCGAGCAGGTCGCGTACCTGACCTACGGCCGGGGCGTGGACACCACGTTGATGCGCACCAGGTTCGGTTACGAGCCGAGGTTCACCACCGCCGAGGCCTTCGCCGACTTCGGTGCTTCGATCACACCCGGCGTCATCGGTGTCGACCGGGTCAGGCACGCCGAAGAAATCATCGCCGGAGCCTTGGGAGGTAGCCGTGGCTGACGCCGACATCATCCCGATCGGGACCCGTGGCCGTCCTGGTCGTGGCAGTGGCAGCCAGAAGCCGTCCGCTTCTGCCCGCAACCTGGCCGGCGCGGCCAAGAAGTCCACGCCTCGCAAGCCGGCGAAGTCGGCCGAGCCCGAGCCCGCCAAGAAGACCGCCGAGAAGACCGCCGGCAAGCCAGTCGACGAGCGCGTCGAGCCGACCGGGCCCGAGATCCCTGAAGCTGCGTCTGAAACCGCGTCTGGTGCTCCTGCTGTCGAGATTCCCGTTGCTGCACAGGCGAAACCGGCCGAAAGCCACGCCGAGCAGTTCGTGCATGCGGCTGCCGAGGTGGCCTCACATGCTGCCGCCCGAACCTCCAGGCTGCTGCGGGCGCCGACCCGAACCGATCACCGGCACCCGACCGCCGGCATCCCGGCGATCGACTGGCTGGCCGCGTTCACGTCGGCCTCCAAGGAGATCTTCGGCGAGAACTGGGAACCCCGCCTTGCGGAGTTCCTGGCGTTCCTGCGACGTCGGGTGACCGGCGACTACGTGGTCGACGAGTACGGCCTGGACCGCGAGATCGCGCACCACTTCATGCTCGCTGCGCTGCGCCCGATCGCGGAGAAGTGGTTCCGGGTAGAGGAGCGTGGCATCGAGAACATCCCCACGGACGGCGGCGCCCTGGTCGTGTCCAACCACTCCGGCACCGTCCCTGTCGACGGTCTGATGACCGCGCTGTCGATCCACGACAAGACCGGCCGGTACCTCCGCCCGCTCGGTGCAGACCTGGTCTTCAAGCTGCCCATCGTCAGTGAGCTGGCCCGCAAGGGTGGCGCGACGCTGGCTTGCAGTGAGGATGCCGAGCGGATGCTCGCCGGCGGCGAGCTCGTCGGCGTCTGGCCAGAGGGCTTCAAGGGCATCGGCAAGCCCTACTCCGAGCGCTACAAGCTGCAGCGGTTCGGCCGGGGCGGCTTCGTCTCGTCGGCGATGCGTGCCGGCGTACCCATCATCCCGACGTCTGTCGTGGGCGCCGAGGAGATCTACCCGCTGGTCGGCAACATCCCGTCACTGGCGCGGCTCCTCGGGGTGCCGTACATCCCGATCACGCCACTGTTTCCCTGGCTCGGCCCGCTCGGCCTGTTCCCGCTTCCGTCGAAGTGGCTGATCGAGTTCGGCGAGCCGATCCGCACCGACGACTACGACGAGGGGTCCGCCGACGACCCGATGCTGGTCTTCAACGTGACCGACCAGGTCCGCGAGACGATCCAGCAGACGTTGTACTC
Source organism: Marmoricola sp. (assembly GCA_025965195.1). Classification (GTDB taxonomy): domain Bacteria; phylum Actinomycetota; class Actinomycetes; order Propionibacteriales; family Nocardioidaceae; genus Marmoricola. The sequence goes on from JAOPXK010000056.1 coordinate 66,338, forward strand.
CCTGCTGATGCAGCGCAAGTCCGTCTTCTCCTGACGGATGCCGCCAGGTCGGGATTGGGCCGGCAGTGGGCCTACTGGCCGAGCAGGCCGGTGACGCCGCCGAGCGTCGTCGTCAATGTGTCCGTCAAACCACTTGTGGACCCGGTGAGTCCTCTCACCAGGTCCTGCACAGGCTTGGCCGCGTTGCTCACGGCCGACGGGAGCAATGACTGGAGCCCGTCACCGGTTGTCGGTGACCCGCTTGGATCCGGGGTCGGCGATATCGTTGGCGCCTTCCCCCCGATCTTGATCAGGCCCCTGCCGCCACCAGTCGCGGTGGCCCCGGCCTGAGTTGCTTTCTGGGCATTCTTCAAGGCCTCTTGAGCGTCGGCCACCTGGATCTGCCTGACCGGAGTGGCAAGCAGCTGGCGCAGCGCCGGCGACGAGGTGAGCTGGATCAGGCTGTCGGGCAGCGCCAGCGGCGCAGAGCTGCTGCAACCGGCGCAGAGCACCCGGGCCTGCTGATCGATGTTCGCAAGCAGGTCGGCTGTCGCCGCGAGCGCCGAGGAGACCGAGGCCGGCAACAGTGCGCGGAGACTCTGCAGCTCCGACATCTGGCTTGCGGTGAACGCACGGACCTGGGCGATGTCCTTGTCGTTGCCGTCACTCTTGTAGGCGGTGAACAGCAGGTCGGAGCCGTTGCCCGCGCTGGCCCGGAAGTCCGAGAGCGTCTTGCTCACCTGGCTGGCGTTCTTGCTGTCAGCAAGCAGGTCCTTGACCTCGGAGAGGCGGGTGTTCGCCTGGCCCAGCATGTCGCTGCCCTTGGCGGAGTCACTGGTGTTGAAACTGACCTCGGCCCGCTCGATGCCCCGCTTGATCGGGTAGAGCGGGGAGCCCGGCAGCGCGCCCTGTGCGGCCGCCGCCATGCCGGCGGTGCCACCGACCAGGACCAGCGCGGCAATGGCCGCACCGAAGCGGCGTTCGCGGCGGTGGTCGATGCGGACGGCCGGCTTGGGCATCCGACGGCGAGGCAGGCTCAGGCGTTCGGTGACGGCAGCGTCGCCCGAGATCAGGACGGCATCGGCCGCCACGAGCAGGCGTGAGCGGAGGTCGGCCACGAACTCGGGCCGGGCGGCAGGGGTTTCCTGCGACCGCATCATCCCGACAGTTGCCACCAGGTTCGCGAAGCGGGCGTTGACGTCGTCATCGGCTGTGCCGTCGAGGACGCTCGCGAAGTCCGCGGCGCTGCGTCGTGGTGAGAAGAGGGACGTCATAGAGGGTTGCCTGCGGTTCCTGAGGTGGTGAGAGATGGGCCCGAGCCGATCGTGAGGCTGCCGTGATCGAACGAATGCACGTTCGAGACGTACAACGACGTTTCGGGTCCGAAAGTTATGCGGTCGGGGTGGGTCATCTACCGCACCTCCTGCGGCAGGAGCTTCGCGAGGTTGCGTACGCCGCGCAGCTGAAGCTGCTTCACGGCACCCGAGCTCCGGCCGAGGATCTCGGCGGTCTCGGCAATCGAAAGTCCTTGCAGGAAACGCATGATCAGGCACTCGCGCTGCTCGGTCGGTAGCTCACCGAGGGCCCGCAGCAGCGCTTCGTTGGTGAGCGACGCGAGGACCTCGAGCTCAGGCCCTTCGGTCGCGACGTCGAGGGTCTGCATGTCCTCGGTGGTCTGTTCGAGACGAGTACGGCCGGCCTTGAAGTGGTCGGCCGTCAGGTTGCGCGCGATGGTCATCAGCCAGGCGCCGAAGTCCTTGCCCTGCCAGCGGAAGGAGTTCATCCCGCGCAGCGCCCGGAAGAAGGTCTCGCCGGCGAGGTCTTCGGCCAGCGCCACCGAGTTGACCCGGTAGTAGATGAATCGGTAGACGGACGCCTGGTAGTGGTCGTAGAGCTGGCCGAACGCTTCCTTGTCGCCGTTGCGGGCGAGCTCGACGAGGGCGATCAGCCTGGTGCCCTCGGCCTCGTCCTCTGCGGAGGAGGCGGCCAGATCGGAGTCACCGTGACCGTTGGGTGGGAGCAGGGTGGGGGTGTTGGACTCGGCCGACTCGGCGTACAACCACCCGACGGGGCGGGCCCCGGGAGCGATGTGACGGCCCGGGATTCCCGCGGTTTCCAGCTGCGCAGGATCGAGAATTTCCGCCAGGGCGTGACGCAGCGCCAAAAGGCCGCGCACGAACCCGGCGTCACTCGTCATTTGGCTCCCTCCCCAGCCCCTCAGCCAGGTAAGCACCAAGGTTACGGGTGGAAACGGACTTTGGGTACCAAATCCAGCAGTTACTGAACCCGGCGCCGGATGGCCACGCCGACCGCAATACTGCCGGTTGCCGCACCCGCGACCGCCGCGCTGAACAGCCCGATCCGGGCGGCCTTTCGACCGGTCCGGTAGTCCCGGATCCGCCAGCCCTGCTGCTTGGCGTGCTCGCGCAGCTTCGCGTCCGGGTTGATCGCCACCGGATCGCCGACCAGCGACAGCATCGGCAGGTCGTTGTAGGAGTCGGAGTACGCCGAGCAGTGGCTCAGGTCCAGCCCCTCGCGCTCGGCCAGGGCGAGCACAGCCTCGCCCTTCGCCGGCCCGTGCAGCATGTCGCCGACGAGCTGTCCGGTGTAGACACCGTTGATGTGCTCCGCGACCGTGCCCATCGCGCCCGTCAGGCCGAGCCGGCGCGCGATGATCTGGGCGATCTCGATCGGTGAGGCGGTGACCAGCCAGACACGCTGGCCCTGGTCGAGATGCATCTGGGCGAGGGCCCGGGTGCCTGGCCAGATCCGATGCGCCATCGCCTCGTCGAAGATCTCCTCGCCGAGCGACTCGAGCTCGGCGACCGTGTGACCGGCAATGAAGCTCAGCGCAGACGTGCGTGCTTCGGCGACGTGCTCCGGATCCTCCGTGCCGACGACCCGGAAGTAGGCCTGTTTGTACGCCGCCCCGAGGATGTCCCTCGTCGTGAAGAACTTGCGCCGATGCAGGCCCCGGGCGAGGTGGAAGATCGATGCCCCCTGCATCACGGTGTTGTCCACGTCGAAGAACGCGGCCGAACCACGGTCCGCGTCCACGGAGAGCGCCGCCTCGACCTCGGTCGCCGCGGCCGCTGCCTCCCCGGCGAGCTGAGATCGCCGCTTCAGGTTCGGCACCTTCTTGGCCGGGGGAGGGGGAGTCACGGGTCAACCCTATGCGTCCCTCAGGGAGCAGAACAGATCACGCTTTGGTTGTGACGCAGATGTGTCAGACTCCGCGAATGAACACCAATGTCGCCGATCTTCTGACGACTGCGGCCGCGCAGGAGCCGGACAAGATCGCCCTCTCCGAGGCCGCGACCGGGCGCACCGTCACGTGGGGCGAGCTCGACGACCTGGCCAACCGGATTGCGCACGGACTCTCCAGCGCCGGCATGGTGGCCGGCTATCGCGTGATGATCGTGACCACGAACCGGATCGAGTTCGTGGCGACCTACCTCGGCGTGCTGCGGGCACGGATGATCGCCGTACCCGTCAACCCGCGGAGCGCGACCGGTGAGCTGGTTCGCACGCTCGCCGACTCGGGTGCCCGGATGGTGGTCGCGGATGCCTCGACGATCACGATGGTCCGAGCTGCCGTGACCGGTCTGGCCGAAGCGCTCGAGTCGTTCGGGAGTGAGGCCGGGGTCAACCCGCGGCTGGTCTGCATCGGTACGACGCTCGAGCCCGGCGAGCGGTCCTTCGACCAGCTCATCGCCGACCACTCGGCGCCGGTGCCCGTCCCGGACGACCCCGAGGCCATCGCCGTACTGCTCTACACCAGCGGTACGTCGGGCCGGCCGCGCGCCGCGATGCTGTCGCACCGCGCCCTGGTCGCCAACATCGAACAGGCCGCGTCGGTGCGCCCGGCGATGATCAAGGGCACCGATGTCGTTCTCGGCGTGCTTCCGCTCTTCCACGTCTACGGCCTGAACGCCGTGCTCGGCCAGGTGGTCCGTCAGAAGGCCCGGATGGTGCTGGTCGACGGCTTCGACCCGGAGGGCTCGCTCGACATCATCGAGGACGAGGCCGTGTCCGTCGTCCCGGCGGCTCCGGCTGTCTTCGCGTACTGGATGCAGGTGCCAACTCTCGAGGACCGGCTCGGCCCGGTCCGGCTGGTGCTCAGCGGATCGGCCCCTCTCGCCCCCGAGGTGACGGCGGCCTTCAAGGAACGCACCGGCATCGAGATCCAGCAGGGCTACGGCCTGACCGAGGCGGCGCCGATCGTCACCTCGACGCTGATCGGCGACCACCCGGGCGGATCGGTCGGTGGCGCCCTGCCCGGCATCGCGATCAGGCTCGTCGACGAGGCGGGTCGTCCTCCGGAGAACGAGGACGCCGGCGAGATCCACCTCTCCGGTGACAACCTCTTCTCCGGCTACTGGCCCGATGGCGCGGACGGCCCGGACGCCCAGGGCTGGTGGGCCACCGGTGACGTCGGCTACCTCGATGCCGGCGGCAACCTGTTCCTGGTCGACCGGCTCAAGGAGCTGGTGATCGTCTCCGGGTTCAACGTCTACCCCTCCGAGGTCGAGGACGTGATCAACGAGCTCGACGAGGTCGCCCAGGCCGCCGTGATCGGTGCCGAGGACGACCTGACCGGCGAGGCCGTGGTTGCCTACGTCAAGCCGAGCCCGAGTGCCTCGCTGGAGACCATCGAGTCCGTCGTACGGGAACACTGCGCGGATCGGCTGGCGCGTTTCAAGCAGCCGACGGTGATCCACATCGTCGAGGAGATCCCGATGACCTACACCGGCAAGATCCAGAAGGGCCGGCTGCGCGCCACCGAGCGTCGGCGGGCCCTCGGCCTGCTGGAGTAGCTGTCGATGAGCGCTCGAATCCTTCTGTACTCGAAGCCGGGATGCCACCTGTGCGCCGACGCCCGCGTGATCATCGAGCGGGTGTGCGCCGACACGGGCACGTCATTCGACGAGGTGGACATCACCACCTCCGCCGAGCTGATGGCGGAGTACGGCGAGCAGATCCCGGTCACTTTCGTCGACGGCGCCCAGCACGACTTCTGGCGGGTCGACGAGCAACGGTTGCGCAACGCAATCGGCTGACCCGCTCGGCCACCCCCATGCGAGTGGGCCTTCTCACATGTGGTAGTCAGCAGATGGACTCAGTTTGTTCCCGCGTTCACAAACTCTTACAGTGCTTGAAATAGCGCTCTGTCACGGACTCGAACGGGCCCGGAGCGACACTGTTGGAGAGTCTCAAGTGAGCCATTCCCGCATTCCGGAGGCAACGGTTGCCCGGCTACCGGTGTACCTGCGGGCACTCAATTCGCTTCTCGACGCGAAGATCTCCAGCTGCTCGAGCGAAGAGCTCGCAGCGTCGGCCGGTGTGAACAGCGCCAAGCTCCGCAAGGACCTCTCCTACCTCGGCTCCTATGGCACCCGCGGTGTCGGGTACGACGTCGAGTACCTCCGCTACCAGATCTCCCGCGAGATCGGCCTGACCCAGGACTGGCCGGTCGTGATCGTCGGCATCGGCAACCTGGGACACGCGCTCGCGAACTACTCCGGCTTCACCTCGCGCGGCTTCCGGACCGTCGCGCTGCTCGACGCAGACAGCAACCGCCACGGCGAGCTGGTCGCCGGGCTGAAGATCCGTGGCTTCAACGAGCTCAGCGCGATCGTGCACGAGCACGGCGTCGCGATCGGCGTCATCGCCACTCCCGCTGCTGCTGCCCAGTCGGTCTGCGACCGGATGATCGAGGCCGGTATCCGGAGCGTCCTGAACTTCGCGCCGACCGTGCTCTCGGTGCCCGATGGGGTCGACGTACGCAAGGTGGACCTGTCCAGCGAGCTGCAGATCCTCGCCTACCACGAGCAGCGCAAGGCCGGGCTCGCCGCGGCCGAGGGCACGGAGGAGTCGGCATGAGCGTCCTGGTCGTCGGGATCTCCCACAAGTCGGCCCCGGTCTCGGTGCTCGAGCGGGTCGCTCTCGACTCGGACGGCGTCAACAAGCTGATCCGCCAGGCGATCGACAACGAGCACGTCACCGAGGCGACGGTGCTGTCGACCTGCAACCGCACCGAGGTCTACACCGAGGTCGACCGCTTCCACGGCAGCGTCGAGGCGATCTCGCGGATGATCTGCGACCGGGCCGGCGGCGACCCGGAGGAGATGGTTCCCTACCTCTACGTCCACTACGACGACGGCGCTGTCTCGCACCTCTTCCACGTCGCGTCGGGCCTCGAGTCCATGGTCGTCGGTGAGAGCCAGATCCTCGGGCAGGCCCGCGAGGCGCTCCGCGTCGGACAGGAGTCCGGCACCGTCGGTCCTACCCTCAACACGCTGTTCCAGCAGGCCCTCCGGGTCGGCAAGCGGTCGCACGCCGAGACCGACATCGACCGCGCCGGGGCGTCCCTGGTCAGCCAGGCGATGGACCGCGCGATCGCGCACGTCGGCTCGCTCGAGGGCAAGCGCGTGCTGGTTGTCGGCGCCGGTTCGATGGCCAGTCTCTCGGTCGCCACCGCGGTCCGGGCCGGAGCCGGCCAGATCATCGTCGCCAACCGGACGGCCGCCCATGCGCTTCGGCTTGCCAACCAGTACGACGCCGAGGCGATCGAGCTTCCCGCGGTGCCGTCGGAGCTGGGCAGCTGCGACGTGCTGATCTCCTGCACCGGCGCGGCCGGCATCGTGCTCGAGGCCGAGGCCGTGACGACCGCCCGGGGCGATCGCGTCAGCCCGCTCGCCATCATCGACCTGGCCCTGCCCCACGACGTCGACCCCGAGGTGGGCCAGCTTCCCGGCGTACGCCTGGTCGACCTGCAGACCCTGGCCGACGAGCTGCAGGGCGCCGACGGTCGTGACGACGTCACCGGCGTACGCGACATCGTCGCCGAGGAGCTCGCGGCCTTCCTGAGCGCGCGTCGCTCGGCTCTCGCGACGCCGACCGTGGTCGCGCTCCGAACGATGGCCACCGGAGTGGTCGACGCCGAGCTCGCGCGACTCTCGACCCGGCTTCCCGATCTCGACGAGGCTCAGCGCGCAGAGATCGAGCACGCGGTCCGCCGCGTTGCCGACAAGCTGCTGCACCAGCCGACCGTGCGGGTCAAGGAACTGGCCAACGACTCCGGCGCGATCTCGTACGCCGCCGCGCTGGCCGAGCTCTTCGCCCTCGACCCGGACGCCGTCGACGCGGTGACCCGACCGGCGGAGGGCAGCGTATGAGCACCTCGACGCCCAGCCTGCGGATCGGCACCCGCGCCTCGCTCCTGGCCCGCACCCAGAGCGAACAGGTCGGCAAGGCGATCTTCGCCGCGCTCGGCCGTGACACCGTGTTGGTCAACGTGAGCACCGAGGGCGACGTCAACATGGCGCCAGTCTCGGGACCCAACGGGCTCGGTGGCACCGGCGTCTTCGTCAGCGCCGTCCGCGATGCCCTGCTGCGCGGCGAGGTCGATCTCGTCGTGCACTCCCTCAAGGACCTCCCGACCGCTCCGGCCGACGGCATCACCCTCGCCGCCGTACCCCTCCGCGAGGATCCGCGCGACGTCGTCGTGGCCCGCGACGGCCTCACGCTCGGCGAGCTGCCGCAAGGTTCGAAGGTGGGCACGGGTGCGCCGCGACGGGTCGCCCAGATCGAGGCACTCGGGTTCCCCATCGAGCTCGTCGGGATCCGCGGCAACGTTGACACCCGCATCGGCAAGGTTCGTTCCGGCGAGCTCGACGCGGTCGTCCTCGCGCGTGCCGGGATCTCCCGCCTCGGTCGTCTCGACGAGGTCACCGAGGTGCTCGATCCGCTTCAGGTGTTGCCCTCTCCGGGTCAGGGCGCGCTCGCGATCGAGTGCCGGTCGGCTGACGCCGAGCTGGCCGCCGCTTTGCATGACGCCCTCGATGACGCGCACACTCATGCCTGTGTCCTGGCTGAGCGGGCGCTGCTCGCCGGCCTCGAGGCAGGCTGCTCCGCACCGGTTGGTGCACTGGCCGAAATCGCCGAAGGCGATGACGGTGACGAACTCTGGATCCGGGCGGTTGCGCTGTCGCCCGATGGTGGACTCTTCGTCCGCCGATCCGCATCCGGCCCTCCCGACGATGCTGTCGGAGTGGGCCAGAGACTGGCCGCAGAAATGCTGGCCGATGGCGCTGCAGAACTGATCGACCCCTCCCCCGTTGACGCAGTAAGAAGGCGATCGTGACCAAGACTGTCTCCAGTCCCTCGAACACAGGCTCTGCCTCCCGGTCGTCGAAATGGGTCTCCTTCGTGGGCAGCGGCCCCGGTGATCCCAACCTGCTCACGGTTCGCGCCGTCGAGCTGCTCCGTGAGGCCGACGTGGTGATCACCGAGGTGGCCGAGCACGCCGCCCTGGTGCGCAACGTCCTCGGCCTGCCGGCGCCCGTCGTGCACGTGGACGACGACGGTGTCGAGACCGTCATCGAAGAGGGCGGTCCCGCCTTCGTCGACGGCGGCTTCGGCGAGGACGGCCAGCCGCTGACCCACGCGTCGCGCGCCAAGGTCGTCGTCAAGCAGGCCCGCGCCGGCCAGCGCGTCGTACGCCTGATGTCGGGTGACCCGTTCATGTATGCCTCGGGTCCCGAGGAGGCGCAGGCCTGTGCGAAGGCCGGTATCGGCTTCGAGATCGTCCCGGGTGTCTCGTCGGTGACCGCCGTCCCGGCGTACGCCGGCATCCCGCTGACCACCAAGAACCACCGCGACCTGGCCGTCGTGACGTGTGGCGACGCCAAGATCAGCTGGGACAGGTACGCCGGTCACGCCACCCTCGTGCTGCTCTCCGCCGTCGGGTCGATCGGCGAGATCGCCCGTGAGCTGATCGCGTCCGGCCGGTCCGAGGACACCGCGGTCTCGATGACGCGCACCGGCACCGTGACCACCCAGCAGACCGTGGTCTCGACGCTGGCGAACATCGCTGCCGACGCCCGCGCTGCCCGGATGACGCCGCCGGCCATCACGGTCATCGGCCAGGTCGTCGACCTGCGCGAGAGCCTGTCCTGGTTCGAGACCAAGCCGCTCTTCGGCTGGCGGGTGCTGGTGCCCCGCACCAAGGAGCAGGCCGGCCTGCTGTCCTCGCGACTGCGTGGCTTCGGCTCCGTGCCCGAGGAGGTGCCGACCATCTCGGTCGAGCCGCCGCGCAACCCCCAGCAGATGGACAAGGCGATCCGCGGCCTGGTCGAAGGTCGCTACGAATGGATCGCGTTCACCTCGGTCAACGCGGTGCGTGCCGTCCGCGAGAAGTTCGAGGAGTACGGCCTTGACGCGCGTGCCTTCTCCGGCCTGAAGATCGCAGCCGTCGGCGACAAGACCGCGTCCTCCCTCGAGGACTGGGGGCTCAAGGCCGACCTGGTCCCCACCGGCGAGCAGTCGGCTCGTGGCCTGCTCGAGGACTGGCCGCCGTTCGACGACCTGCTCGACCCGATCAACCGGGTGTTCCTTCCGCGTGCGGACATCGCCACCGAGACCCTGGTCGCCGGCCTGATCGACCTGGGCTGGGAGGTCGACGACGTCACGGCGTACCGCACCGTGCGGGCCGCGCCGCCGCCGGCCCCGACCCGCGAGGCGATCAAGACCGGCAAGTTCGACGCCGTCGTCTTCACCTCGTCCTCGACGGTGCGCAACCTGGTCGGCATCGCCGGCAAGCCGCACGCCTCGACGATCATCGCGGTGATCGGCCCGGCCACGGCGAAGACCGCCGAGGAGCATGGCCTGCGGGTCGACGTGATGGCTCCCGAGCCGTCCATCGAGGCGTTGTGCGACGCGCTCGGTGACTTCGGTGCGGCTCGTCGTACGGCGATGCTCGAGTCCGGTCAGCCGATCACCAAGCCCTCGGAGCGCCGTCCCGCGTCGCGCCGCAAGGCAAGCTCGAAGTAATGGACTACCCCGCGATCCGGCCCCGTCGGTTGCGTCGTACGCCGTCCCTGCGACGACTCGTCGCCGAGACGTCGGTGCGGCCGAGCCAGCTCGTGCTGCCGTTGTTCGTCCGTGAGGACGCGACCGAGCCGACGCCGATCATGTCGATGCCCGGGGTGGTCCAGCACACGCGTGACTCCCTGAAGAAGGTCGTCAACGAAGCGCTGCAGGCGGGGCTCGGCGGGGTGATGCTGTTCGGCATCCCGACGACCAAGGACGCTCTCGGCTCGGGCGGTGTCGACCCGCACGGCGTGCTCAACCTGGCGATCACCGACGTGGTCGCCGAGGTCGGTGACGAGCTCACCGTGATGTCGGACCTCTGCCTCGACGAGTTCACCGACCACGGGCACTGCGGTGTGCTCGACCCCGACGGCAACGTCGACAACGACCGCACGCTCGAGATCTACGGTCAGATGGCGCTCGCGCAGGCCGCCGCCGGTGTCGACCTGGTCGGGCCCAGCGGCATGATGGACGGTCAGGTCGCCGCGATCCGGCAGGCCCTCGACACCGAGGAGCACACCGGCGTCGGCATCCTCGCCTACTCCGCGAAGTACGCCTCCGCGTTCTACGGACCCTTCCGCGAGGCCGTCGACTCCGCGCTCCAGGGCGACCGGCGGACCTACCAGCAAGACGGTGGCAACGGCCTCGAGGGCGTCCGCGAGGCCCGCCTCGACGTCGCCGAGGGCGCCGACATCGTGATGGTGAAACCCGCCCTGGCCTATCTCGACGTGGTCCGTGCTGTTCGTCAGGCCGTCGATGTGCCCGTTGCGGCGTACAACGTGTCCGGTGAGTACTCCATGGTCGAGGCGGCCGCCGCCAACGGCTGGATCGACCGCGATGCCGCGATCATCGAGACCCTCACCTCGATCCGACGGGCCGGAGCCGACATCGTGCTCACCTACTGGGCCCTCGAGGCGGCCCGCCTGCTCTCCCGCTGACTTGCCCGGCGTTTTCACAGGGTATGAACTCAAACCTCCTCATCGCACAGGTCGTGACGTGTGCGATGAGGAGGATTGACCTCACAGCCTGAGAAAACTCTCCTCCCCCGCAGCGAAGCAGAAGAGCCCCGGTCGCCAGGACCGGGGCTCTTTCTCTGTGTGACGCGATCGGTGGGCTACCTGAGCCAGGCCAGGATCCCGTTGAGGGTGTTCGGGATCAGGGACGCTGCGGCCGACTCGGTCTTGCCCTCGACGTGGCTGGCGCAGATCGTCTTGAGCGGGCCGAGCAGGTTGAGCGGGTCGGGGATGGCTGCCATCTGCGCGCTGCAGAAGTTCAGCGCCTCGGCGAGGGTCGACAGGGTGTCCACGATGGGCGCCGGGAGGGCGCTGGTCAGTGGAGCGGTCAGCTGGGTGACGGCATCGTTCAGGGCCTTGACCGCGTCCGATGAGCCCGAGCCGCCGGTCGAGGGCAGGCCAGGGGTGCTGGTGCCGCCGGTCGTGCCGCTGCCGGTGCCGGTCGTGGTGGTGCCACCGCTGGTGCTGCTGGTGCCGCCGCTGTGCTGGGTCTGGTGCTGCTGGCGGGTCTTGGCGTTGTGTCGCGAGGTCTTGATCGCGGTGGAGTAGGACGGGGAGAACAGGTTGCCGGCATAGGTGCCGGAGGGGACCGAGGAGTAGTCGCCCTGCGTGTAGGCGTCCATGATCCGCAGCACCAGGTTCACGTAGGCGGTGGAGTGGTTGTAGCGGTAGACGGCGGCTTCTTGCCCCTTGCGGTCACTGAGGTTGTCGGTGCCCGAGCAGAGGTAGACCGCGGTGGCCAGGGAGGCGTCGTCGATGTCCTGGGGGTTGCGGATCCCGTCGCCGTCGGCGTCGACCTTGACCACTGACCAGGTCGAGGGGATGAACTGCATCGGGCCAACGGCGCGGTCGAACTTGGTGTCGTGGTCGAGCTGGCCGGCGTCGGTGTCGGCGATGGCCTGGGTGCCGTTGCGGCCGTTGAGCTCGGGGCCGTAGATGCCCGGGGTCGAGATGCCGTCGGCAGTCAGGGTGTTCCCGTCGTAGCGGCCATGGTCGGACTCGACGCGACCGATGGCGGCAATGAGCTCCCAGGGGATGTTGCAGGTCTTGTCGGCGGAGTCGATGATCTGCGCGGCGCGCTGGTAGGCCGAGAGGGCGGGGGCGGGGATGCCGGAGGTGGAGGCCGAGGCGACCACACTGTCCGCGGCACCGTCGGGGACCGACGGAGCGATCACGCCCGGGATCGGCACCGACGCAGGCGCCTGGATCGCCTTGGACGGGACCGAAGTGCCGCCGGGCAGGCTGGTGTTGTCGGACTTGGCTGCGACCGCTGCCGAGCCGCCGAGGCCGGCAAGACTTGCGGTCCAGGCACCAGAAAGCAGCGCGAGCGGAACGAGCGCGAATGCCTTGCTCTTTCGAGTCATTGGCCTGTTCGACATGTGGTGAATCTCCCTGGTTTCATATCCGACACGGTTCCCTCAATACCCGGCCGTATATCTACTCAAACGATGGTGCCCGACGTTGGTCACGGAGGACAGACCGCTGAGGGGACGTCTCGGCGAGCAGACAGCACCCAAGAGACGACCCAGCAAACAGGATATGACGCGGAACCGGCGGGGTGGCCTTTATCAACTTTTCAGCCTCCCCGGCGTGATCGGGCCCGACTGGATTCGTCGCTGGTCGCGACGGTCGGGGAGAATGCCGGAGTGCATCCCACCGGCGCAGCTCCCAGCTCCTCCTCAGGAGCGTGGTTCGAGCGCGCGCGGGCGGTCACCCCTGGTGGGGTGAACTCACCGGTCCGGGCCTTCAATGCGGTCGGCGGCACCCCACGGTTCATGGCGTCTGCCTCGGGTGCCTGGCTGACCGATGTGGACGGCAACGAGTACGTCGACCTGATCTGCTCGTGGGGCCCGATTCTGCTGGGCCATGCCCACCCCGAGGTGCTCGCAGCTGTCGGAGAGGCAGTCGCCCGCGGGACGTCGTACGGCACCCCGACACGGACCGAGGTCGAGCTCGCCGAGGAGATCGTCCGCCGTACGCCGGTCGACAAGGTCCGGCTGGTCTCCTCCGGCACCGAGGCAACGATGTCAGCGATCCGGCTGGCCCGCGGGTTCACCGGCCGGGAGCTGATCGTGAAGTTCGCCGGTTGCTATCACGGACACGTGGACTCGCTGCTGGCCCAGGCCGGGTCAGGGCTGGCCACGTTCGCCGTACCCGGAACCCCCGGCGTTCCGGCCGCGTCGACCGCCGCGACCCTGGTGCTGCCCTACAACGACCGCGCTGCCGTCGAGGCCGCGTTCGCCGAGCACGGCGACCAGATCGCCTGCCTGGTCACCGAGGCCTCGCCGGGCAACATGGGAGTGGTCCCGCCTGCGCCCGGCTTCAACGAGTTCCTCGCGGCCACCTGCACGAAGCACGGCGCGCTGTTCATCAGCGACGAGGTGATGACCGGCTTCCGCGTCTCGCGCAGCGGCCAGTGGGGGCTGGACGGCGCCGTCGAGGGCTGGCGACCCGATCTGGTCACCTTCGGCAAGGTGATGGGCGGTGGTTTCCCTGCCGCAGCCTTCGGTGGTCGCGCCGACGTGATGGCGATGCTGTCCCCGGACGGGCCGGTCTACCAGGCGGGCACGCTGTCGGGGAACCCGATCGCCACGACGGCGGGGCTGACCACGCTGCGGCTCGCCACCGATGACGTCTACGCCCACATCGACAAGACCGCGATCGTGCTGGCCGACGCCGTGACCGAGTCGCTGACGCGAGCCGGCGTACCCCATGTCCTGCAGAGCAGCGGCAACATGTTCAGTGTGTTCTTCACGCCGGCCGGGACCACTGCTGTCCCTGACTACGCCACCGCGACGACCCAGGACACCAACGTCTACAAGGCGTACTTCCACGCGATGCTCGATCAGGGCGTCTACCTGCCACCGAGCGCTTTCGAAGCCTGGTTCCTCTCGGCAGCCCACGACGACCGGGCGATCCAGCACGTGCTCGATGCGCTGCCCGCGGCCGCGGAGGCAGCAGGCAGAGTGGTCTCGACAAGCTCGACAAGCGGTGACAGCTCGACCACCGGTGTCAGCTCGAGCACCGTTGACGAGAAGGACTCCTGATGAACACGACCGTTCACCTGCTGCGTCATGGCGAGGTGCACAACCCGGAGGGCATCCTCTACGGGCGCGCACCCGGGTTCGTGCTCTCCACGCTCGGGCTGAAGATGGCCGACCGGGTGGCCGAGCGCATCGGCGACCGCGACATCACCCACGTGGTGGCCTCGCCACTGGAGCGCGCGCAGCAGACGGCCGCGCCGCTCGCGAAGGCCCGCGGTGTCGAGGTCGTCGTCGACGAACGCGTCATCGAGTCGACCAACATCTTCGAGGGCAAGCCGTTCTCCGTCGGTGACGGCGTACTCCGTCGGCCGTCGGCGTGGAAGCACCTGTGGAACCCGGTCAAGCCGTCGTGGGGCGAGCCCTACAAGGAGGTCGCCGCCCGTGTCTGGGCTGCGGTCGAGGACGCCCGCGACGCCGCCGAGGGTCACGAGGCGGTGATCGTGTCGCACCAGCTGCCGATCTGGATCACCCGGCTGCACGCCGAGCACCGGCGCTTCCTCCACGACCCCCGTCGTCGGCAGTGCACGCTGTGCAGCCTGACGTCGTTCGAGTTCGAAGGAGGCAAGCTGGTCACGGTCAGCTACTCCGAGCCCGCCGGCGACATGATCCCGATCGCGGATCGCAAGGCCGCCTTCTCGGCCGGTGGCGCCGACCCGAAGGACAAGCCGATCTCGTGACCCGCACCCGGGGAACCGCTGTCATTGCCGTCGTACTCCTGCTGGGTGCGGTGCTGTCTGCTTGCGCCGGTGGCATCGACGGCACCGGCGACAAGGGCTACATCGACGGCAAGGGCATCATCACCGAACTGCCGGTGGCGCAGCGGAAGGCTCCCGGCCCCGTCGAGGGCAAGACGCTCGAGGGCAAGCAGATCTCCCTTGCTGACTACCGTGGCAAGGTCGTCGTGATCAACGTCTGGTGGTCGCAGTGCGGGCCCTGTCGCGCGGAGGCGAGTGATCTCAACGCGGCAGCGAGGGAGCTGACTCCGAAGGGTGTCGTGTTCTTCGGTATCAACACCCGTGACGCGAGCCAGGCGCTCGGCAAGGCCTACGAGCGCAACCAGAAGGTCCCCTATCCGTCGCTGTACGACGATGACGGCAGTGTCCTGCTGGCCTTCCACAGCACCTTGCCGCCGAACGCCATCCCGAGCACGGTGATCCTCGACAAGCAGGGTCGGGTCGCGGCCAGCATCCTCGGTCAGATTCCGAGCACGACCACGCTGGTCGACCTGGTGCAGGACGCGAGCAAGTGACCGCGCTGAGCCTCGGCGGCTGGTTCCAGGGCACCGCGACCGACGGTTCGCTGGTGCTGGCGATCCCGATCGTGCTGGTCGCCGGCCTGGTGTCGTTCTTCTCGCCGTGCGTGGTGCCCTTGCTTCCGGGCTACCTCTCCTACATGACCGGCCTCTCCGGCGCTGATCTCGGGGCTGCCCGCCGTGGCCGGATGTTGCTCGGCGCGGTGCTGTTCGTGCTCGGGTTCTCGCTGATCTTCGTGTTGCTGGGTGCGGCCTCGGGCGGACTCGGCAACTGGCTGAACGTCTACAAGCGGCAGATCTCGTTCGCTCTCGGCATCCTCACGATCGTGCTCGGCATCGCGTTCCTCGGGGCGCTGCCGTTCCTGCAGCGTGACTGGCGGATCCACAAGGTCCCGGCGGTCGGACTGGCAGCCGCGCCGATGCTCGGCATCCTCTTCGGCTTCGGCTGGGCTCCCTGTATCGGCCCGACCCTTGCCGCCGTACTCGCGCTGACCTACACGGAGGCGAGCGTCACGCGGGGGGTGCTGCTCAGCGTCGTCTACTGCCTCGGGCTGGGCCTGCCGTTCATCGTGGCGGCGCTCGCGTACCGGCGGATGCTCGGCGCCATCGGGTTCGTACGCCGACACCAGCAGTGGGTGACCCGGCTCGGCGGGCTGATGCTCATCGCGGTCGGACTGCTGCTCGTCACCGGCTGGTGGGACGTCGCCGTCCAGTGGCTCCAGTCGCACCTCCTGACCAACTACACGCCGGCGGTCTGATGGGACTCGACAAGCTCGACGAGCACAAGGACTCACTCGACCGCCGTCGCGAGACCGCGTTCGCGCTGACGCCGCGGGAGCTGCTCCGCTGGATGTGGCGACAGCTCACCTCGATGCGGACGGCGCTGATCCTGCTGTTCATGCTCGCGCTCGGAGCAGTGCCCGGATCCGTCGTACCCCAGGAGGCCGTGGACGCCGTCCGCACCGCGAACTGGCAACAGGCGCACCCGCACCTGGCGCCGATCTACGGCAAGCTCGGGCTGTTCTCGGTCTACAACTCGGTGTGGTTCTCGGCGATCTACATCTTGTTGATGATCTCGCTGGTCGGCTGCATCCTGCCGCGCACAAAGGTCTACTGGCAGGGGCTTCGCGCCAAGCCGCCACAGGCGCCGAAGAACCTCTCCCGGCTGCGGCAGCACCGCGAGTTCGAGACCGATGACGACGCGCAGGCGGCGCTGACGAAGGCGCACGACGTACTCAGGTCGAAGCGCTATCGGGTTGTCGTCTCCACCGACGACGGTTCGGTGGCCGCCGAGCGCGGCTATCTCCGCGAGTTCGGCAACCTGCTCTTCCACAGCTCGGTGCTGCTCGTGCTTGCGGGCTTCGCGATCGGCGGGCTGTTCGGCTACAAGGGCGGCGTGATCGTCGTGACGGGCGGTGGTTTCTCCAACACCCTCAGCCAGTACGACGACTTCCAGCCCGGCGGGTTGTTCTCACCGGCCAACCTCGCGCCGTTCGACTTCACGGTCGACAACTTCGACGTGACCTTCATCCAGTCCGGCCGCGAGGCCGGGATGGCGCACGAGTTCTCCGCGGGCCTGAGCTATCACACCGAGCCGGGCACGCCGACGAAGAAGACCCGGATCTCGGTGAACCATCCGCTGACGGTCGACAACACCAAGGTGTACCTGCTCAGCCACGGCTATGCCCCGCACATCACCATCCGCGACGGCAAGGGCCAGATCGCGTACGCCGGCCCGGTGATCTTCCTGCCGGAGGACGCGACGTTCCGTTCGACGGGCGTTGTGAAGGCCCCCGATGCCTCGCCGACCCAGATCGGGCTGGAGGGCGAGTTCTTCCCGACGTACGCCTTCACGGCCGCGAGCGGCCCCTTCTCGGCCTTCCCCGATGACAAGAACCCGGCGATCTCCATGACGGTGTGGACCGGCAACCTCGGGCTCGACACGGGAGCGCCGCAGTCGGTCTACTCGCTCGACAAGTCCGGTCTCAAGGAGCTGAAGGCTTCGGGCGGGCGGCCCTATCTCGTGAACCTCTCGATGGGCCACACCCAGAAGCTGCCCAACGGGCTCGGCTCGGTCACCTTCGACGGCATCAGCCGCTACGTGAAGCTGCAGGTCAGCCGCAGTCCCGGCGACCTGCTGGCCCTGGCGGGCGTCAGCCTGGCGTTGCTCGGACTGATCGGTTCGCTCTACATCCGGCCGCGCAGGGTATGGGTCCGGGTACGCCGAGAAGGCGGGCGTACTCTCGTTGAGGTTGCCGGACTCGATCGCTCTTCGGGTGGCAACCTGGCCGGCGAGATCGACGTACTCACGCAGGCCCTGACAAATGACCGGCACCCAGTGACCGGCACCCAATGACCGGCACCCAGTGACCGGCACAAGGCCCCACTCCGATCCAACGAAGGAGCCGAGTTCGTGAGTCACGACCATTTCGAGCTGCTCAGCAACCAGGCGCTGGCGGCGTGTGCCGTCACCTACTTCCTGGCGCTGCTCGCGCACCTCTACCAGTGGGCCATCGCCCGATCCCTGCCGATCACCGCGTCGGTCCCCGCAACGGCCACGGCCACGGCCGGCGGCACGGACACGATCGTCCGGACCGACCAGGCGCCCGGTGAGCAGCTCGACGAGAAGTCCGACCGGATGGCGATGTTCAGCCGGATCGGCGTCACGCTGACAGTCCTGGGTGCCTGCTTCCACTTCGTCGCGGTCGTCTCGCGAGGCCTCGCCGCCGACCCGGTGCGGGTGCCGTGGGGCAACATGTACGAGTTCACGATGACCGGCACGCTCGTCGTCGTGGTGGCGTACCTCGCGCTCTACCGCCGCTACTCGCTGGACTGGTTGTCCCCGGTCGTCACCGGCTTCGTGATCATCACGCTGATGGTCGACGTACTGTTCCTCTACACGCCTGTCGTGCCGCTGCGAGACGCCCTGCAGTCCTACTGGCTGATCATCCATGTCGTCGCCGCGATCCTGGCCACGGGCATGTTCACCATCGGCGGGATGTCGTCGGCGCTGTACCTCATCAAGGAACGCTGGCTCGCCAAGGGCAAGACCAGCACCGGCTACCTCGCGCGCCTGCCGGACCTTGCCGCGCTCGACCGGATGGCCTACCGCACGCAGGCTTTCGCCTTCCCTGTCTGGACATTCGCGGCTCTCATCGCCGGACCGATCTGGGCCCAGCACGCCTGGGGCCGCTACTGGGGCTGGGACCCCAAGGAGATCTGGGCGTTCATCACCTGGGTCGTCTACGCCGCCTACCTGCACTCCCGCGCCACCGCCGGCTGGAAGGGCCGCAACGCCGCGGTCATCGCACTCATCGGCCTCGCCACGCTGTGGTTCAACTTCATCGGGATCAACTTCTTCTTCGGCAGCGGCAGCATGCACTCGTACGCCGCTCCGGTGCTGACCGTCCTGCTGCACTGACCGGCGGGGGCGGAGTTTTCACAGGCCATGAGGTCATACCTCCTCATCGCACATGTCGCGACGTATGCGAAGAGGAGGTTTGGGTTCATACCCTGTGAAAACTCCCGAACCAGCCCCGAACGTCAGCTCCCCGGAGGCTGGTCGCCGTTGTTGTCGTGCCGGCGGCGCCGCTCGAGCTGGGCCAGGAAGTCCGGGTCGTCGTCAGGTCCGACGGGCCCGCGGGGTGCCGGTTTCTGACCCGGGCCGAGGGGTCGACGGGGGCCTGGGGAGGCCCGGCGATCGAGCACCCAGAACACGGCATAGATGATCGCCGCGATGAAGGCTAGGTAGAACGCGAACCGGAGCACCTCTCAAGGGTAGAACCTCGGGGAATAGGCTGGGGCCCGTGAAGGAATTCGTGAGCTATACGTTGCTTCGGATCTTGCTGTTCGTGGCGACGTACGCCGTCCTCGGTGGCGCCTGGATCCTCATCGCCGGTGACCCCGGGGTCGGGGGCGAGTTTGCCCTGCTCGTCGCGGCTGCCCTGATCTCCTCGGTGCTCTCGCTGCGGCTGCTCAGCGGCCAGCGCAACCGGTTCGCCGCGAAGGTGGAGGCCCGCGCGACCCGCGCGACCGCACGGTTCGAGGAGGCTCGCGCCCGGGAAGACGGGGACTGACGAGGTCTGGTGGAGTCCAACGACGAGGGTTGCTGTCGATCGGCCACGGCGGATCCGTCCACGCGGGCCTGGCTCCATGACGCCGTACGCCGGGTCGAGGCCGACGCCAACCGCTCGGCGGACACCCACCTGCACGTCTTCCCGCTGCCCACGACCTGGGGCATCGACCTCTATCTGAAGGACGAGTCGGTCCACCCGACCGGCTCGCTCAAGCACCGGCTGGCGCGTTCGCTGTTCCTCTACGCGCTCTGCAACGGCTGGATCCACGAGGGCTCGACGATCATCGAGGCCTCGTCGGGATCGACAGCCGTGTCGGAGGCCTACTTCGCCCGGCTCCTCGGGTTGCCGTTCGTGGCCGTGATGCCCGCGTCGACGTCACCGGAGAAGATCGAGCTGATCGAGTTCCAGGGCGGGCGGTGCCACCTGGTCGACGACCCCGGGACCATCTACGACGAGGCCCGCAGGCTCGCGTCCGAGTCGGGCGGGCACTACCTCGACCAGTTCACCTACGCCGAGCGCGCCACCGACTGGCGGGGCAACAACAACATCGCCGAGTCGATCTTCGAGCAGCTCGGTCACGAGCGACACCCGATCCCGACCTGGATCGTCGTCGGTGCCGGCACCGGCGGCACGTCCGCGACGATCGGCCGTTACCTGCGTTACCAGCGGCACGACACCTCGCTGTGTGTCGTCGACCCGGAGAACTCCGCGTTCTACGAGAGCTGGACCCACGGGGACCCTTCCTACGTGACGGGCATCGGATCGCGCATCGAGGGCATCGGACGGCCCCGCGTCGAGCCGTCGTTCCTGCCCGCGGTGGTCGACTGCATGATCGCCGTACCCGATGCCGCCTCCGTCGCGGCTGCCCGCTGGACCTCGGAGATCACCGGCCGGCTGGTCGGGGGCTCCACCGGTACGTCGATGTGGGGTGCCCTCCGGCTGGTGGCCGGAATGCACGCCCGCGGTGAGAGCGGGTCGGTCATCACGTTGCTCTGCGACGGCGGCGAGCGCTACGCGCACACGTACTACGACGACGGCTGGCTGGCCGCGCACGACCTCGACATCGCACCGTACCGGGCGACGCTGGAGAAGTTCTATGACACCGGCGACTGGGTCGAGCCCACCGTCTGAGGCGCTAACGCTTCTTGTTGAGGGCGCGGCTGATGCGATCTTCGGGCTGACCGAGGATTTTCGCGAGCAACGGCACCCGGAAGGCGTATGCGAGCCCCGCCGCAGCGAGGATGACCAGCAGGATCAGGAACCACATGCGGTGAGTCTCTCACTGAGACCTGTCAGCGGCCTAGGAGCAGGCCCACGAAGAGACCCAGGCCGTAGACCAGCTCGCCCAGGCCAGTCAGCTGCAGCACCGGAACCAGGGCCGGGCCGACCGCTCTGGATCCGACGATCTGGAGCGCTCGGACAAGCGCAGGTGCGGCGACCAGGCCGAGGAGGGCCCACCACGACGTACTGATGCCGACTCGGACCAGGGCGACCGCAGCGATTGCGACGAGGATCGCGTAGAGGCGGCGCGTGTGGACTTCGCCGAGCGCGACGGCAAGGGTGCGCTTGCCGACCTGTGAGTCGGATGGGATGTCGCGCAGGTTGTTGGCCACCAGGAGGGCGCACGCGAGCGCGCCGATCCCGACTGCGGCCCAGACCGCGGCCCAGCTGAGGTCCTCGACCTGCACGTAGTACGTACCGAGCACCGCGACCAGCCCGAAGAAGACGAACACCATCACCTCGCCGAGCCCGAGGTAGCCGTAGGGCTTCTTGCCGCCGGTGTAGAACCAGGCGGCGAGGATCGACAGCGCGCCGACCGCGACGAGCCACCAGGCCGTGGTCGCGGCAAGGACGAGGCCGACGACCGCCGCCAGTCCGAACGCAGCGAACGCCGCGGCCCTCACCGCCTTCGGGGTCGCCAGCTTCGAGCCGACCAGCCGGAGCGGCCCGACCCGATCGTCGTCCGTCCCGCGAATGCCGTCGGAGTAGTCGTTCGCGTAGTTCACCCCGACCTGCAGCAACAGGCTGACGAGCAGCGCCAGCCCGGCCTTCCACCAGCTCTCGCCGTGGTCGAACGCGGCGACGCCGGTGCCCGCGAGGACGGGGGCAACGGCTGCGGGCAGGGTGCGCGGGCGCGCGCCTTCGATCCACTGAGCTGGGGTGGCCATGCGCGAGATTCTGGCAGGCGACCGACAGCCCGGACCTCCGGGCCCGGCGAGTCGGGCGCACGACTAGCGTGTCGGCGTGAGCAGCCTGCGTCCGGCGAGCGGCACCGCGTCCGAGGTGCTGGCGCTGCTGCGCGCGTGGGACGCGGCCGACGACCCCGAGCCACTGATCATCGAGACCTCCGGCTCGACCGGGCGGCCGAAGCGGGTCGCCCTGTCCCGCGACGCGATGCGGGCCTCCGCGTCGGCGACGCTCGAGCGGCTCGGCGGACCCGGTCAGTGGGTGCTCAACCTGCCTCCGACGTACGTCGCCGGCGTGCAGGTGCTCTTCCGGTCGGTCATGGCCGGGACCGAGCCAGTCGTGCAGACCAGCGAGCTCTCCGACGCCGTCCTCGAGATGGCCGGCGGCCGGCGCTACGTCTCGCTCGTGCCCACCCAGCTGGTCCGCCTGCTCGACAACGGCTACCAGACCGGCGCCCTAGGCCGCTTCGACGCCGTGCTCATCGGCGGCGGCCCCCTGAGCCCGACCGTCCGTGCGGAGGCCGAACGGGCGAAGGTTCGGATCGTGCAGACCTACGGGATGAGCGAGACCTGCGGTGGCTGCGTCTACGACGGCATTCCCCTCGACGGCGTCGAGATGCGGATCAAGGACGACCAGGTGCAACTGCGCGGCCCGATCCTCTTTGACGGCTACGACGGCGAACCCGAGCGCACCGCGGCAGCCTTCGACGACACCTGGCTGATCACCAACGACCTGGGTCGGCTCACGCACGACGGCCGGCTTCAGGTCCTGGGCCGCGCGGACGACGTGATCATCAGCGGGGGAGTGAAGGTGCCGGCCTACGCGGTCCAGCAGATGCTCGAGCAGCACCCGCGGATCTTCAGCGCCGCTGTCGTGGGTGTGCCCGACGCCGAATGGGGTGAGCGCGTCGTCGCGGTCCTCGACGCCGACGACCCGCCGCCGCTCGACGAGCTGCGTGACCTGGTCACTCCGCGCGAATGGGCGCCAAGGGCAATGCTGAAGGTCGACGAGATTCCGCTGCTGAGCAACGGCAAGGTCGATCGGGCAACCCTGAAGGAGCTGGCGGCCCATGGCTGAGTTACGAGTCTTCTCCATCCCGCTGCACACCCGGTTCCGGGGCATCACGGCGCGCGAAGGGCTGTTGCTCCGGGGGGTCGCCGGGTGGGGCGAGTTCAGCCCGTTCCTCGAGTACGACGCCGAGGTGTCCGCGCCCTGGCTTGCCTGTGCCCGCGAAGCCGCCGACATCGGCTGGCCCGACCCGGTCAGGCAGCGGATCCCGGTCAACGTGACCGTTCCCGCATGCGATCCCGGACGTGCCCGGCAGATCGTGCTGAACTCGAACGGCTGTCGTACGGCCAAGGTCAAGGTCGCGGAGCCGGGGCAGAGCGTGGCCGACGACCAGGCCCGGCTCGAGGCCGTCCGCGACGCGATCGGAGCGGACGGGCTGATCCGCATCGACGCCAACGGCGGTTGGTCCGTCGACGAAGCGGTGCGCAACATCCCCCTGCTGCTGAAGGCAGCCGCCGGACTGGAGTACGTCGAGCAACCCTGCATGAGCGTCGAGGACCTGGCGATCGTCAGGAGGCGGGTCCAGGTGCCGATCGCGGCCGACGAGTCGATCCGTCGCGCGGCCGACCCCTACCGGGTCCGTGATCTCGAGGCCGCCGACATCGCCGTCCTCAAGGTGCAGCCGCTCGGCGGGGTCCGCGCCTGCCTGCGCATCGCTGAGGACATCGGGCTGCCGGTCGTCGTCTCCAGTGCGGTCGAGTCGTCGATCGGCATCGCGGCCGGTGTCGCGCTCGCCGCTGCCCTGCCCGAGCTTCCGCATGCGTGTGGCCTCGCCACCGTGCAGCTGCTGACCGGTGACGTGGTCGCCGACCCGCTGCTTCCTGTGGGCGGGATGCTGCCGGTCAGCCACCCAGTGGTGGACGATGCAGCGATGGAGCGTGTCGCGGCCAGTCCGGAACGACGCGCCTACTGGGAGCGACGACTGGCGGAGGTGGCCTCGTGACGAACGCAGCCACCACGCTCGCGCGTCACGTGCTCGACGCGCTCATCGCCGAGGGTGCGGAGCACGTCGTGCTGTGCCCCGGGTCGCGGAGCGCGCCACTGGCGTATGCGGCGTACGCCGAGGCCCAGACCGGCCGGGTCACCCTGCACAGCCGCATCGACGAGCGGACGGCCGGCTTCCTTGCGCTCGGGATCGCGAAGGCCACCGGCAAGCCAGCAGCGGTGATCACCACCTCCGGCACGGCGGCCGCCAACCTGCACCCGGCCGTGCTCGAGGCTTCCCACGCCGGTGTGCGACTGGTGGTCATCACGGCCGATCGGCCGGCCGCCCTACGGGAGACGCTGGCGAACCAGACGACCAACCAGGTAAGGCTTTTCGGTGACGCGGCCACCTTTGTCGACGTACCTCTGGCGTCGGGTGACCCGCTCGCGACCGCGCAGCTCTGGTCCGAGCTGGTCGCCGTTGCTCCCCTCGGACCAACGCACCTCAACGTCCAGTTCGCCGACCCGCTGGTTCCCGGTGTCGAGGACGGCACCGACATCTCGGTGCCACCCGCGACCCACGATCGGCTGGAGCCTGAAGCGGTCGCCCGTCAGCTGCTGCTCGGCCCGCGCACGGTCGTCGTGGCCGGCGACGACGCCGGCGCCCGGGCCCGCACCCTGGCCGAGCACGCGAACTGGCCGTTGTTCGCCGAGCCGACCAGTGGTTCGCGAAACGGGAGCACGCCGATCCGGACCTACCGGTTGCTGCTGGGGTCCCCGCTGGCAGCCGGTATCCAGCGGGTCGT
This sequence comes from Marmoricola sp., assembly GCA_025965195.1. Lineage (GTDB taxonomy): Bacteria > Actinomycetota > Actinomycetes > Propionibacteriales > Nocardioidaceae > Marmoricola. The sequence continues at coordinate 90,560 of JAOPXK010000056.1, forward strand.
GGTCGTCGGACACCCGACGTTGTCGCGGCCGGTGAGCAACCTGCTCTCGCGGGCCGGCGTCGAGGTGGTCTCGGTGCGCGCAGGCGGCCGGTGGCCGGATCGAGCGCACCCGGTGAGTGCCGAGCACGAGCGGGTCGCGGTCACCGACGCGGACAACCCGGCCTGGCTCGAGAAGTGGCGGGCGGCCGACAAGGAGCTCTCCGATCGGCTCGACGAGCTCGTCGACTCCCAGCCCGAGCTGACGCCCTACGACGTCGCCGCCGCCGTCAACCAGGCGGTCCCGCCCAACGGCCTGCTCTATGTCGGAGCGAGCAACCCGATCCGTGACCTCGACCTGATGGCCCGGCCCTACCCGGTCGGCCAGCGCCGCAAGATCATCGCCAACCGTGGGCTCGCCGGCATCGACGGCACCTTGTCCAGTGCGATCGGCGCGGCGATCGCCCGGCCGGACACCAGCCGGGCCATCGCGTACGTCGGCGACGTGACGTTCCTGCACGACATGACGGCGCTGGTGATCGGTCCCGACGAAGTCCGGCCCGACCTGACGATCGTGGTCGTCAACGACAACGGTGGCTCGATCTTCGCAACGCTCGAACAGGGTGCGCCCGCCTTCGAGGACTCCTTCGACAAGCTCTTCGGCACCCCCCACGACGTCGACCTCGGCTCGCTGTGCGCGGCGACGAGGACCCCGCACTGGAAGGTGCACTCGAAGCAGGAGCTCGAGCACGCGCTGGCCAACCCCAACGGTGGCATCGAGGTGATCGAGGCCGTCGTACGCCGCGACAACCGCCGCGAGCTCGACGCCGCGATCAGGGAGCTGGGGATCCAGCAATTGCGATCAAGCGGGTCCCACTAGCAGCGGACAGGATCAGGTCATGACCGCAACCGACACCTTCATTGCCTTCGTGGACGTGCTCGCCGAAGTTCTCGACCCCGAGTCGGAGCTGGCGCGGGGCGGCGCCTCGGCCGAGGAGCTCGCCGGCCGGTTGTACCTGTCGCGTTTTCACCTCGACCGGGTGATCAGCTCGGTGGCCGGGGAGCCGCCGAGGAGGTTCCGCCGCCGGATCCTGCTCGAGCGGGCGGCGTACCGGCTGATCACCACCGGCCGGAGCATCCTCGACGTCGCCGTCGAGGCGGGCTTCGGATCACACGAGGCGTTCACGCGTGCGTTCACCAAGGCGTACGGCGAACCGCCGGCCGTCTGGCGGAGACGGCCCCGGACCATCCGCATCGAGGCGCCGAGTGGCGTCCACTTCCATCCACCCGGCAGCATCCGGCTGCCCGCACGAAACCAGGTGACTCCCATGGACCTGCTGACCCGCATGGTCGAACACCACGTCTGGCTCACAGGCGAGATCCTCAACAAGGCGACGCGACTGACCGACGAACAGCTCGACGAACGGATCGAGGTCAACGTCGATGACGACGAACAGCAGTCACTCAGACGGCTGTTGTCCCGGCTCATCGGCCAGATGGGCATGTGGAACGCCGCGCTGGCCGACCAGGCCTATGACTGGTCCGTTGAGCAGCACGAGTCGCTCACCAGCATGCGCGAACGGCTGGCGAACGAAGGCCCGACGTACCTCTCACACGTGCACGACGTCGTCGCCGAGGGCCGCCTCGACGACACCTTCGTGGACGCACTCTGCGAGCCGGCCGAGGTCTTCACCTACGGCGGGATGATCGCGCACGTGCTGACCTTCGCGGCGCACAACCGGACGCTCGCGGTGCTCGCCCTCGACAAGCACGGCATCAGCGAGCTCGGCTGGGGCGACCCGATGAAGTGGGTCGCAACGCCTGCTTAGCCCAGCCAGCTGCTGCCGCCGGCCAGGAAGTCCTGGGCGGCGGTGGCCGCGGCTTGCCGGGCAATGCCCGCGAACGAACCACCCACGCTGATCCGGGCCACCCCGGCATCCGCCAGCGCAGCGACATTCATGCCCTGCAGCAGCAGCACGTTGACCGGTTTGGGCACCTCACGCACGAGCGTGCGGATGTCCTCGAGGTCGGTGATGAACGGGGCGTAGAGCACATCGGCACCGGCGTCGGCATAGGCCTGGAGGCGGGCGATCACGTCGGCCAGCGACGGGTTGCCACGCAGGAATCCCTCGGCCCGGCCGGTGAGCACCAGGTCGGGATGAGCCGTTCGCGCCGCAGCGACCCGCTCGGTCGCCTCGTCGACCGGATAGATCGCGTCACCGTCGAAGTCCTCGATCGACGCGCCCGCGAGACCTGCGCGCGCAGCCAGGGCGAACGTCTCGGCGACGTCCTCGAGGGAGTCGCCATAGCCGTTCTCCAGGTCCGCCGAGACCGGAATCCCGACCGCGCCGACGAGATCCACGCAGTGCGCGAGCATCTGCTCGCGGCTGACGTCGCCGTCGGCCAGGCCGAGTGTTGCCGCAAAGCCGTTGCTGGTCGTGGCCAGCGCCTTTGCGCCCAGCTCCTCGAGCTGCCGGGCCGACCCGATGTCCCACGGATTGGGGATCAGCAGCGGCTGGCCGGGGACGTGCATCTCCAAGAAGTTCGTCATGACCGCAGTCTTGCCCAAGGCACCGACAGCCCGGCGTACCGTGGGTTCATGGGGTGGACGCGTCGCAGAACCCGGCTCGAAGCGGACCTGACGCTACCGATGTTCGACATCGGCCAGGCCCCGAAATTCGTTGCGCTCGCCCAACGGGTGTTCGCGGAGAACGGCCTGGAGACGACGTACGACGGAGGCTGCCTGCGCGGCTCCGATGGCCAGCTGTTCGGACTCACCAACGTCGGGCACCTGGCCGCCACGGTCCGCGAGCGGCAGTGGCGGCGGGTGCTCGAGGGACACGTGCTCGGCCTGCTCGCGGCCAACGCGACGCCCAAGGAGCGCGACTTCGACAAGGTCCGCGACCGGGTGTTCCTGCGGTTGTGGGCCGCGGAGGACCTCTCGTTCGGACCTGACTGCCACCTCGGCTTCGGCGAAGGTCTCGCCGGCCTGGTCAGCATCGACCACCCGAAGTATGTCGAGACCCTGACCCGCACGGACGACGTCGAGACGCTGGGTGGCTGGGACCTGGTCTCCCGCACCGCCGTACGCAATCTCGCCCGGCTCACCGCGACCCGGTCGTGGCAGGAGGGCACCCATGGGCAGGTGCTGGCGAGCATCGGCGGGTTCTTCAATGCCTCGCGGGTGCTGTCCTTGCCGCACCTGCTCAAGCAGGACTTCCTCGTCGAGCCGCCGTCCGACGGTGTCCTCTTCGCCGTACCGAACCGGCACCTGGTGCTGCTGCATCCGCTGGACGCACCGGGCCGCGACGAGGCTACGCGGGTGATCGCCGAGATCGCGCACCACGAGTACGACATGGCCGGGGGGATCAGTCCCGATCTATGGTGTTGGGACAACGGCGTCGTGACGCGCGTAGATCGGTGATGGTGGCGTTCCGAGGTCCCACGTTCAGCTGAGGGGCGAGGAGGGCGCCGGCATGACCGACATCAACCGTCGCCGGTTCCTGCAGCTGGCCGGTGCGAGCGCTGCGGTCACCACGCTGTCGTCGAGCATTGCCCGCGCCGCCCGGATCCCGGCACATCGCGCGACGGGCTCGCTCCGGGACGTCGAGCACATCGTGGTGCTGATGCAGGAGAACCGGTCCTTCGACCACTACTTCGGCAGCCTGCGTGGCGTGCGTGGCTTCGGTGACCCGAGGCCGGTGCTCGCGCCGAGCGGCCGGACCGTCTGGCACCAGTCCGACGGCCACAAGGACCTGCTGCCGTTCCACCCCAGCGCCGACAACCTCGGCCTGCAGTTCCTGGGGGATCTCGCCCACGACTGGAACAGCGGTCATGCCGCCTTTCGCGGCGGCGCCTATGACCGGTGGGTGCCGGCCAAGGGCCCGACCACGATGGCGTATCTCGACCGGGAGGACATCCCGTTCCACTACGCCCTCGCGGACGCCTTCACCGTCTGCGACGCGTACCACTGCTCGCTGATGGGTCCGACCGACCCCAACCGCTACTACCTGTGGACTGGCTACACCGGGAACGACGGGGTCGGTGGCGGTCCGGTCCTCAGCGAGGACGAGCTCGGCTACGGCTGGACGACGTACCCGGAGCGGCTCCAGGCTGCCGGTGTCTCGTGGAAGCTCTATCAGGACATCGGCGACGGCCTTGACGCCGCCCACCTCTGGGGCCTGACCGAGGATGCCTTCCGGGGCAACTACGGCGACAACTCGCTGCTCTTCTTCAACAACTACCGCAACGCCCGGCCCGGTGACCCGCTCCATGACAAGGCGCGCACCGGCACCGACGTCGCGAACGGCGATGGCTACTTCGACATCCTGAGGGCGGACGTGCTGGGCGGCAGGCTTCCCCAGATCTCCTGGATCACCGCGCCCGAGGCGTTCAGCGAACATCCGAACTGGCCGGCCAACTACGGTGCCTGGTACATCGCCCAGGTCCTGGATGCCCTCACCGCCGACCCTGAGGTGTGGAGCAAGACCGCGCTGTTCATCACCTACGACGAGAACGATGGTTTCTTCGACCACCTCGTGCCGCCCTTCCCGCCGGTGAGCCCGGGCAAGGGCGCCTCCACCGTCGACGTCCACAACGAGCTCTACGACCGGGCCGACACGCTCGAGACGCCGGGCCCGTTCGGGCTGGGCCCGCGGGTCCCGATGATCGTGGTCTCGCCGTGGAGCACGGGCGGCCGGGTCTGCTCCCAGACCTTCGACCACACCTCGATCCTGCGCTTCATGGAGGCGCGGTTCGGTGTCCGCGAGCCCAACATCTCGGCCTGGCGACGAACCGTCTGCGGCGACCTGACGAGTGCATTCGACTTCGCCGCGGCCGACCAGACGCTTCCTGCGCTGCCGGGCACGAGCGCGTACCTCCCTGCGGACCACAACCGGCAGTTCGACTACATTCCGGTGTTCCCACCCGGCGCCACGCTACCCAGGCAGGAGCGGGGCCTGCGTTCGGCCCGCCCGCTGCCCTACGACCTGAGTGCCGATGCCGACGTGCATCCCGCCACCGGAACGCTGGGGATCGCGTTCGCCAACCATGGCAAGGCCGGCGCGCAGTTCCTGGTGACCGCGCCTGGTCACCTCGACAGTCCCTGGACCTACACCGTCGGCGCGGGGCGTTCGTTGCGCGGGAGCTGGCCGATCAGCGGCTTTGCTGGTCGGGTCTACGACCTCACCGTGCACGGTCCCAACGGGTTCCTGCGCCGAGCGAGGGGGAAGTCCGCGGCCGCCGGGCCGGAGGTCACCGTCCGGAACGTTGCGATCAGTTCGGGCCGGCTCCGGGTCACCCTTGTCAACCACCGCAAGAAGGCGGTCCGGTTCACCTTCACCGACGGCTACGGCCATCGGAGTGCCGTGACGTACTCGGTGCCGCGGAGAGCCACCCGCGTGCACACCATCGACCTTGCAGCGACCCACGGCTGGTACGACGTGCGGATCACCGCGGTCGGCCTCCCCGGCTGGCTGCGTCGGTTCGCCGGTCATGTCGAGACGGGCAGGGCCAGCACCAGCGATCCCGCCATCGGCGCGGTGTGAGCGGCGCGTCATCCGCGATGATGGCAGGGTGCATGTCGCCTTCGCCCTTGTCTGCATCGTCGCAACGGTCATCGCCGTCGCCGGGATCTGCGGCAAGCTCGACCTGCCGTCACCGCTGATCCTGATCGCGGTCGGCATCGGGGCGTCGTACCTTCCGTTCATCCCGGACGTCCAGCTGAACCCGGATGTCGTGCTGGTGGGCCTGTTGCCTCCACTGCTCTACTCGGCCGCGATCCACACCTCGCTCGTCGACTTCAACGCGAACCGTCGCTCGATCCTGCTGCTCTCGATCGGACTGGTTGGCTTCACCACAGTGGGCGTCGGCGTCGTCGTGCACTGGTTGCTGCCAGATCTGGGCTGGCCGGGCTGCTTCGCAATCGGCGCCGTTGTGGCGCCACCGGACGCCGTGGCGGCAACTGCGATCGGCCGCCGGATCGGTCTGCCCCGACGCGTCGTCACGATCCTCGAGGGCGAGTCGCTGCTCAATGATGCGACCGCACTGGTGGCTCTGCGCACGGCGACAGCAGCGATCACCGTGACGGTCTCCTGGCAGCACGTGACGTTCGAGTTCATCCGGGCTGCGGGTGGTGGCGTCCTCGTGGGACTGGCCGTGTTCTTCGTGATCGCCACCGTGCGCAAGCACCTGACGGACCCGGTGCTCGACAGCGGCTTGTCGTTCATCACTCCGTTCGGGGCGTACGTCGCTGCCGAGCGGATCGAGGCGTCCGGGGTGATCGCGGTGGTGGTCGCCGGCCTTTTCCTCGGCCACAAGGCGCCGATCATCCAGACGGCGCAGTCCCGGATCGCCGAGCGGATGAACTGGCGGGCCATCTCGTTCCTGCTCGAGAGCGGGGTCTTCCTGCTGATCGGGTTGCAGGCGCGCCGGATCATCACCGACGTCGCGAACAGTCCCCTGGGTGCGGGCCGGGTGTTCGCGTTGTGTGGGCTGACCCTGCTGGCCGTGATCGTGCTCCGGATGGTGTGGGTCTTCGCAGCCCGCTACCTGCTGATCCGGCCGGCTCCGGATGCGGCGACCAGGATCAAGCCACCGTGGACCTACACGGCTCTGCTCGGCTGGGCAGGCATGCGTGGCGTGGTCACGCTCGCCGCTGCCTTCGTCATCCCGACGACCACTCCGCGTCGCGACGTGCTGCTCCTGATTGCGTTCACGGTCACCGCCGGAACCCTGTTCCTGCAGGGCTTCACGCTGCCGTGGCTCGCCCGGATGCTGAAGGTGCCCTCTCCGGACCCGGTCGCGGACTCGCTGGCTCGCGCGAACCTGCTGCACCAGGCATCGCAGGCCGGGCTCGCCGTACTCGAACGCATGCAGGAGGACGACCCGCACGACGTGAGTACGACGATCCGGGACCGGATGGAGCGCCGTGACTTCGCCGCCTGGGAACGGGTGGGCGCCAGCGAGAACGAGACTCCGAGCGAGATCTATGCCCGACGCCGGAGGACGATGATCGACGCGGAACGCAAGCGGGTGCTGGAGATTCGGTCGACCGGTACCGTCGCGCACGAGGTGGTCGAAGAGGTTCTCGGCATGCTCGACGTCGAGGAGTCGATGCTGGACTACAGCGAGGACGAGCGGAGACGGATGCGCTCGGTCACCAGGTCGCTCGCCCTCGAGGGCGACTGTGACCACCTGCGGATGGCACGCCCTCCCATCGAGCCGGACGCGCGCGGCGAGTGCCCGGACTGCATCCGCGACGGCACCACGTGGGTGTACCTGCGGATGTGCCTGGTGTGCGGCCATATCGGATGCTGCGACTCGTCGCCGATGCGACATGCGAGTGCGCACTACGCGTCGACCAGCCATCCGGTGATGCGCTCCGCCGAGCCGGGCGAGGACTGGCGCTGGTGCTTCGTGGACGAGATCACCGGCTGAGCTTCCTCCTCGGGGTCGCCCCCGCAGCCGGATTCGCATAGACGGATCAGCGCAGGGCCGCCACACTCGTCGTGTGGTCGACCGCGTGATCCGCCGCATGTACGAACGCCTCGGAGCCCGCTACTGGCTGGTCATGGTGGCGGGCGAGGGCGCCGTATCGGTTTTCGTTGCCCTGCTGACGATCGCGATCGTCACGTCGTACTACGACCCACCGTTCTCACGCGTCGCCGTCCTTGGGGCTTCCGCAGCCCTGTTCACCTTTGTCGCGATCGCGTTCGCGGCGCGGCGAGCCCAGCCGATGCTCCTCAAGATCGTGGCGTGGCGGGAGACGAAGGCTCCCACGACGGAGCAGACCGTTGCAGCCTGGGAAGCGGCCGCCACCTTCACGCTGCGTCAGTACACCCGTGACCTCGGCCGGGTGAACACGATCGCGATCATCCCCACGTGTGGCCTGGCGGCCGTCCTGCTCGACCTGGGCTGGGGCGGCTTCTTCGTGGTGCTGCTGGCCTGTGTGATCCCCGCGGCGTACGCGACCGTGCTGAGCTACTCGGTCGGCGAGTTCCTGACGCGACCGCTGATCCAGGACATCGCGGCTGCCCTGCCCGACGAGTTCCCCTTCGAGCGACACGGCCTGCCGGTCAGCAAGAGGCTGAAGATCGGGTTGCCGGCGTACACCGCGTTCGCCGGGCTGGCGGTGGCGGCGATCCTCGGCGGTCATCCGGGTTCGGGGCGGCTGGCGCTCTCCGTTGGTGTCGCGCTCGCGGTGGGTGTCGCGTTGTCGAGCGAGCTGACGATGCTGCTGACCCGGGGGATCACCGACCCGATCGCCGAGGTGAGAGGCGCAATGGCCCAGGTCCGGTCGGGCGACTACACGGTGCGAGTGCCGGTGGCGACCAGCGACGAGCTCGGCGAGCTGGCCCACGACTTCAACCTGATGGCGCTGGGCCTCGAGGAACGCGAGCAGATGCGTACGGCGTTCGGGACCTACATGGACAAGCAGGTCGTCCAGCTCATCCTGTCGGGGCAGTTCCCCGACGAGGGTGTCGAGGTCGACGTGTCGATCATGTTCTGCGACGTACGCGGGTTCACGTCGTACGCCGAGAACGCCGCTGCCACCGACGTCATCGCGACCCTCAACCGGCTCTTCGCCACGATCGTGCCGATCGTCGAAGGACACGGCGGTCACGTCGACAAGTTCATGGGCGATGGCCTGCTCGCGGTCTTCGGTGCCCCGGAGCCGTATGCCGATCATGCCGACCGCGCCGTCGCCGCGGCCTGCGCGCTCGTCGAGGCAGTCCGCCAGGGCACCACTGGCCTTTCGGTCGGCGCCGGCGTCAACACGGGCCGGGTGGTTGCCGGGTCGATCGGCGGAGCGGGCCGGCTGAACTTCAGCGTCATCGGCGACGCCGTCAACGTGGCCGCCCGCGTTGAAGCCGCCACCCGGCAGACCGGCGACGACGTGCTCCTCACCGCCGCCACGCGCGACGCGCTCGTGCGTCCACTGGACCTGGTCTCCCGCGGGACCGTGCCCCTGAAGGGAAAGACCGATCCGATCGAGGTGCTCTCGCCCGCCCGGAGCGGGTCCTCCGAAGCTGTGGTGAGCGTGTCCATCGTCCGGCCCCTCGGGCCCGGCTGAGAGTCGCGCACCTGCCCGGTGGGGTTGATGTGGGTGGTCGACCTCCGGCCCGGTGGTCGAGCTTGTCGAGCTTGTCGAGACCACACCTTCCGCTCGGGCTGGGTTCTTGAAAAGCGCAGCAAGGGAGGGCGGTGGGTTGGGTCCGTGGTCTCCCGCTGTTGCTGCCCGGTGGTCGCGCTGCGTCTTCGGTGGTCGAGCTTGTCGAGACCACCTTCCCCTTGTTGCGGTGACAAACAACCACCTCAACATACTCGAATACACGTTTGAATACCACGGCACAATGAGGTAAAGTCGATCCTTGAACGGCACCACCGAAACCCAGGCACACCCGATCCTCGGGTTCCTCAGCGCCTTGGACGGTGCGCTGGACAAGGTCCAGGGGATCG
>JAOPXK010000149.1 GCA_025965195.1 Marmoricola sp.
GGCCGGGGGTGCGCGTGGAGCGACGGCTGGATGGATCGTCTGGCGTACGACCAGACCGTCTCACGTCTGGCCGACGAGCAGAGTCTGCCGACGTGGATTCAGGAGGCGGATTCCCATGTCGCTCAGAGCGCGGAGCGGCAGCACGTGTTGCGGGACGTTCCGGCGAGCAAGGCGGAAGAGACCGATATGCGCGCCCGCGAAGAGGCGAAGCGGGCGCGCTACGATCTGATGAGGGCGCTTGCCGCTTTCCTGAGCGACGAGGCTGCGGAGGCCGAGCTTCTGAGCTTCTCGCTGCGGTATAACGCCCAGAACATCCCCTTTGAGGATCGGGCTGGGTTGGTCGTGGGGATGTTTGTGCACCTTCAGGCCCCAACGGGGCCGGCGGCCGTGGTGGCGGCGGTCATGGCGTTCCTGCGCGGGGGCGACCTCGCGGAACTCCACAGGGCCTTGGCGATTTAGAGGATTGTCATTAAATACGCATATGCATACTAATTAGAGATCGCGAAGGAAGGCTCAGTTAAACCCGTGGTGACGGACAAGATTCTTTCGACCTTGGCGGACAACCCTGGCGTTGGGGTCACACAGCTCTGCGAGCTCACCGGAGCCAATCGCCGCACAGTCCTGAGCGTTCTGCAGCGACATCGCAACGCCCTGACCGCGCGTCCGGCGCCGAGTGAAGGCGCGCGCGGACGGCCCGAGCACCTCTATGAGGTCAAGCCGGAATGGATTTCCGTCCTTCGGGAACGATGGGCTCCGCCGCGCGCGGAGGATCCGCTTGAATCGGCGCTGGCGATCCTGGAGTCGGCCTCGTTCGCGGCGCGCGACGTCATGGAGACGCCCGAGGACCGTGAACGCATGGCCGGCGTGACCCATCTGCGCGCCAGAGCGGCGCGCAGGCTGATAGAGGCCGTCGAAACGTCAAGGCAGGCGGCGGCCTTGGCGCGCGTCGAACGCGCTGAGGCGCGGCTTACGAGAGAGGTGCGTGTCGAGCCCAGACCCATCGAGTCGCCGGGGCAAGACGTCCTGGAGGCCTGGGGGTCGCGCTGGGCGCAGCGATTGGGCAAACTCATCGGCCAGTATGGTTCGGACGTCCCCGGGATGGGGGATATCGGAACTCGCGGGATTGCGCTGGTTCTGAATTGTATCTCCGGTCCCAGTTCCGCGTCCGGCGCCTTTGCGACCATCCTTCGGGCGAGCCACAGACCGACCTTGAGCCTTCATCTTGCCGCCCTGTCTGTCTCGAAGCGGGCGGCTTTCGTGCGGGAGTTCGAAACCCTCGCGCTGGATCCGATCGCGCGCGCCTCGGATCTCTACGTGACCGTTGACAGTCGGCAGTCGCAGAGCACCGCGACCTGGGCGCAGATCGACGAGGTCGGTCATGCAGACCGTGCGGCGCGGGCCGTCGAGATCGCCGGCTACGCGCTCATGGAGGCCGTCAAGGATTCCGGCGGCGAAGCCGTCGAACCCGCCATCGAGTATCAGACCCACTTCATCGCCGACGTCATGAAGGCGCGGGACGAGCCGACCCTGTGGCAGGTTTACGGCTCGCCGCATGTGCTCGACCTGGGGCGGAACGCGGCGCTGCAGGCGACCGTGGAGGGGCAGAGCTGGATCTACCATTCGAGGGTGGATGTGACTGACATGAACCAGATCGCCGGCGAGGCGAACTGGAGCGGCGTGCGCGAACCCTCGGTCGCGTGACCTCATGGGCGTCGCATCGGGCCCCGTGGACCTGCCGCGCGATCTCCGGCGCCAGTCGGTCTTGTGGATCGACGAGGGCCTTGCCGCGATGGCTGACCTCGTTACTCGCGATGCGGTGTCTGACGCGTTCGACGCCCTCGATCACCTCAATGCCGAACTTGTCCGTTTGCGCGGCCTCGCGGGCGATCTCGGAGCGATCTTCGAGCCCTTCAGCCCTTCGGTCGCGAGCCTGATCCAGGCCTGGGCGGCGGCGAGACAGGCCTTCGACAGCGCGGAATCGACGGCGGCCTGCCTCACGGCCGTCACCCGTGTCCGCGAAGCGCTCGAAGCCGTCCTCAAGGAGAGCCGTGCGCCGACGCCCGACACGCGGGCCTTCGCCGACGCCACGCTGTCGGCGGACGACCTCCACAGCGACCTCGCCGATCTCGCCGGCGCGCTGGATTGGGACGAAGTCCAGCGCGAGCTCGGCGTGGAGCTGCCCGGCAGCGTCAGGAACGCCCCCTTTGAAATCGCCACGGGGGCGGACGCCTTCAACGGCCGGTCCGGCCTCTCGGTCCGCACCACGCCCTGGGCGCCCGGCGCGGTCCGGGAAGGACTGGACCGGCTGATGGACCAGCATCTGCTGCCCGCCGTGGCGCGCAAACGGGGCGGGTCGGCGCTCGGCAGGGCGAGCGAGGCGCCCGTGGCGGACGCCCATGCCTGCCGCATCCTCTTTGGAACCAACCGGGTCGTCGATCGCGGGGTGTTCACCACCGCCAGTGCGGCCGGGCCTGACGCCCTGACCTTCGGCGAGGCGCGCGTCTCCGTGCCCAACAAACTACGACGCGGGTCGGTCCCGCGCCCCTGGCGCGTCCTGGGCGTGGGCCTTCCGGAGAACGCCGACCAGCACATCGTGCTGCTCGGCGCGCCGACCGTCCTGGCGCGCGGGGACTTCCTGCGCGCCCTGGCCGCGAACACCGGGGCGGGGGCGGCCTTCCTCTTCGTCCATGGCTTCAACACGCCGTTCGAAGCGGGCTTCTGGCGCACCGCCCAGCTGGCCACGGACCTGGAGATCGAGGGGCCGGTCCTTCACTATGCCTGGCCCTCGGCCGGCAAGCCGTCGCGCTACGACTACGATGCCGACAGCCTCGACGCGTCGGTGACGCCCTTCAAGGCCTTCGTGCGGACCCTGATCGAGGACGCCGGCCTGAAGGCCCTGAATGTGGTCGCCCACAGCAAGGGCTGCCAACTCGTCCTGGACGCGTTCGCCGAACTCGCACAGGAGGCCGGCGGCGAACGGCGCGCCGCCCACCTTGTGCTGGCCTCGCCCGACGTGGCGGAGAACGTCGCCGCGGATAGGCTGCTGCGCGTGCCCGCCTACTTCGCGAGCGTGACGCTCTACGCGAACGCGCACGATCGGCCGCTCGTCGTGTCCGAAGGCAAGGCGAAGCGTCCCCGCGTCGGGGGGCTCATGCGGGACGGCGCGCCCTTCATCGCCGCCGGCATGGATTCCATCGATGCCGGTGAGACGGACGCGGAGTGGTTCGCCTTCAACCACGACGCCTATGTCGACGCCCCGGTGCTGATGTACGACCTGGAAGCGTTGCTGAAGCGTGGGGTGCGGCCGCCGGACATGCGCAGCCCGGTCATACGTCCGCAGACGTGCGAAAGGGGTCCGTACTTCAAGGTGGTGACAGAATAGGGATGCGCCGCCGTTCTTCGGCACGGACAGCCGCGGGGGCGCTGGGTCGACGGCCGTAGCCTCATCAGAGCGGTTCGCTTCGGGTCGAAAGCGGTCCTTAAGCCGCGCCACAGAGCGGACCTCTTAGACGGCTCGTCCTGACTCATTGCCGACCTTGGGAAGTTCGGCTCAACGGCGAGGTGCGGCAGAGCCAAGCCAGGGGTACGCTGACGGCATCTGGCAACACGCCGACTCTGGGCGTGTTGACGGCGAAATCTGGACGGCCCACATGTTCTTTTTTTGTTCCCCAATCGGGCATACCATAGGCTGCCATGAACGCATCAGGTCGGTTCACTTCGCACAGCCTGCCTCCGGCTGAGGTCAACACGACCTTGACGCCAGCCGCCGACCTTGACCGCCCTTCGCTCACGTGGGACGCGGCACTGCTTGCGATGGCGGGGGACGCGATGGCTGAGGCGCAAGGGGCTCTTTTCGACGAGCGCTTCCTGGAACGGCATGCGGGCGAGATCATCCGTGATCCCGAAATCGCTATCGTTGAGCTTGTCGCCAATGCTTGGGACGCGTGGGCGACCCGGGTCGACATCCGCTGGGCTGAACGGGGCAACGAGCAGGTCTTCTCGATCACCGACAACGGCAAAGGCATGGCCAAGGCACAGTTCGAGCGCCGGTGGCGGACGCTCGACTACAACAAGCTGACCGAGGAGGGCGTCACGGCTACGCCACCGGACGAGCTGAAGGAATTCGCCCCTCGCCGATCCGATGGCCGCAACGGCAAGGGGCGCCACGCCGCGTTCCGCTTCGGCGACCCCTATGTCGTGCGCACTTGGTGCGATGGCCATGAGGTCACCTACGAAGTCCAGCGTGGCATCAATGTTCCCTTCGACCTGAAGCTGGTCAGTGAGCGTAATGAGGTCCTTGGCCACGGTACGGAAATTTCCGCACCCGGGGGGACCGGTGTGAATATGACGGCCCAGCAAGTGCGCGAGGTGATCGGCACACGCTTCCTGGCCGACCCCAACTTCCAAGTCGTTGTCGACGGGACCAAGGTCACCTTCGAGGATGTACCGGCTGGCAAGCTTCGCGAGCTTGAGGTCGAGGTTCCGGGGTTCGGTGTGGCCCAGCTCATCGTGATCGACACTCAGAAGGCAGATCGGACGACGCGCCAGCACGGGATCGCCTGGTGGGTCGACAACCGATTGGTCGGGCGGCCCGGATGGACCGACTTCGAGCTCGACGGTCGAACCAACGAGGCTAAGCGGTTCCAATTCATCGTCCGAGCCGACTTCTTGGCGCAGGCGGCGGCGACCCTGCCGGACTGGTCTGGCTTTG
>JAOPXK010000074.1 GCA_025965195.1 Marmoricola sp.
GAGGCTTCACATCGACCGAGCGCACACTCAGACCCTGCTTCAACAGATCAGCGACGAGGTGACCGCCGATGAAACCGCCGCCACCTGCAACCAGAACATCAACTTCTTTGCGCCCGGACACTTTGTCCTCAGCCATGTCGAGCCTCCCCAAACGACGAGCTGTGACAGGAAATGAGCTCAATGAGCCCGTGGACCACGCTACGGGGCTGGCGTGGACGTGTCTGGCGAACGATCAGCCAAGGCCCTTGTAGGTTGCTGCGGTGAAGGTTCTTGTTACTGGTGGTGCCGGCTACATCGGTTCCACGACAGCCTTGGCTTTGGAGCAGGCCGGACACGTCCCGTTGATTCTCGACTCGTTGCTCTCCGGTCCACGTGTCTTCGTTCGCGACAGGACCTTCTACGAAGGCGACGTCGCGGACCGCACACTGCTGCGACAGATCGTGGCCGAGCACCCTGACATCGAGTGCACGATTCACCTGGCCGCTCGCATTGTCGTGCCTCAGTCGGTGAGCAAGCCGTACGAGTACTACCGCGACAACGTGATGAAGTCGCTGGAGTTGTTCGACGAGCTGATCGCGTTGGGGAAGCCACGAATGGTGTTCTCATCCTCGGCGTCTCTCTACGCGCTGTCGGACAATTTCGAGGTTGATGAGTCTTCCCCGCTGGATCCAATGTCGCCGTACGCACGGACGAAGATGATGATGGAACTGATACTGCAGGACTTGGCGTGCGCGACTGAGCTGCGAGCGCTGATCCTGAGGTACTTCAATCCGATCGGTTCAGATCCTCTGCTGCAGTCAGGGATCTATGCGCGCGAACCGTCCCATGTCCTCGGCCAGCTGGTGATGGCAGCGCGCGGGCAGAAGAATGCGTTCACGATCACGGGAACCGAACTTCCAACCCGCGATGGCACGGGCATCCGCGACTACATCCATGTCTGGGATCTTGCCCTCGCCCACGTTGCCGCCGTCGAGCTGTTCGACTCGGTGCTCGAGCGATCCGGTCGACCGAGTGTGGTGCTGAATGTCGGATCCGGATCAGGGGTGACCGTGCGCGAGCTCGTGTCGGCGTTCGAGCGTGTTTTCGGGTCGGCCGTCCCCGTCGAGGAGGCCCCGCCTCGTCCGGGCGATGCTGTGGGCGCCTATGCAAATGTGGATCGCGCCAGGGAGTTGCTCGCGTGGTCAACCCAGTCGACCTTGGATGATGCCATCGCGTCAGCGCTTGCCTGGGGTGAGATGCGGAAGGCTGTCCTCGGTTACGAGTGATCATTCAGAGCCACGTGCAGCGGTGCGTCAGTCCAGGCCGAGGGAGAACGCCGACTCCAGGTCGTGACGGGAGTAGGCCCGGAAGGCGATGTGGGTCTCGGTCTCAAGGACGCCGTCGACCTTGTTGAGCTGGTCGGCGATGACCGTGGCGACCTCGTCATGGCTGCGCACCCTGACAAGAGCTATCAGATCGATCTGGCCGGTGACCGAGTAGACCTCGCTGACGCCCTTGACCGCGGCGATGGTCTCGGCCACCTCGGGAATGCGTGCGACGTCTGCCTTCACGAAGACGATGGCGGTGATCATGGCAACAACGTATCGCGCGGTCTCGACTGCGCTCGACCACTGGTTTCGACAAGCTCAACGACCGGTTGTCACCTGGCCGGTTGGTGGACGGTCGCCATCGAGCGGCGCTCGTCGAAGGGGACCAGGCTGAGGCGGGACTGCTGGACCGCATCGTGTACGGCGAGATGGCGGGTCGCTCCTCGCACCGGGCACGCCCATTCACCCTCCACATGGACGAGGCGAACGCCGGGCGACTCGAGCCAGCGCAGGATCTTCTCGGACTCCTCGGCCGTGGCGGCCGGCGTCGGCCCGAGACCGGGAAGGACTGTCTCGGCCGAGGCCCGGAGCGTTTCGACGTAGTCACCGGCGTGCGCATCAGCCGGGATCACGCCCGCTGCAGCCAGCCGGCCGTTGCGGATCACGTGGACCGCCCAGCGCTGGTCGTCCTCCCGCCTGGCAGCAACGACCTCGGCGCAACGGGTCAGTGCCGTGAGCCGCTGGGAACGAGACGCCGCCCGCACGAAGGAAGCGAGCCGGTCGCGATGCACGGACGCCTCTTCGAACCGCTCGGTCAGGGCGAGCCCGGACATGCGCGCCGTGATCGCATCGACGACCTCGTCGGCGCGGCGCAACAGGTTGTCGCGGAGATCGGCGACCATCACGGCGTACGTGTCGATGTCGACGCTGCCGTCACACGGCGAGAGACAGCGGTCCATCTCGGCGAGCACGCACGGAGACCGGGCGGGCAGTCGGGCGAACTTGTCGCTGCATTGGCGAACAGGAAAGGCCTCGTGCAGCGCAGCCAGCGACTTCTCCGCAGCCTTGCGTGACGAGAACGGACCGAGATAGTCGGCTCCGTCGTCAATCACCTTGCGGACAAGGGAAAGCCGGGGCCAGAGCTCGTTGGTCAGCTTGAGCCAGTGCACCTTCTCAGGGAAGCGGCTGCGCCTGTTGTAGCGCGGCTTGTGCTTCGCGATCAACCTGAGCTCACGGACCTCGGCCTCGAGCGGGGTTGCGCATTCGATGCCGGCGACCGTTGCCGCGAGCCCGACCATCTCGCCCATGCGTGAACGCGTCTCGGAGGCGGTGAAGTAGGACCGGACCCTGGTGCGGAGGTCGCGCGACGTGCCGACATAGAGCACGCGCTGGCGATCGTCGCGAAACAGGTACACGCCCGGGGCGTGGGGCAGCCCCTCGGCGAGGTGGCGCTTCTTGCGCTGCGCCGGGCTGACTCGTGAGGAGAACGTCTGCAGCTCCTCGAGCGTGAAGATGCCGAGTCCGCCGAGGCGCTCCATCAACCCGTGGAGTACGTCGACGGTCGCCTGCGCGTCGGCCAGCGCCCGGTGGTTGGGGGTGACACTCGCGCCGAACGCGATGGCCAGGGAGCTGAGCTTGCAGTTGGGGGCGTCGTCGCGGGTGATCACCCGGCGAGCCAGTTTGGCCGTGTCGAGGACCTCGAAGCGCGGCCACGGCAGCTCCTGCTTCAGGGCGAAGTACTTGAGGAACCCCACGTCGAAGGGCGCGTTGTGCGCGACCAGCACAGTGCCCTGGGCGAACTCCAGGAACGCCGGCAACGCCGACTCGATCGAGGGGGCGGTGGCGACCATCGAGTTCGTGATGCCGGTGAGCACAGCGATGAACGGCGGGATCGCCGCATGCGGATTGACCAGGGTCTGGAACTCGCCCAGGACCTCGCCGCCCCGTACCTTCACGGCACCGATCTCGGTGATCATCGAGCCACCGACAGCAGACCCGCCGGTCGTCTCGAGGTCGACCACGCAGAAGGTGATGTCGCGCAATGGCCGGCCCAGCTCGTCGAAGCTCATCTGCGCCGCCCAGCGCGAGCCCACCTGCGGGGCTTCGACGTGGGGCGCACTGCTCATGTCTGTGACGGTAGGCGTGGGAACCGACAGAATCGGGTCGACGCGCGCAATAGGCTTTGGTTGCCCCGTCGAGCATCCGAGGAGCCTGCCGTGACCGTTGCCCGCCCCCTTGCTCATCAGCGCTGGCGTTGTGGTGGCTGCGGCAACCTGACCCGGTTCGACGTGACCCGGAGCCGACGGACGACCGAGTTCTGGCACTTCGACATGGCCGGTGACCACCAGGTCGAGCAAACCGAGACCAAGAGCGAGACCGTGGAATCGGTGACCTGCCGTTGGTGCGGCCGAGCCGACGCGGTGGAGGCCGTGGATCGGGCCGACACCGAGATCGCAGGCACTCCGGGCACATGACGACCACCCCCGAGGCGCTTCCTGACCGGGTCCGGACCCGGTTGGTTGCGCACGCCGCAGAGGCGCTCGGAGGGCTGGCCACCGACCACCTACCGGCCTCACTCAAGCGGGTCGCGACGTTCACGCCGCAACGGCGTGCCCGTCTCGGCGGCACCCAGATCATGACGCTGCTCGAGTCCGACGAGGACTTCCGTGAGCGGATCGGCGTCCAGGTGCGAGCCCAGCATCCGGAAAGCGCTTCCGATCTCGACGGACTGGTCGCGTCGGTCGACGCTGCCGCGCTCGGCTTTCTCGAGCGTCCGACCGGCTGGGAGAAGCTGATCGACGAGGTGGCCGCGGCAGATCTGGCTGGGCAGGCGGTGGTCGAAGCCGGTGCAGCGCGCGACCAGGTGCTGCGGCTGACGGCTCGTGTCGAGGAGCTCACCGACGAGCTGCGGGTGCAGCGGGCGCGGTCGAAGGATGCCCAGGACAAGCTCCGGACCGAGAACGCCGAGCTGCGGCGCAAGCTGGGGGAGTCCCGTACGACGGCGCGGCAGGCCTCCGAGCGCGCCGATCTGGCGCGTCGTACGGCGGAGGAGGCGGAGGCTTCCGCGAAGCAGGTGGTCACCACTGCCGACGCCGAGCTACGCCGCCTCAAGGCTCGCGTCATGGCCCTCGAAGCCGACCTGAACCGAGCCAGTCGGACCGCCCGAGCCGATCGCGACCAGGCGAGTCTTCGCGCCCGGCTGTTGCTCGACACATTGCTGCAAGCCGGTCAGGGCCTGAGGCACGAGCTCGGCCTCCCGTTGGTGTCGGGGTCGCCCGCCGACCGGGTGGCAGCCGACCTGGCCGAGCCGGGAGTCCGTACGCCGAGTGGCAGCACCTCTCTTTCCACCGATGACCCGGCGTTGCTGCGCCAGCTGCTCGAGCTGCCGGGCGTGCACGTGATCGTCGACGGCTACAACGTCACGAAGAGCGCGTGGGCGGACGCGTCGCTCGAGGCTCAGCGCGAGCGGTTGCTGCGCGGTCTGGCACCGGTCGTGGCCCGCAACCGCGTCGAACTGACGGTTGTCTTCGATGCTGCCCAGGCCGAGAGGCGCGGGCTGGTGCAGCCGCCTCGCGGAGTGCGGGTGCTGTTCAGTCCGGTCGGCTCGATCGCCGACGACGTGATCCGGGACCTGGTGGCGGCCGAGCCCGAGGGTCGGGTCGTCGTGGTGGTGACGTCGGATCGTGCGGTGGTGGACGACGTGACGCGCAAGGCCGGCGTACGCGCGGTTGACTCTGCCGCGCTGATCCGACTGTTGTCGCGCAGCTAGGAGGCGCTGGCCAAAACCTGTCGGTGGCAGGTGGCACGGTCTGTCTCAACCGATTCGGTTGAGAGAGAAGAGAGCCCCATGAGTGTGCGCATCGACTGCGACACGTGCCTGGTTCGCGGACTCGCGTGCCACGACTGCGTGGTCACCGTGCTCCTCGGGCCACCCCCCGAGCTGAGCTTCGACAACGACGAGCAACACGCCCTGGAGGTGTTGGCCCAGTCGGGTCTGGTGCCTCCGCTGCGGATGGTCACCCCGATGTCCGGGCCCGAGATCGCCTCGGCTTAGGCCTCGTTCAGGACTAATTTATGTGACGTATGCGACAGATGGGGCTGGTCGGGCGGGTGTTGCGCGGACGTGGGCTGAAAAATGCCCAGACACGCCCGGATCGGTTGGCGGGTTCTCGGGATGTCGATTACTGTCGCTGGCTCATGGTCTTTGGACCGGCAGGCCGACCGGGTCTGCCCAAAGGCCGCGCCGAATCCTGAATCATGCTCCTCGGGGAGTGTCGAAGAAGGAGCCGGGGAACCAAGTTCCTTGGGGTGAATCCGGCACTCAGCAGTCACCGACCGTGGCTCGCTCGTGCTGGTAGGGCTTTCTTTGGGCCCGAATCCGTCAGCTCACCTGGTAGGCGTAAGACAAAGAGGAGACCGTCCGCTCGTGATTCACGGCCGGAAACGCACCGCTGTGTTCGCAGTCTTCCTGACAGTCCTCGCGGGCTTCGGGTTACGCGCTGCAATCCCAGCTCAGGCAGAACCCAGCATCGACTCCGTTCAGAAGAAGGTTGACAGCCTCTACCGTCAGGCAGAGCAGGCCTCTGAGCGCGCCAACCAGGCCAAGGACGATCTGGATGCCTCCCACGCCAAGCTCGTCGGCCTCGACGCGGATCTCGCGCGCCAGCAGGCTGTCGTCACCACGATGCGCCATCAGGTGGCCACCATGGTGGTCGAGCAGTACCAGGGCCAGTCGCTCTCGACTGCGAGCCAGGTGGTGCTCTCGAACAACCCCGATGCCTTCCTCGACAACCTGAATGCGGTCTCGTCCTACAACGACCAGCGTGGCCAGGCGATGACCGACTTCACCACGCAGCTCCAGCGACTCACGCTGCGCAAGCAAGCCGTCACCGACGAGGTCAAGCAGCTCGACAAGGCGCAGCAGACGCTGACCAAGGAGAAGGCCCAGATCGACTCCAAGGCGGCTGCCGCCAAGGCGATCCTGGACAAGCTCAAGGCCAGTCAGCTCGCCGAGATCACGTCCGGCACGTACTCCGGCCCGCTCCCGAACGTCCCTGCTTCGGGTCGTGCGGCGGCTGCGGTTCGGTACGCGATGGCACAGGTCGGCAAGGCCTACGTCTGGGGCGCCGCTGGTCCGAGTGCCTTCGACTGCTCGGGTCTGATGATGGCCGCGTGGGCCCAGGCCGGCGTCGGTCTGCCGCACAGCTCGTCGGCCCAGCAGGGTTCCGGCATGCGCGTCTCCGAGAGCCAGCTGCAGCCCGGCGACCTGGTGTTCTACTACAGCCCGGTCAGCCACGTCGGCATGTACATCGGCAACGGCCTGATCGTGAATGCAGAGAACCCGAGCGTCGGCGTCAAGGTCACCGGCCTCCATTCGATGCCCTACTCAGGCGCGGTTCGACCCGGCTGACAGAATCACCTCATGTCATCAGCACAGGCCGGCCGTCCACTCAGGTGGATGGCCGGTCTTTTGCTGTCCCTGATGGCAGCTGTCGTCCTGGCAGGCTGCACGCACTCGACGGAGATCACGCCACCGCGTCCGTCCGGTGACGGGTCGTCCTCCAGAGCCGACGCCGCCCAGGCCACGCTGGCAAAGCTCGTCACCGCCCTGTCGAGCGGTGCCGACGCCACGTCGCTGGGGAGCGGTGCGGGAGACCGGTTGCTCGGGTCGGTGGCAGAGAACGTCAGCGGCCTTCGGATCACCGACCTGACCATGCGGTACGTCGACGACGACGAGGGCGCCCTCAGCGTCGCTCAGCAGCAGAGGCTCGGCCCATCGGCGTGGGTCGGGGCGGTCGAGGTCGACTACCGGATTCCGACCTACGACCCGGGGATCACCCGGATGGAGACCTCGTTCACCTTCGTCGAGACGTCGGCCGGTGTGCGGATTGCGGCCATCGGCGGCCACGGCGACCGCAGCCCGCTGTGGCTGCGTGGAAAGCTCTCGATCGCCGTGACGCCGTACACCCTTGTCATGGCGGGTGCGGGTGAGGACCTCAAGCGGTACGACGCACTGGCGGAGCAGGCGATCATCGACGTCCGCAAGGTGCTGCCGAAGTGGCGCGGAAAACTGGTCCTCGAGGTTCCGCCGACCGAGGCGATGCTCGACTCGATCCTGAACACCGACCAGGCGGAGTACGCCAACATCGCGGCCGTGACGACCACCGTCGACGGGACGCTGGTGCCGGGTGAACCGGTGCACGTCTTCATCAACCCGCGGATCTTCGACGGGCTCGGCCCGCGCGGCTCCCAGGTCGTGATCAGCCACGAGTCCACCCACGTGGCCATGAACGCGACGTTCGCCTCGATGCCGACCTGGCTGCTCGAGGGCTTCGCCGACTACGTCGCGCTCGACCATGCCGGCATCGGTGTGAACGTCGCGGCATCGCAGATCCTGGCGCGGATCCGCAAGCACGGCGTGCCTGATCATCTGCCGACCGCCACCGACCTGAGCCCGACGGCAAGCAACCTCGGTGCGACCTACGAGGAGGCCTGGCTGGCGTGCCGCTTCCTGGGAAAGACGTACGGCGAGGCGAAGCTGATCGCGTTCTACCGCTCGGTCGACAGGGGGACGTCGGTCCAGGAGGCGTTCCGGTCGGTGCTCGGGACCGCCCAGGCGCAGTTCGTCGCGCGATGGCGGGCCGACCTCGACGAGCTGGCTGGGCACGGAGTGGCAGGCTGAGCGCATGATCAGGCTTCTTGCATGACCCAGCCGGTGGGCCCGAACCGAAAGCTCTGTCTCGCGCTCGTCGTCGGCTCCGGCCTGGTCTTCGCCGTGGTGGCAGGCCTGCTGGTGCCGTGGCACTGGGTGCCCGGCGGCCACTACGAGCACGTGCCGGCACATGACGTGTTCAGCGCGGCCCAGATCAAGAGGGGGACGTCGTACTCCTCGAGCCAGAGGCACCTCGGCTGGGCATCGCTCGCCGTGTCTCTCGTCGTGGCGCTCCTGCTCGGGCTCACCCGGCTCGGTCGGCTGCTCCTGGGCCGGCTGCGCGGACCCTGGTGGTTCCGGGTGGCGCTGGGCAGCCTTGCGCTGCTGGTGATCGGCGTCGTCGTGACGCTGCCGTTCTCGTGGCGCTCGCGGTCGATCGACCTCGCGTACGGCCTGACGCATCAGGCCGCTGCGGGCTGGTGGGGCGATGTGGGTCTGACGCTGCTGGTCAACTGGGCCTTCACCGCGATCGCGATGGTCATGGTGATGGGCGTCGCCCGGAAGGCGCCGCGGACCTGGCCGCTGTGGACGGGTCTTGCGGCGGTTCCTCTCGTCTTCGCCGGGTCGTTCGTCTATCCCGTTGTCGTGGAGCCGCTGTTCAACCACTTCTCGCCGATGCCGAAGGGTGAGCTGCGCGACTCGATCATGGCGCTGGCTGCGAAGGAGCACGTCCATATCTCCGACGTGCTCGTCGCTGATGCTTCGCGCCGTACGACGACCCTGAACGCGTATGTCTCGGGCTTCGGGAGCACTCGGCGCGTCGTCGTCTACGACAACCTGCTCACCGACGTGAACCAGGCAGAGGTGGAGGCGGTCGTTGCCCACGAGCTCGGCCACGCGGCGCACAACGATGTCCTGCTCGGTACGGGGCTGGGGGCGATCGGCTCGGTCTTCGGGCTCGGGCTGCTCGGACTGCTCTTCGCTGATCGACGGTTGCTCTCCCGAGCGCGAGTGAGCGGTCCCGGAGACCCGGTGGCGATCGCGCTGCTGCTCGCCCTGACGGCGCTCGGCACGTTGCTGGCCAGCCCGATCGAGAACACGATCAGCCGAGGCATCGAGGCGCGGGCCGACCGTTCGTCTCTTGCGGCGACCGGGAACCCGGCCGCGTTCATCGCGATGCAGAAGTCGCTGGCCGTGCACTCCCTCAGTGACCCGACACCGCCGGCGTGGAGCGAGTTCTGGTTCGGCACCCACCCGACCGCACTGCAGCGTATCGGGATGGCGAAGGCGCTCGAGCGGCAGTGAGCGGCGTCTTCGTCGTCACCAATGACTTCCCGACCAGGCGTGGGGGCATCGAGACGTTCGTCCTTTCGCTGTGTGAGGGGATGGCCGACGAGGTCGAGGTGTACACGGCGTCGATGCCGGGCGATGGCGCGTTTGATCAGGGCTTGGCTTTCCGGGTGCACCGCGACCCGAGGTCGAGGCTGTTGCCGACGCCGGCGGTCTCCGGCCGGGTGGTGGCCGCCTTCAGGGCATCTGGGGCGGACCGGGTGGTCTTCGGAGCGTCCGCACCTCTGGGGCTCCTCGCACCGGCACTACGCGCGGCGGGCGCTCATCGGATCATCGCGCTGACCCATGGTCATGAGGTCTGGTGGGCCCGGGCTCCCGGATCACGGCAGCTGCTTCGCCGGATCGGCCGGGGGTGCGACGTCCTCACCTACGTCAGCGAGTGGTGTCGCGACCGGATCGCGCCGGCCCTGGATCCTGTCCACGCTGCCGCAATGGTGCAGCTCTCACCCGGAGTCGACGTGGACCGGTTCCGGCCGGATTGTGGCGGAGCAGCGGTGCGTACGTCGCTTGGCATCGCTCCCGACGCGCCGGTTGTGGTGTGCACGGCGCGGATGATCGCGCGCAAGGGCCAGGACACCCTGATCGAGGCCTGGCCGCACGTCCTCGCGGTGCACCCCTCAGCACGGTTGCTACTCGTGGGGGACGGGCCCTATCGACGTCGCCTCGAGCGGGCCGCTGCACCACTCGGTTCGTCAGTCGTATTTGCCGGCTCGGTGGCCTGGTCGCAGATGCCGGCGTACACCGACGCGGGGGATGTGTTCGCGATGCCGTGTCGGACCCGACTCGGCGGCCTGGAGCCAGAGGCGTTCGGGATCGTGTTCCTCGAGGCGGCTGCCTGCGGTCTGCCGGTGATCGTCGGCGACTCCGGTGGCGCACCGGAGGCCGTGGTCGACGGGGTGACCGGTTTCGTCGTACCGCCTGGCGACGCGGTCGCAGTGGGGGCCCGGATCATCGAACTGTTCGGCGACCCCGCGCGCTCCCGTGAGATGGGACTGCACGGGCGAGCGCGAGCCACCGAAAGCTGGACCTGGCAGCACTCTCGCCACCGGCTGAGCGAGCTCCTCAGCTGACAAATCGGCCGCGGATCCGTGGATCCGCGGCCGATGTCATCAACCCCGAGAAAACGTGAACGTCAGTTGATGGAGAGCAGGTCTGCGCCGGTCGTTCGAAGCAGGATCAACTCGGGCACGTCGCGGACGGTGTTGCATGTGCGCCGATCGTGCTGCAGGTCTTGGAGAACGCGCCGCGAATGACGCCACCGAGTGCAAAGACGACCAGGACGACGACGGCAGCGATGCCGGCGACGAGCAGGCCGTACTCAACGGCGGACGCGCCGTCCTCGTTGCGCCGGGCGGTGATGTTACGGATGTGCTGAAGCATGATTGCTCTCCCTTTGGGCCAATGTCTGATACCAGCTCCACACTGGCAATAGGAGAACTCTGTCAGCCCGCTGCGCGCCGCAACATCGGGCAGACGGCTCGTTCGCGATGGCGGATGGATCACTCCGGGCCTAGTCATTTCGGGCAATTCGACGTTGACCCCGTCCAGCGCGCCGCAAAACCGAAGTGGCCGCGAACCCCATGGGGTTCGCGGCCACTTCAGTTGGCTGCGTGTTGGACGGTTGGCCGCGTT